>NZ_JBAKHT010000003.1:0-416074 GCF_036906755.1 Micromonospora sp. CPCC 206171 | reverse complement strand
CAGGCCCGCACACGCGGCCTGAACCACTCAACCCCGCGAGTCAACCAAACCCGGGGCGGTCCCCCTGCTCTCTCCGTTTGCTTTTGCGGCGCAGCGTCTCCTCAGGAGGCATGTCAGCCTTCCAATTTCGGAACAAGCGGCCGACGACAGGGAAAACAGAGAAGACCGCATCCGTAGAGAGGCCGGCCTCCGTTGCCAGCTGCGCCAAGTCGCGTCGGTCCAGCACCCCGCCCCAGTGCCACACCGTTTGTTGCGTAAGCCAGGGCACGGCCTCCGGGGCCGGCAACTGGCGAACCGCCCGGGCGGCAAGTGCGAGTCGAACGGGCAAATCACGCAGTCGATAGCGAGACGATGACCCGATAGCTATCTCTGTGAGCGCAAGGAGAATGTCAAGTTGAACACGCAGACCTGCCAAGAGCATGGCCTGTACAATTGGATATGCCTTGATCGACTTCCCGGCTTCTGCGACAATGCGGTCGCCATCAGGTGTTCGGGCGGAACCGCCTATACCCTGCGCCTCCTCCTCGGCGGCATCCTGACCAAGCCACCACCAGCGGTCCCTCATCGCCCAGAGGGCGAGGAGGCGAGCCCCAGGATCAGCCACCATAAGCCCCACGTCGTCGCATGCCTTGATCAGGTATGCCGCATTCGCAAGAACAGCGGAATGACCTGAATTCCTCACTGCACGGCGCAACGTGTCTTCGGCAAGCCGCCGCCGACTCGCACTACGTATCGCGTTGGAGAGGGCTGCAGCAGTCGGTGGGGAGGCGGACGGAATCAACCCGCGATCTGCCAACTTCAGCCAAAGAGGCCAAGCCGCGGCGCCGCGTACGGTCCCAGGCACGTGTACCGCGTGCAGCTCAAGGCCCCGAAACCGATCGTCGACACGGTCGACACGGTCCGCCTCGCAGCCCGAAACGATGAACAACGCGTGCCCGGCTCCCAGGTACACCTTCTGCCCCAGCAGCTTAAACACCTGCGAGTAGCCCCAGCTCGTACCACTCTTGGCCTCGACAACCACTCGGTGTGTGGCCCCGTCTCGCCCCGTCAATCGGACCGCGAGAGCATCCAGCTCGAGCACCTCGTCATCGCCATACGGTCGCTGCACCAAACGGGGCGAAAGGTAGTAGCCGGACATCGACATGAGAGCGACGGCAAGGTCCTCGAGCTCCTTGCCTCTGGGGGCTTCGGGAGTCCGTCCGGGATGCATGGCCACCATCGTGCGCGACGTAGGGAACTCCACGAAATCCTACGGATCTGATGGTCCAGGCTGCCGTAGAGGGCTCGGCGCTGATAGGTCCAGTTGCCAGCGAGGCGGCCGACGAGTGGACGAGGGCGGGAGTTCACTCTGCCGATCGGGAGCCTGGCGGACCGCACCCTGGTGGCGGACCTTCGGGCCTGTTGATCGTCGTTGCTTTGCTCGAAACCTGCTCGGTGAGTCGTAGGCACTGCCGGGCAGCAGTGGTCAGCGCTGAGCAGCGACGGGCACGTATCCCAGCCGATCGACGATCGCATGCTCCATGTGTGCTCCGCCGGTCGGCGCAACGGCAGTCCACACCGGTGGGCAACGGAGGGTACTCCTGGGTACTCGCTGGTATCCGCTGGCAGGTAAGCTATGCCGTCGCGCCCTCGTAGCTCAGGGGATAGAGCATCGGTTTCCTAAACCGTGTGTCGCAGGTTCGAATCCTGCCGGGGGCACCACGTCAGGCCCTTGATCAGCGATCACTGTTCCGCCTTCCGGGGCTTTCGGGCCCGCTGCGCGCCCGATCGCTGTGCCGCCTAGGACCGGCTGGTGCCGGCGGTTCCCCTGGTGCTGCCGAGACCGTCTGCCCACTGATCCGCGTTGCTCAGCCGACCGGTCCCGTTGCCGCTTGCGGCCGGACCGCCGGTTCGAGCAGCGACAACGTCCGCTGCTGCGCATCGAGGCCGACGCGGATGCCGACCGGCATCGGCAGATTCGGGCCGGCGTGTCCGAACTCGACGTTGCCCAGGACCGGGATGTCACGGTCGCCGAGGACGTCGAGGACTATCTCGGGCAGGGTCGGGGACGCGTCGGGTGCCCCGAGCCCGTCGATCGCGTACGGGACGCCCACGACCATGCCGGAGATCCGATCGAGGATGCCGCCGTGCCGCAGCACCTGCAGATCGCTCCACACCCACGACGCCTGGCCGCCCATCTCCTCCCAGAACAGCACCGCGCCGTCGAACCATTCGAGCGGCAGCGCGTAACGCGTCGCCTGCGCCCGCATGATGCGATTGAGCACCCCGCCGATCAGCCGGCCTTCGGCACGACCGGCACGCCAGCACTCCCACGACGGGGTGGCAGGCAGCGCACCGATCGCCTCCGTACCGGTCAGCAACGCCGAGTAGAGCTGTTCAAGTTCCGCTCGGCGCGCTGCGGGCGCAACCTGCCACGCCCCGCCGAGTCCAGGCGTGGCCAGGTCGGCATGGAAGCCGACCAGGCCCGTGCGTGCATAGAGCACCAGATGCAGCAGCGAGATGTCGCTGTAGCCGAGGATCGGCTTGGGGTCGGCAGCGATCGCCGCGACGTCGATCAGGTCGAGGTAGCCGAGCGCCGTCTGGCCGCCGTCATGCGCGATGATGGCGCGCACCTCAGGATCACGCAGAAGAGCATTGAATTCGCTGGCGATCTCCGCCGGCGTAGCCGCGCTCCACCAATGGTGCCGCCCTGCTTCGAGTAGCGGTGCCCGATGCACGCGGAATCCCATCCGCTCGAGCACGATTACCGCCTGCTCGAGGTCGGGCTCGTAAGCGGCATGGAGCGGCCCGGACAGCGATGCGACAACGACGAGGTCCCCGGGCCGCAGGGCACGAGGTCGAAGCGGTTGAGGCAGCGCAGCACCGGTCACCGGCGCAGTGTCCCAACACGCGCAACGGCACGCTACGCAGTTACCGATCGACCGCCCAGCAGGCCTAGCCCGCGCAGCCGCCGACTGCCGACATCCTGAACTGTCGCCGAGGTCGTACCGGCGACGCGGCGAGGGACATGTCAGCTGTCGAACCAGACCACCAGCCGGACATTGTCGTCACCGTGCTGTTCAGCGAGTTCATGCATGGCATCGAGGACGGCCCGCAGTTCCGGATCAGTGCGCAGCACGTCGCCCTGTACGAGCCGCTCGACCCGCCAGAGACGATCGCCGCGGCGCCATTCGGTGCCCTCCGGGTGGCTGCTGCCCCGGGGATCGGCATGCTCGCCGGCGACTGCCCGCCAGGCGAGGCCGGTGCCCACGTTGGCCTTGCCGAGCTTGACCAGGCCCTGGCTGGTGATGCGGTACTCGTGTAGGCGGTCGTCCGTCTTCGATGCCGGCCGTTCCCAGTCGATCCGCGCCAACTCCGCCCAGGTGACCCAGGTGTGGCCGTGTCCGGTATCCAGACAAGGGAGGGCGCGGGCAGCTTCGCTGGCATCCTCGGGGATTCCTCGGGCGGCCGCGACCGGTTCGAAGCCCGCGTAGTTGCGGATCCCGAAGAGAAGTCCGAACGCGTCGTAGTGGCGGGGAAGCCTGTCCAGATCGATCCTGGCGAGGATCCACGGTGTGTCCGGGCCATGTGGCCGGATCTCCACGCAGCCGGCGATGTCGGTGCCCAAGTCGAATCACCTCCAGCCGAGCAACGCGGTGTCCAACCAGTTGATCATACTGGCCGGCATCCTCTCATCGACAGAGATGGATGAGGGCGGGCATCCGGCGGCAGCGGGGGTCGGCCGGACCGGCCCGACCGGCCCCCGGCAGCGCGCCGGTCAGACGGTCGCCGCGTACAGCCGCAGCCCGGCCGGCCAACCGCCCTCACCGGCCACCGCGTCCCGGACGCCCTCCCAGCCGGACCCGTGCGCGTCGAGCCGGTCGTGGACCAGGTCGACCCGGGTGCCGGTCTCGGTGGGGGTGAAGGTGACGGTGACCCGGCTGCCGGTCGCGTCCGGTGGCGGGACCTTCCAGTCGGGGCCGATCAGCCAGGCGAAGGCGAAGGTGCGTGGCGGATCCCAGGCGAGGACCGTGCCCCAGACGCAGACCTCGCCGGCGTCGTTCTCCTCCCAGAGTCGTCCGCCGACGTGCGGGTCGACGCCGACCTGCTTGAGTTCGCCGGACAGCAGGTGGTGCGAGCGTTCCCACCAGCGGTCCATGCCGGCGGTGAAGACGGTGAAGGCGTGCTCGGGCGGGGCGGCGACCTCGACGCTGGTGCGTACGACGGTCCCTCCGGTGGTTTCGGTTGTCACGGTGTCTCCTCGGGCGGTTGCTCCACGGCGTGCGCGAACGCGGCCAGGGCGTGGTTCCAGAACTGGTCGAAGTAGCCGCGTACGGCGGCCAGACCCTGTGGGTCGAGCGCGTAGACGCGGCGGGTGCCCACAGCGGTGGACGAGACGAGTCGGGCTTCCTTGAGGACCTTGAGGTGTTGCGAGACCGCGGGACGGCTGACCGGCAGCTCGGCCGCGAGCTCGGCGACGGAACGGGGACCGGCGGCGAGCAGTTCGAAGACGGACCGCCGGGTCGCGTCGCCCAGGGCGTCCAACATCCGCCCTTGGTAAGTGGCCACGAACGGTAAGTCTAGGCTTTCCGATACCCCTGTCAAGGACTGTCCCCTCTGGCGCGATCCGGCACGGCGGGGTAGAAACAAGTTCATTCCCCACCCACGTCAGCCCGGCTGCCCGACGTGTCGCCGAGAGAGCGCTCTCACGACTCCGGTCCGCAGCCCCACACCGACAGGTAGGTCGATGACAGCCCACCTCCACCCGTCCCGTCGTCAGCTTTTCACCCTCGCTGCCGCGACCGCCGCCGCGGCGGGACTCGCCCCCGCCACCGCCGCCTCCGCCGCGCCTCCACGCCAGCACGAGGACGAGCCCGACTTCGGCCCGAACGTCTTCGTCCACGACCCGAGCACCCCGGCCGCCGAGATCCAGTCCACCGTGGACCGGCTCTTCGCCCGCCAGGAGCACAACGAGATGGGCGCCGACCGGTACGCGGTGCTCTTCAAGCCCGGTCGCTACGAGGTGAACGCCCGGCTGGGCTACTACACGACCGTGGCCGGCCTCGGCGAGCATCCGGACGACGTGGAGATCCACGGCGCGGTACGCGTCGTCGGCCAGCCCGACCCGAACTCGCCGGCCGGCATCTCCGCGCTGACCAACTTCTGGCGCTCGGCGGAGAACCTCGCCATCACCCCCACCGACTGGTCGAACCAGTGGGCCGTCTCCCAGGCGTCACCGATGCGCCGGGTGCACGTCAAGGGCATCCTCTGGCTGGAGCCGGGCAACGGCGGCTACTCCAGCGGCGGCTTCATCGCCGACTCCAAGGTGGACGGCATCACCATCAACGGCTCCCAGCAGCAGTGGCTGACCCGCGACAGCGAGCTGGGCGGCGACTGGACCAACGGCGTCTGGAACCAGGTCTTCTCCGGCGTGCTCGGCGCGCCCGCCCAGGGTTTCCCGAACCCGCCGTACACCACGTTGCCGACCAGCCCGGTGACCCGGGAGAAGCCGTACCTGTTCGTGGACGCCGCCGGCCGCTGGCGGGTCGCCGTGCCGGGGCTGCGCCACGACACCGCCGGCACCAGTTGGGCGGCCGGCGGTGGGACGCCCCGCTCGCTGCCGCTGCGGGACTTCTTCATCGCCCGTCCGAGCCACGACGCGCAGCGGATCAACCGGGAGCTGGCGCGCGGCCGGCACCTGCTGCTCACCCCGGGCGTCTACCGCCTGGACCGCGCGCTGCGGGTCATTCACCCGGGCACCGTGGTGCTCGGCCTCGGCATGCCGAGCCTCGCCCCGACCGGCGGCGACGCCGCGCTGCGGGTCGCCGACGTCGACGGGGTCCGAATCGCCGGCATCCTGGTCGACGCCGGCGAGGCGGAGTCGGACGTGCTGGTCCAGATCGGCCACCGGCACTCCCGCCGCGACCACGCCGACGATCCGATCTCGGTGCAGGACGTCTTCTTCCGCATCGGCGGGCCCTGGGTCGGCCGCGCGCGGACCAGCCTGGTGGTGGAGAGCGACCACACGTTGATCGACAACGTCTGGGCCTGGCGCGGCGACCACGGCAACGGCATCGGCTGGACGGCCAACACCGCCGGCACCGGCGTGATCGTCAACGGCGACGACGTGACGGCGTACGGGCTCTTCGTGGAGCACTACCAGCGCTACCAGACCATCTGGAACGGCGAGCGCGGCCGGACGATCTTCTATCAGAGCGAGCTGCCCTACGACCCGCCGAGCCAGGCCGCCTGGACCAGCCCCACGGGCCGGGGCTGGGCGTCCTACAAGGTCGGCGACCGGGTACGCGAGCACGAGGCCTGGGGGCTGGGCGTCTACTCCTACTTCAACCAGGGCGTGGACATCCGCTGCGACCGGGCGATCGAGGCGCCGCACCGGCCCGGGGTCCGCTTCCACGACATGGTGACCGTCTTCCTCGACGGCAGCGGCGGCATCGAGAAGACCGTCAACGAGGTCGGTACCCCGGTCGTCGGCAGCTACGGCACCAGCCCGGTGATCAGTTACCCGTGAGCGCGGCGCGGGAGACCGCGGCGATGGCCGCCCGTCCCCACCCGGGGGGCGGGCGGCCATGTAACAGGATTGGCTCCAAAAGCGCTGCGCCGTCTTGTTGAGCGGCGCCGCGGACGCCCGGCATAGGCTCGATCTGTAGTGAGGTCGCAGGTCACGGCCGGGCGGACGCGATCGAGGGGGCGAGTCCGCTCCGGGCCGGGACCGTGGCTGTCCACCGTGCAGTCGACATGGAGGGCAGCCCGCCGGTCAGCCGGCGAGCTGGTCCACCCGGGCGATCACCTGGTCGATCAGCCCGTAGTCGCGGGCCTGCTCGGCGGTGAACCAGCGGTCCCGGTCCCAGTCGCGCTGGATCTCCTCCAGGGTCCGACCACTGTGCTGGGCGATCAGCTCCTGCATGGTCCGCTTCACGTGCAGCATGTTCTCCGCCTGGATGGTGATGTCGGCGGCGGTGCCACCCATCCCGCCGGAGGGCTGGTGCATCATGATCCGCGAGTGCGGGAGCGCGAAGCGCTTGCCCGCCGCGCCGGCGCAGAGCAGGAACTGCCCCATCGACCCGGCGAAGCCGAGCGCCAGCGTGGCCACGTCGTTCTGGACGTAGCGCATGGTGTCGTAGACGGCCATCCCCGCGCTCACCGAGCCGCCCGGCGAGTTGATGTAGAGGAAGATGTCCCGCTCGCTGTCCTCGGCGGCGAGCAGCAGGATCTGCGCGCAGATCTGGTTCGCGGTGTCGTCGGTGACCTCGGTGCCGAGGAAGACGATCCGCTCCCGCAGCAGCCGCTCGAACACGTGATCCCCGAAGGTCGGCTGACCGCCGTCCAGCATGCGCACGTCGTACCCGATCATCGCGACCGCCCTCCCGACTGGCGCCGGCGGGCGAGGAGCACCGCCCGGGAACCGGCGTCTCCAGCCTGCGCCCGGCACCGGTCGCGGCCCCAGGATTTCTGCCGGCGGCAGATCCGCCGACGGCAGAACCGCGGCGGGCCTACACCGCGGTCAGCCGGCGCCGGCCCGGTCGGGCCCGGCGGCGGGCCAGCATCCTGGAGGTACGCGGGCCGGGGCGCCCGGCCGGCGCGGAGGCGATCAACCGGACCCGCAGCCCCGCCCCGCCGACGGTCGACCCGACGGGCGACGCCGGACCGCCAACGTGCAGGATCGGCCCGCCCAGCCGCAGCACCGGCCCGGCCGGGTGCCGGAAGGAGGTCGGGGCGGCCGACACCGGCGGCGTCGCCCCGGCGGGCTGGAAGCCGATCCGGACCGTCGGACCGGTCTCGCCGCGGGCCGCCGGCACCCGGTCCAGCCGGGACAGGGCGGCCCGGGGCGCGGCCGGGATCCGCCGTTCGACCCGGCGCAGGTCGTCGCGGGCCTCTTCGAGCAGGTCGGAGAGGTTGATGCCGAGGGCGCGGCAGATCGCGGCGAGCACCTCGGAGGAAGCTTCCTTGCGCCCCCGCTCCACCTCGGAGAGATAGGGCAGCGACACCCCGGCCGCCTCGGCGACCTCGCGCAGCGTCCGACCCTGGCGCAACCGTAGCCGGCGCAGCACCCCACCGATCACCCGGCGCAGCAACGACATGCGGGCCTCCTCGCGGTCGGCGTCGGCGGAACTTCCCCCATCATGCCCGTCGTCGTGCCCGCCCACCCGCCCGGTCGGCCACCCCGGCGTGCGGATGCCGGCTCAACCGCTATGTTGTGGGCGTGCAGGCGATCCGGGGGAAGCAGGACCGACGGTGATCCATTTCCCGGCGCAGCGGCGCGGTCCGCTGAGCGCGTTGAGCCTCCGGCTGGCCGCCGCCGTGGGCCTGGTGCTGCTGACCGTCGCGGTGGTCTTCCTCGACCGGGACGGCTACCGCGACGTCGACGAGAACGGGCTGACCCTGCTCGACTGCGCCTACTACGCGGTGGTCACCCTCTCCACGACCGGGTACGGCGACATCACCCCGTTCTCGCAGTCGGCCCGGCTGGTCAACGTCCTGTTCATCACCCCCGCCCGGGTGCTCTTCCTGATCATCCTGGTCGGCACCACCCTGGAAGTCCTGACCGAGCAGTACCGGACCGGCCGTCGGCTGGGGCGGTGGAGGAGAACCGTGAAGGACCACGTCATCATCTGCGGCTACGGCACCAAGGGCCGCAGCGCGGTCTCCGCCCTGCTGGAGAACGGCCTGGACAAGTCCCGGATCGTGGTGGTGGAGCGCAGCGGCACCGCGCTGCGGCAGGCGACCTCCGCCGGCCTGGTCGCCATCGAGGGCTCCGCCACCCGCTCGTCGGTGCTGGAGGAGGCGCACGTCCGCAACGCCAAGGCGGTGATCATCGCGACCGACAGCGACGACGCCTCGGTGCTGGTGGCGCTCACCGCGCGGCAGCTCACCGCGGGCCAGGTCCGGATCATCGCGGCGGTCCGCGAGGCGGAGAACGCCCCGCTGCTGCGGCAGAGCGGTGCGCACCACGTGATCGTCTCCTCGGCCACCGCCGGCCGGCTGCTGGGGCTCTCCACCTCGGCGCCGCCGCTGATCGACGTGGTGGAGGACCTGCTCACCCCCGGCCAGGGCATGGCGCTGGCGATGCGCTCCGCCGAGCGGCACGAGGTCGGCAAGTCACCCCGCGAACTGGAGTCCCTGGTCATCGCCCTGGTCCGCCGCGGCAAGGTGGTCACCCTCGCGGACCGGGCCGGCGCGGTCATCGAAACCGGCGACATGCTCGTCCACGTCCGCGACGACCGCCCCCAAGCCACCGCCACCCACCCCTGACCCCCCGGGCCCGCCCCCGGACGCAATTACCGAGAAAGAGTGGCTGTTCCGTCGGGAACAGCCACTCTTTCTCGGTAAGCGGGTGGGGCTGGGGTCAGAGGATGGTCCAGGTGTCGCCGGTGGCGAGGAGACCGGCGAGCTGCTGCTCGGGGGTCTCGGTGACCTTCCCCTTGGCGGCGGCCACCTGCTCCTGCACCACGCTGTCGTAGGACGGGCGGTCGACCGAGCGGAACACGCCGATCGGGGTGTTGCGCAGGTCGAGACCGGGCAGCCGGGACAGCGCGAAGGCGTACGCGGGGTCGTTGACTCCGGCGTCGTGCACCACGATCTCCTCGGCCGCGGTGGCCGCGGTCTCCCGGACCTCCAGCCCGAACCCGCCCGGCGGGTGGACGACGCAGAACTGCCCGTCCTTGCCGAACGTGATCGGCTGCCCGTGCTCCAGCCGGATCAGGTAGTCGTCCCGGGTGGCCGGCTCCTTGAGCTGGTCGAACGCGCCGTCGTTGAAGATGTTGCAGTTCTGGTAGATCTCCACGAACGCGGAGCCCTGGTGCTGGGCGGCGGCCCGCAGCACCGACTGCAGGTGCTTGCGGTCCGAGTCGATGGTGCGGCCGACGAAGGTGGCCTCCGCGCCCAGCGCCAGCGACAGCGGGTTGAACGGGGCGTCCGCCGAGCCGACCGGGGTCGACTTGGTGACCTTGCCGACCTCGGAGGTCGGCGAGTACTGCCCCTTGGTCAGGCCGTAGATCCGGTTGTTGAACAGCAGGATCTTGAGGTTGACGTTGCGGCGCAGCGCGTGGATCAGGTGGTTGCCGCCGATCGACAGCGCGTCGCCGTCGCCGGTGACCACCCAGACCGACAGGTCCGGCCGCGACACCGACAGGCCGGTGGCGATCGCCGGGGCGCGGCCGTGGATCGAGTGCATCCCGTAGGTGTTCATGTAGTACGGGAAGCGCGACGAGCAGCCGATCCCGGAGACGAAGACGGTGTTCTCCCGGGCGATGTTCAGCTCCGGCATGAACTGCTGAATGGCCGCCAGGATCGCGTAGTCACCGCAACCGGGGCACCAGCGCACCTCCTGGTCGGACTTGAAGTCCTTGGCGGTGAGCTTCAGGGCGACGGGCTCAGACATTCTTCAGGACCTCTTCCAGCGTCGTCTCCAGCTCGGCGGCGGTGAACGGCAGGCCGCGGACCTGGTTGTAGCCGATCGCGTCGACCAGGTACTTGGCCCGGATCACGTGGGCGAGCTGGCCCAGGTTCATCTCGGGGATGACCACCCGGTCGTAGGAGCGCAGCACCTCGCCGAGGTTGGCGGGCATCGGCGCCAGGTGGCGCAGGTGCGCCTGCGCGATCGACAGGCCGCGCTGGCGCAGGCCCCGGCAGGCCGCGCCGATCGGCCCGTACGTCGAGCCCCAGCCGAGCACCAGCACCCGGGCGTCGCCGTCCGGGTCCTCCACCTCGACGTCCGGCACCGGGATCGTCTCGATCCGGGCCGCCCGGGTCCGCACCATGAAGTCGTGGTTCGCCGGGTCGTACGAGATGTCACCGGTCTTGTCGGCCTTCTCCAGGCCGCCGATGCGGTGCTCCAGCCCCGGCGTACCCGGGATGGCCCA
The DNA here is from genome assembly GCF_036906755.1 of Micromonospora sp. CPCC 206171. NCBI lineage: Bacteria > Bacillati > Actinomycetota > Actinomycetes > Micromonosporales > Micromonosporaceae > Micromonospora > Micromonospora sp. CPCC 206171. Next base: position 405,215 of record NZ_JBAKHT010000003.1, on the reverse strand, counting down.
CGGCCGGGCCAGGGTCTCTGGGTCACGCAGGTAGGGCAGGAAGGTGGTGCCGTCCTCGCCGTTGGGCTCGGTGGCGAACTCGACCCGCAGGTCGGGCAGGGACTCCACGTCGGGCAGCAGCCACGGCTCGGAGCCGTTGGCGACGTAGTTGTCGGAGAGCAGGATCACCGGGGTGCGGTAGGTCAGCGCGATCCGGGCCGCCTCCAGCGCCGCGTGGAAGCAGTCGGAGGGCGACTTCGGCGCGATCACGGCGACCGGGGCCTCACCGTGCCGGCCGTGCAGCGCCATGTTCAGGTCGGCCTGCTCGGTCTTGGTGGGCATGCCCGTCGACGGCCCGGCCCGCTGCACGTCGACGATGACCAGCGGCAGCTCCAGCGCCACCGCGAGGGAGATCGTCTCGCTCTTGAGCGCCACGCCCGGGCCGCTGGTGGTGGTGACGCCGAGCGCACCGCCGTACGAGGCGCCCAGCGCGGCGCCGACCGCGGCGATCTCGTCCTCGGCCTGCATGGTGACGACGCCGAACCGCTTGTGCTTGCTCAGCTCGTGCAGGATGTCCGACGCCGGGGTGATCGGGTACGCCCCGAGGAACACCGGCAGCCCGGAGCGGACGCCGGCGGCCACCAGGCCGAGCGAGAGCGCCGCGTTGCCGGTGATGTTCCGGTAGGTGCCCGGCAGCATCTTGGCCGGCTTCACCTCGTACCGGACGGAGAACGAGTCGGTGGTCTCGCCGAAGTTCCAGCCGGCCCGGAAGGCGGCCACGTTCGCGGCGACCAGCTCCGGACGGGCGGCGAACTTGCGCTCCAGGAAGCGCAGCGTCGACTCGTACGGCCGGGAGTACATCCAGGAGAGCAGGCCCAGCGCGAACATGTTCTTGGCCCGCTCGGCGTCCTTCTTGGACACCGCCTGGTCGGCGAGGGCGCCGACCGTCATCGAGGTCAGCGCCACCGGGTGCACCACGTAGCCGGCGAGCGAGTCGTCGTCCAGCGGGCTGGACTCGTAGCCCACCTTGGCCAGGTTGCGCCGGGTGAACTCGTCGGTGTTGACGATGATGTCCGCGCCGCGGGGCAGGTCGGCCAGGTTGGCCTTGAGCGCCGCCGGGTTCATCGCCACCAGCACGTTCGGCGCGTCGCCCGGGGTGAGGATGTCGTAGTCGGCGAAGTGCACCTGGAAGCTGGACACGCCGGGCAGCGTGCCGGCGGGCGCCCGGATCTCGGCCGGGAAGTTGGGCAACGTGGAGATGTCGTTGCCCAGCTGCGCCGTCTCCGAGGTGAACCGGTCGCCGGTCAACTGCATGCCGTCGCCGGAGTCACCGGCGAACCGGATGACCACCCGGTCCAGTTGACGGATCTGCTTGGTCACGCCTGCACCTCGCTTCGCTCAGCCCCGTCGCGCGGGCGGCTGAACCTGATGGTGACCCGGCCTTGCCCCGCCACGTGACCTCCTTGACGCGCCGCTGCGCCGATCCGCCCGTGGCAGGTCCGGCCCGCTGTCGATTCTCACCCCAGAGCCTACGTCGAGCCGTTAGGGCATCCTTGGTGGAGGTCCGACGAGTGGGAACGAATCCGAAGGTTGTTCGTCCGGTTGTGGTCCGTTTCGGGGTGACCGCCGTAATCGAGATCACGGCCGCCGACCCTTACCGGGTCGGCCGGTTCAGTCGGATGCCGGATTCGCCGACGGGTCCGGCACCGGCCCGCTCAGCCGCCGCCGCAACGAGGTGGTGGCCAGCGCGAGCGCCAGCACCACCAGCAGCCCGGAGACCACGATCAGGGTGACCGCGATCCGCTGCGCCGAGGTCATCGCGCCCCCGTCGGAGGTCTGGCCGGCCGCGGCGATCACGCCCTGCGAGCCGGTGGGGACCGGGGTGGCCGCCGGTGGGGTGGCCAGCGCCACCGCCGCGGTGATCCGGAAGCTCATCTGCATCTGCCGGGTCCGCCCGGAGCGCGGGTCGAGCTGGGCGATCACCGCTCCGGCCAGCGGCGCCTCGCGCTGGGCCTGCGGGGTGGCGGCGACCGGTAGGCGCAGGGTGGCGGTACGGCCCGCCGCCACGGTCCCGGCGTCGCACCGGGTACGCGTCGGTGAGACCACCTCGCAACCGGGCGTGGCGAGCACGCTGACCCCGTCGGGCAGCACCACCTCGACCCGTCCCGCGGCGTCCACCCGGCCGGTGTTGCCCAGCCGGACGCCCAGTTCGGCCGGGCCGCCGCTGATGTCGAAGGCCACCTCGTCGGCGCCGAGGCTCATCCCGGACACCGGCGGGCCGGGCGGGAAGAGGACCGCGAAGCCCTCGTTGTCCGCGGCCGTGGCCGTCCCCGCGCCGGACGCGGTGGCCCGGACCGAGCCGCTGAGGGGCATCCTCCGCCACGCCCGGCCGTCGACCCGGACCCGGATCAGGCTGGTGAACTTCGCGCCCGGGGCGGCGGCCCACTCGCCGCACCGCCAGTTGCCGCCGCCCACCGCGGCGCAGCCCGGGGTGCCCGCGTCGGTCAGCCCGGCGGGCAGGGTGTAGGCGAGGTGGACCCGCCCGGGCAGCGTCCCGGTGTTGGCGATGGTCACCCGCAGCGTGGTGGTGGTGCTCCGGGCGTTCCAGTAGCCGGGGCCGAGCACGATGTCGCGGGTGGTGACCCGTACCCCGAGGCCGCCAGTGTCCTGCTGGCTCGGCGCGGGGTCGCCCGGCGGCACCGGCCGGCCGCCGCCACCCTGCGGGGGCGGCGGCGGGGCGGGCGCGGTGGTGGTCGGCGCGGTGGTGGTCGGGGCGGGGTTGCCGGGGGCGGTCGTCGTCGGGGTGGCCGTGGTCGGCTCGGGTGCCGGGGTGGTCGGCTCCGGGTCGGGAGGCAGCGTCGGCGGCGCGGTGGTCGGCAGCGGCTCGGTGGCGGTCGGCTCGACCGGCGGAGTGGTCTCGTCCGTCGGCTCGCCACCCGGCGTCGTCGCGTCGGTCGCGGCGGTGACCACCCGCAGCACCGTCGGGGAGGCGGTGGCCAGGCCCGGCGCGGTCGCGAGCGCGACCGCCAGCCCGGTGGCCAGCGAGGCCGCTACCAGCGAGGAGGTACGCCAGGCGAGCGCCCGCCGACCGGGGCGTACGTCCACGCGGGCCATCTGTCCTCCGTGACACTGGGTGCGCCTTCATTATTCGGTAACAGTTGCCGGGGGGCACTAGTCCCACCGGGAAACAAATTCGTAACGTGTTCGGTACGCCTCCCGGGCCGGTCGGGCGGGACCGGTGGCCGGTAGGCTGATCCACCGTGACCGGTTACCTGGGCTCGTACGCGACGCTCGGGCTCCTCCTGCTCGCCAGCGCTCTCTTCTTCGTTACGGCGTTCTCGGCCAATCGGGTGTTACGTCCTGGCCGTCCGGCCGATCCCTGGGGCAAGCGGACCAGCTACGAGTGCGGTCTCGACCCGGTCGGCGGCGACTGGGCGCAGATGCAGATCCGCTACTACGTCTACGCGTACCTCTACGTCCTGTTCGCGGTCGAGGCGGTCTTCCTCTTCCCCTGGGCGCTGGTCTTCGACCGCCCCGGCTTCGGCCTGGTCACCGTCGCCGAGATGGGCATCTTCGTGGCCGTGGTGGCGCTCGGCATCCTCTACGCCTGGCGCAAGAACATCCTCCGCTGGACCTGACGCCCGCGCCGGTCAGGCCAGGCCGCGGCGGGTGAGCGTCGGGGGTCGGTCGCCGCGGATCGAGGCGACCATGTCCAGCACCCGGCGGGTGGGGCGCACCTGGTGGGCGCGGAAGACCCGGGCGCCGAGCCAGGCCGAGACGGCGGTCGCGGCGAGGGTGCCCTCCAGGCGTTCCGGCACCGGCAGGTCCAGCGTCTCGCCGATGAAGTCCTTGTTCGACAGGGCCACCAGCAGTGGCCAGCCGGTCCCGGTCAGCTCGTCGAGCCGGCGGGTGATCTCCAGCGAGTGCCGGGTGTTCTTGCCGAAGTCGTGCGCCGGGTCGATCAGGATGCCGTCGGGGCGTACCCCCAGGGCCACCGCGCGCTCGGCGAGCCCGGTCACCGTGCTGACCACGTCGGAGACCACGTCCTCGAAGGCGGCCCGGTGCGGCCGGGTACGCGGGGCGAGCCCGCCGGCGTGCGAGCAGACCAGCCCGGCCCCGGTCTGCGCGGCGACCCGGGCCAGTGCCGGGTCGGCGCCGGACCAGGTGTCGTTGAGCAGGTCGGCGCCGGCCGCCACCGCCTCCACCGCGACCTCGGCCCGCCAGGTGTCGATCGAGATCACCACCTCGGGGAAGGCGGCCCGGACGGCGGCGATGGTGTCCACCGTCCGCCGGATCTCCTCGGCGACGTCGACCTCGTCGCCCGGCCCGGCCTTCACCCCGCCGATGTCGATGATCTCCGCGCCCTCGGTCACCGCGGCCTCCACCGCGCGCAGCGCGCTGTCCTGAGCGAAGGTCGCGCCCCGGTCGAAGAACGAGTCCGGCGTGCGGTTGACGATCGCCATCACCACCAGCTCGCCCGGTGCGAACGTCCGCCCACCGAGCCGCAGCGCCCCGGCCATCCCGCCTCCCGCCGTCGCCGGCCGGGTCCCCCGGCCGCTGACGACGCTATCCGGTCGGCCGGTGCGCCGCCGGGCCGGGACGCCACCAGGGGATCCGGGGCGCTGCGGTGGTTGGGGTCGCTCGGGGGGCGGTCGCCGTGCCACGATCTGTCCATGGGTCAGGTTCTGCTCGTACTGGTCATCGCGTTGACCGTGGCGGCGGTGGTGTTCGGCGTGACGGTGCTGGTCTCCGGCCGGGACGCCGGCCTGGCGCCGGCCGAGCCGGACGGCCGGGCCGTGCCGCTGCCGGGCAGCCGCCCGCTGCGCGAGGCGGACGTCGGCGAGGTCCGCTTCGACACCGCGCTGCGCGGCTACCGGATGGCCCAGGTCGACCAGGCGATGCGCCGGGCCGCCTACGACATCGGCTACAAGGCCGAGCTGATCGGCGTGCTGGAGGCCGAGGTCGCGGCGCTGCGCGAGGGCCGGCTGGCCGACGCCGACGCGCTGCGCCGGGCCCGCGAGGAGGCGGCCGGCGAACCCTCGGCCACCGAACCCACCCCCGGGTACGCGGGCGCCCCCGCGCCCCCGGCGCACGGGTCGACCGACGCGCCGCGTGACGTCGAGCCGGGCGCGGCGGCCCCGGACGCCCTCCGGCCGCTCGACGCCGACCGGCCGGCGGCCGACGACGCCGACCAGCCGCTCGACGCGCCGGCCCTGCGCACCGCCGCCGCCGACTCCCCGGCCGAGGCGTCCGCCGACGCCGCACCGGCCCTGCGCACCGCGGCCGTGGACACCGACCCCCGCTCCGACGGCACCGACTCCGCTGCCGACCCGGCCGGCGGGCGGCCCGGCGACAGGGTCCGCTCGGAGTCGCTGTGACCGGCCCGGAGGGCGTGGACGGCCTGCGCGAGGCCGCCCAGCCCGGGGCCGGCGAGTTCACCGCCACGGTGATCGTGGACGCCCCCGCCCCCCGGGTCTTCGCCGCGCTCACCGACTGGGAGCGGCAGTCCGAGTGGATCCCGTTCACCAGGGTCCGCGTCGTCGAGGGCGACGGCGGGGAGGGCACCCTGGTCGAGGCGGTCACCGCGCTCGGGCCGGCGGTGCTGCGCGACGAGATGCGGGTGGTCCGGGTCGACGCACCGTACGAGGTCGGCGTCGTGCACTGCGGCAAGCTGCTCCGCGGTCCCGGCGTGCTGCGCTGCACCCCGCTGGCCCGGGACCGCACCCAGGTGGTCTGGCACGAGTGGTTCCACCTGCCCGGCGGGCCGGCCGGCCGGGTGGCGTGGCCGCTGCTCTGGCCGGGTTCCAAGGCGAGCCTGACCCTGGCGCTGAAGCGCTTCGCGCGGCTGGTCGAGCAGGGCCGGCTGCCCTGACCCAGCCGGGCCTGTCGGGGCCCTGGCCTACCGTGTACGCCGTGACTGACCTGGTGACCGGCCCCGACGGCCTGACCCGCTGCGCCTGGGGGTCGAGCACCCCGGACTACGCCGTCTACCACGACACCGAGTGGGGTCGGCCGCTGCGCGGCGACGACGCGCTCTACGAGCGGCTGACACTGGAGGCGTTCCAGTCCGGCCTGTCCTGGCTGACCATCCTGCGCAAGCGACCGGCGTTCCGGCTGGCCTTCGACGAGTTCCGGATCGAGCGGGTCGCCGGTTACCGCGAGGCTGACGTGGCCCGGCTGCTCGCCGACGCGGGGATCGTCCGCAACCGCGCCAAGATCGAGGCGGCCATCGCGAACGCGCGGGCCGCGCTGGAGCTGCCCGACGGGCTCTCCGCGCTGCTCTGGTCGTACGCGCCGCCGCCCCGGGCCGCCCGGCCGGAGTCGTTCGCCTCGGTGCCCGCCCTGACGCCGGAGTCCACCGCGATGGCCAAGGCCCTCAAGAAGAGCGGCTTCCGCTTCGTCGGCCCCACCACCGCGTACGCGCTGATGCAGGCCACCGGCATGGTCGACGATCACCTGGCCGGCTGCCACGTGGCCGCCGCCCAGGCGGCCCGTGATGAGATGGGGGCATGACCGCGACCGACCACCGCGCCAGCGGGACGACCGACGTCGACGGGCCGGCTGAGGGCGCCTGGGCGGTGCTCCTGCCGGCCGGCCGGTACGACGCCGAACGCCTCGTCCACCACGACACCCTGGAGCTGCCCGCCCCGATCGGGGAGTCCCGGCCGCGCCCCGGTGACCCGGTGGCGGTGCTGGTGCCGGAGCCGCCCCGGCTGGTGGCCCTGGGTCGGGTGGCCCGCGCGGGCGCGGACTCGCTGGTGGTGACGTACACCCGGCGGGCCTTCGACGAGCCGGCCCCGGCCGACCAGGTGCCGGTCGCCGGGCCGGTCACCCCGCTGGACGCCGGGATCTACCGCAAGCTGGCCGACCGGCTCGGCCCGCCGCCGCTGCGCCGCACCTGGCTGGTCAGCCTGGACCTCCCGATCGAGGCGGACTCCCGGGCCGAGGCGGTCCGGCTCTTCTGGTCGTACGTGCAGGAGCTGGGCCCGGCCGAGCTGCCCGCGTTCGTCTCCCCGTCCGGCGACGAGCTGGCCATGCAGGCGTTCGTGCTGGGCGCCGAGGCGAACCAGGACCCGGAGGAGGACGACTGACCCGGTGAGCGCCGGCCCGGCCCGGCGGCCCGGGCCGGCGGCCGCACCGTCAGTGGCCCTCGAAGACCGGCTTGCGCTTCGCCACGAACGCCATCGTGGCGGCCTTGTGGTCGGCGGTGGCGCCGCAGATCGCCTGGGCCTGCGCCTCGGCGGCGAGGGCGTCGGCGAGGGTGCCCGCGTCGGCGATGGAGAGCTGGCGCTTGATCGCCGCGTACGCGACGGTCGGGCCGGCGGCGAGCCGGGCGGCCAGCTCCTGCGCGGTCGGCAGCACCTGCTCGTCGTCCTCGACCAGCTTGTTCAGCAGGCCCAGCCGGCAGGCCTCCTCGGCGCCGACCGGCTCGGCGAGCATCAGCAGTTCGACGGCCTTGGCGTGGCCGACCAGCCGGGGCAGCGTCCAGGAGGCCCCGGTGTCGGCGGCCAGCCCCACCCCGGCGAACGCCATCAGGAACTTCGTTTTCGGGCCGCCGACCCGGAAGTCGGCGAGGAACGCCAGCGAGGCGCCCGCCCCGGCCGCCATCCCGCGCACCGCGGCCACCACCGGCTTGGGCAGGCTGGCCAGCCGGGCGGCGATCGGGTTGTAGTGCGCCCGCACGGTGTCCAGCGGGTTCGTGGTGGTCGACTGGAGGGTCTGCACGTGCTCGCGCAGGTCCTGGCCGGCGCTGAACTGCCCGCCCGCGCCGGCCAGCACCACGGCCCGGCAGGAACGGTCGGCCTCCAGTTCGGCCAGGGTGTCCCGGAGCGCCTCCTTGAGCGCCACGTCGAGCGAGTTCATCGCCGTGGGGCGGTTCAGCGTCAGGGTGACCACGGCGTCGGTGCGGTCGACGAGCAGCGGCTCGGTCACGTTTCTAACGACCCTTCTGTCGGGCGATGCGGTTGCTGGCGTCGAGGCAGTGCTCGACGTACCGGTCGGCGGCCGGCCGCAGCCGGGCCGCGTGCCGGTCGAAGAAGCTGGCCGCGGCGGTGCCGGGCCAGCGCTCCGGGAGCAGCGCCGGGGGCAGCTGCGGGTCCCGGAACAGGAAGGTACGCCACGCGTGCACCAGCCGGAACCGGGCCGCGTACGCCTCCTCGTCGCCGCTGCGCACGGTCACCCCGGACAGCAGCGGACGCTGCTCGGCGACGAACCGCTCGTACGCGTGGCCGATCTCGGTGAGGTCCCAGGCCCGGCGGACCACCCCCATCGCGCCCGGCGTGCCGGCGGCGTGCGCGGCGGTGAACCGCTCGTAACGCACGCCCGCCTCCTCCAGGAGCAGGTCCACGTCCTCGCTCGCCCGGGTGGCCACCCAGGTGTGCTCGTCGAGGGTGCCGTAGCCCAGGAAGGCCAGGTTGGCGGCGAGGCGCTGCCGGTCCCGCCGGGCGGTCGGGGTCTGGAGCACCAGGAGGTCGAACCGGCCGTCCCAGGTGACCCGGCCGGTGCGGTAGATCCGGGCGCCCGCCTCGTCGAGTCGCCGGGCGGCCTTCGGTGTGATCGAATATCCCGGCCCGGTGGCCAGCCGGAGCGGGTCCAACCAGCCCTGGCGGACCATCCGGGAGACCGCGGTGCGCACGGCCGGAGGAGCGATCCCGAGCGGCGCCAGCAGCTTCACCAGGGCGGCGACCGGTGCACGGCCACCCCTCGGTCGGAGGTAGTCGCCGTACAGGTCGAAGAGTGCCGACCGTGCCTGCATGACCGCACATTGTGACAGGCCTTCTCAAGATAAGCTAGATGCTGTTACATCAATGCTGCTCCGGTTTGGGTCCGGCGGTGTTCATCAGGGAAAATCGTTGGTCGACACCTCCGCGTACGTTGCGGGTGGTCGTGACGAAGTGGCTGTGGGGCAACCCACCGACCCTGATACAGGTCTGAGGGGAGACAACATGGCGGCGATGAAGCCGCGGACGGGCGACGGTCCGCTGGAAGTCACCAAGGAGGGCCGGGGCATCGTCATGCGGGTCCCGCTGGAGGGCGGTGGCCGGCTCGTCGTCGAGATGACTCCCGACGAGGCCAATGCACTCGGTGACGCCCTCAAGGCGGCCGCCGGCTGATCGACCGACAGGCCGCGCGGCGACGCGCGGGCGGTTCGTCGTATCCCTGAGCCACCGGCCACGGCCGGTGGCTCAGGGTCTTCACCTGTGTACGCGGGTGGCCAGGCCCCGCACCACGATCCTTTCCCGGAGGTACGGTCCAGCGTGCTCGCCATCCGTCTGTCAGCCGGTCCGGACCGGCTCGACACCCTCGTCCTGCCCGTCCGCGCCGGGGCCGACACCGACGGGGGCGACACCCCGGCGACGCTGGCCCCGACCGGGCCGGCCCTGCCCGACGAGGTGCTGGCGGAGGCGACCGCCCTGCTGCCGGCCACCCGGCTGACCGGCCGGGCCGGTGAGACGTACGCGCACCTGCGCCCGGCCCGTACTCCGGCCCGGCTGCTGCTGCTCGGCATCGGCGACGGCGCCGACCGGGCCTGGCGGGCCGCCGGGGCGGCGTTGACCCGCGCCGGCAAGGATGAGACGCACATCACGTTTTCGGTGCCGACCGGCACCGGCGCGGAGGCCGTCCGCGCCCTCGTCGAGGGGCTGCTGCTCGCCTCCTACCGGTTCCGGATGACCGAGGCCGGTGAGTCGCCCGCCCTGACCGGGGTGGACCTGCTGGTCGACGACCCGGACGCGTACCGCGACGCGGTCGAGGTGGCCGAGACCACCGCCCGGATGACCCGGCTCGCCCGGGACCTCACCAACACCCCGTCCTCGGTGAAGAACCCGCAGTGGTTCGTCGCGCAGGTCGAGGCCGCCGCGGCCGACGAGCCCGACCTGCACCTGCGGGTACGCGGGCCCGAGGAGCTGGCCGCCGAGGGCTTCGGCGGCATCCTCGCCGTCGGCGGCGGCTCGGCCAGCACCCCCCGCCTGGTGGAGCTGGACTGGCGGCCCGCCGACGCCCGCACCCACGTGGTGCTGGTCGGCAAGGGCATCACCTTCGACACCGGCGGCATCTCGATCAAGCCGGTGCCGGCGATGAAGCTGATGCGCAAGGACATGGCCGGCGCGGCCGCGGTGGTCGCGGCGACGCTGGGCGCGGCCGCGCTGCGGCTGCCGGTGCGGATCACCACGCTCGCCCCGCTGGCGGAGAACATGGTCAGCGGGTCGGCGTTCCGCCCCGGCGACATCGTCCGCCACTACGGCGGCCTGACCAGCGAGACCACCAACTCCGACGCCGAGGGCCGGCTGGTCCTCGCCGACGCGCTGGCGTACGCGGTCCGGGAGCTCCAGCCGGACCTGCTGATCGACCTGGCCACCCTGACCGGCGCCAACGCGGTCGCGCTCGGCAAGCGCACCGGCGCCCTCTACAGCGAGAACGACCAGCTCGCCGCCGACCTGCTGGCCGCCGTCGACGCCGCCGGCGAGGCCGCCTGGCGGATGCCGCTGGCCGCCGACTACGTCGAGCACCTCGGCAGTGACCTGGCGGACCTGCACAGCTCGCCCGCCGTCGGCGCCGGCTCGGTGACCGCCGCGCTCTACCTGCGCGAGTTCACCGGCGACCTGCGCGACCGGTGGCTGCACATCGACATGTCCGCGCCGTCCTGGGCCGACGGCGACGACGCCGAACTGACCCGGGGCGCGACCGGTTGGGGCGTACGCGGACTGCTGCGCTGGCTGGCGACGCTGGACTGAGCCGGCGGTCCCGGCCGGCGCGCGGCGGACGCCGGGCCGGGCCGTCGGCGGCGGGTCAGCACTTCACGGCGGCGAGCAGGCCGTGCCCCACCGGCAGCAGCGCCGGGATCCAGTGCTCGGACTCCCGGAGCGCCTTGATCGTCTCGCGGACGGTCACCGTCTCGGCGTCCCGCGCGGCCGGGTCGCCGATCCGCCCGCCGGCCAGGGTGCCGTTGAGGGCCAGCACCCCGCCGGGTCGCAGCAGCCGCAGCGCGGCGTCGACGTACGCGGCGAAACCGGTCGCCTCGGCGTCGACGAAGACCAGGTCGTACGCGCCGTCCGCGAGCCGGGGCAGCACGTCCAGCGCCCGGCCGGTGATGATCCGGGTACGCCCCGACGGGAAGCCGGCCTCGACGAAGATGCGCCGGGCGATCCGCTGGTGCTCGACCTCCAGGTCGATGGTGGTGAGCACCCCGTCGGCCCGCATCCCGCGCAGCAGCCAGACGCCGCTGACCCCGGTGCCGGTGCCGATCTCCACCACCGCCCGGGCGTTGCCGGCGGCGGCGAGCAGGCGCAGCGCCGCCCCGGCCCCGGGCGTCACCGCGTCGAGGCCCACCTCCCGGGCGAGGCTGCGGGCGGTCCGCAGCACGAGGTCCTCGCCGACGTACGACTCGGCGAACTGCAGCGCCTGCGCCGTCGGAGTGCCGGAATTGGCGACCGTGGCGATGGGACACCTCCGGGCGGCGGGAGTGGTGCGGGGGGCGGGTTGGCGGTATGAGCCTAGAGGCGAGCCTTCCGGCGCGCAGCCGCGCCGTCCGCCGTCGACGATCACGCCCGGCAAGAGCTGATGCCATCCGGCTCATCCGTGCAATCCTGGAAGCGGTATCCCTCGTTTCGCGACGGCCGCCGCACCACGCGGCACGGGGGGTCGGGGGACGGACTGGGAGGCACCGACGTGACCGACGGCTGGGACTGGCGCCAGCCCGGCGGGACTCCGGCACCGGCGGGACCGCCGGCCGGGGCGACGCCGGTGGGGCCGCCTACGGCGCCGCACGGCGCCCCGGGCGGGACGACATCGCCCTGGTGGTCCGACGCGTTGGCCGACCCGTGGCGGGACCCGTACGCGCCGGCCGCCGTGGTCATCCCGGGCGCCCCCGACGCCGGGGCCGCGCCGGAACCGGTCAGCGACCCGGACGCCCCGGGCCGGCCGAAGCTGCGCCAGCTGCTGCTCGTCCCGCTGATCACCGCGCTGCTCGCCGGGTCCCTCGGCGGCGCCCTCGGGTACGCCTTCGCGGTCCGCGGCGGGGCCGGGGGCGGGGTGGCGCTCGGCGCCCGGCCGGCCGAGGCGCCGGGCCTGGCCCAGCGTCGCCCCGAGTCGCTGGCCGGGGTCGCCGAGAAGGTCCTGCCCAGCGTGGTGACCGTCCGGGTGTCCAGCCTGGGCGGGGTGAGCGAGGGTTCGGGCTTCATCGTCAGCGCCGACGGGCACGTGATCACCAACGACCACGTGGTCTCCGGCGCCACCGGCCGGGCCTCGGTGGTGTTCAACGACGGCAGCACCGCGCCGGCCACGGTTGTCGGCCAGGACCCGGAGTCGGACATCGCGGTGATCAAGGTCAGCCGCAGCGGGCTGCGCCCGGTGGAGTTCGGCGACTCCGACGCGCTGGCGGTCGGCGACCCGGTGCTCGCCATCGGCTCGCCGCTCTCGCTGGCCAACACCGTCACCGCGGGCATCGTCAGCGCCCTGGACCGCACCATGCAGGCCGGGGATCCCGGTGGCCCGGTCCGCTACTACGCGGCGATCCAGACCGACGCGGCGGTCAACCACGGCAACTCCGGCGGCCCGCTGGTCGACTCCGCCGGCCGGGTGATCGGGGTCAACTCCACGATCAAGTCACTGGTCGCCGAGGGGCAGGAGGCGGGCAACATCGGCCTCGCCTTCGCCATCCCGATCAACCAGGCCAAGCGGATCACGCAGGACATCATCGGCACCGGCAAGGCCCGCCGTACGGTGATCGGCGCGCAGGTGGGCGGCGCCGGCACGATCACCGGCGGCGCCGGCGTACGGCTGGCGGCGGTGGAGCCGTCCGGGCCGGCGGCCGGCGCCGGGCTGAAGGCCGGGGACGTGATCCTCAAGCTGAACGGCCGCCCGATGACCGAGCCGACCGACCTGATCGCGCTGGTACGCAAGTTCGCGCCGGGATCGGTGGTGACGGTGGAGTACCGGCGGGGATCGTCCCGGCAGAACACCTCGGTGACGCTCGCCGCAGACGCCAAGTGAGGACCGGTCACCCCCTCCCGGCCGGGCACCCGACGTGCGTAGTCTTGCCTTGACGCCGACGAGGAGGCCCCAGCAGTGCTCGACAACCTGAACTGGTGGGAGATCGGTGCGCTGCTGCTCCTGGCGCTGCTGATCTTCGGTGACCGGCTGCCGAACGTCATCAACGACGGCCTGCGGATGGTCCGCAACCTGCGCGGCATGGCCCGCAACGCGACCGGTGACCTGAGCCGCGAGCTGGGCACCGACATCCAGCTGGAGGACCTGCACCCCAAGGCGTTCATCCGCAAGCACCTGCTCAGCGAAGAGGACGAGCAGGCGATCCGGAAGCCGTTGCAGGGCGTCTACGACAACCTGCGGGCGGACGTGACCGGCGTGCACAACGAGCTCAAGGACGTCGCCGACGCCGCCGACCCGCGCGGCAGGGGCGGCCGCAAGGCCACCGCCACCGGCGGCGCGCCCGCCCCGGCCCCCCGCCCCAGCTACGACGACGCCACCTGACCCACTTCCCCTGGCCCCCCGGGTCGCGCGCGCTTCGCGCGCCCGCCCCGGACACGGCGCGCGGAGTGCGCAGATACAGAGAAAGAGTGGCCTCCCGCGCTCGGAAGGCCACTCTTTCTCTGTATCTGCGCGGATCTTGGGGCGCGCGGAGCGCGCGGGTGGGGTGGGGCGGGGTCAGCGGCCGGCGGGCTTGAGGCCGAGGGGCTTGCCGAGGAGGGACTCGCGGCGGACGGCGAGGCGGTCGGCGACCTGGGCCAGCGCCTTCGAGGCCGGGGCGTCCGGCTCGGCCAGCACGATCGGGTTGCCGGCGTCGCCGCCCTCGCGGACCCGGGTGTCGAGCGGGATCTGGCCCAGCAGCGGCACCTGCGCGCCGATCGTCCGGCTCAGCGAGTCGGCCACGGCCTGGCCGCCACCGGCGCCGAAGACCTCCATCCGCGAGCCGTCGGGCAGCTCCAGCCAGGCCATGTTCTCGATGACGCCGACCACCCGCTGGTGGGTCTGCAGGGCGATCGCGCCGGCCCGCTCGGCGACCTCGGCGGCCGCGGCCTGCGGCGTGGTCACCACCAGGATCTCGGCGTTCGGCAGCAGCTGGGCGACCGAGATGGCGATGTCGCCGGTGCCCGGAGGCAGGTCGAGCAGGAGCACGTCCAGGTCGCCCCAGTAGACGTCGCCGAGGAACTGCTGCAGCGCCCGGTGCAGCATCGGGCCGCGCCACACCACGGCGGCGTTGCCCGGGGTGAACATGCCGATCGAGATCACCTTCACGCCGTGCGCCTGCGGCGGCATGATCATGTCCTCGACCCGGGTCGGGCGGCCGTCCGCGCCGAGCATCCGGGGCACCGAGTGGCCGTAGATGTCGGCGTCGACCACGCCGACCGAGAGGCCCCGGGCGGCCAGCGCGGCGGCCAGGTTGACCGTCACGCTCGACTTGCCGACGCCACCCTTGCCGCTGGCCACCGCGTACACCCGGGTCCGAGAGCCGGGCTGGGCGAACGGGATCACCGGCTCCTCGGTGGCGTTGCCGCCGCGCAGCTTCGACTGGAGCTCCTGGCGCTGCTCGGGGCTCATCACGCCGAACTCGATCTCGACGCCCGTCACGCCGGGGACGGCGCCCACGGCGGCGGTGATGTCGGAGCGCAGCTTGTCCTTCAGCGGGCAGCCGGCGACGGTGAGCAGCAGCTCGACGCGTACGACGCCGTCGTCGCCGACCGCGGCGGAGCGGACCATGCCGAGGTCCGTGATCGGGCGGCGGATCTCCGGGTCGTTGACGGTGGCCAGGGCGGCCTGGATCGCGTCGGAGATGGTGCTGACGGGAGCTGACATGCTCGCAATGCTACGTCGGCGGTGATCCGTCGCCGCCGCCAGCGGGGCCGGTGTGAGCGAATCGATGGGGCCGGGTCGGCGCGCCGGTCAGCCGTCCGGGCGGCCGTCGCGGGCGTAGTCGCCGTCCAGGTCGTCGCGGGGCTCGTCGAGGCCCTCACCGCCCCGCCGGACCGCCTTCTCCTGCTGCCGGCGCTCCAGCCGCTGCCGGCGCTGGGCCGCCTCGTCCAGCTCCTCGGCCAGCCGGGCCAGCTCGGAGCGGAGGAAGTCCCGGGTGGCCACCTCACCCATGGCGATCCGCAGCGCGGCGATCTCCCGGGTCAGGTACTCCGTATCGGCCTTCTGCAGGGTGGCCCGCCGCCGGTCCTCCTCCAGCGCCACCCGGTCCCGGTCGGCCTGCCGGTTCTGCGCGAGCAGGATCAGCGGGGCCGCGTACGAGGCCTGCAACGACAGGATCAGGGTGAGGAAGGTGAAGGTGTACGGGTCGAAGCGCAGGTGCGCCGGCGCCAGGGTGTTCCAGCCGAACCAGAGCGCGATGACCACCGTCATGTAGACGATGAAGTTCGCCGTGCCCATGCCCCGGGCGATCCCCTCGGACCACCGGCCGAAGGCCTCCGGGTCGAACCGGGGCAGCTTGAGGCCCCGGGGCTCGCGCGGCTGGTCCAGTCGCTCGGCCCGTCGCTGGTCAGCCATCGGTGCCGTCCGTCCCCTCGGCTCCGCCCGTCGCCTCGGCGGGGCCCGGGGCCGGTACGGCGTCCCGGTCCCGCCAGTCGCGCGGCAGCGAGTGGTCGAGCACGTCGTCGACCGTGACCGCACCGACCAGCCGGTTGTTGCGGTCCACCACCGGCATCGCGACCAGGTCGTAGGTGGCCATCCGGCGGGTGATCTCCGGCAGCGGGGTGGTCGGCCGCAGCGGGTCGATGTCGTTGACCACCACCCCGCCGAGCATCTCCGCCGGCGGCTCCCGCAGCAGCCGCTGGAAGTGCACCATGCCCAGGTAGCGGCCGGTGGGCGTGGTCATCGGGGCGCGGGCCACGAACACCTGGGCCGCGACGGCCGGGGAGAGCTGCTCCTCCCGGATCCGGGCGAGCGCCTCCGCGACGGTGGCGTCCGGCGGCAGGATCACCGGCTCGGAGGTCATCACGCTGCCCGCCGTACCGGAGGCGTAGCGCAGCAACTGGCGGACCGGGTCGGCCTCGTTCGGCTCCATCAGGTCCAGCAGCACGTCCTGCTCCGGCGGCGGCAGCTCGTTGAGCAGGTCGGCGGCGTCGTCCGGGTCCATCTCCTCCAGCACGTCGGCGGCCCGTTCCCGGTCCAGCGCCGCGAGGATCTCCACCTGGTCGTGCTCCGGCAGTTCGCTGAGCACGTCGGCGAGGCGTTCGTCGTCCAGCGCCGCCGCGACCTCGTTGCGCCGCGCGTCGGGCAGGTCCTGCAGGGCGTTGGCCAGGTCGGCCGGGCGCATGTCCTCCAGTACGGCGAGCAGGTTGGCCGTACCCCGGTTGGCGGCGATGCCGCTCAGCCCGCGCACCCGGTCCCACTCGACCTGGTGCAGGTGGCCGCGACGGGTGAGCCGGCCGGTCTGCTCGCGGACGGCGACCCGGGACAGCGACCACTCACCACCCCGGCTGCACTCCATCGCCACGTCGACCACCGCGCCCGGCTGCCCGCCCGGTTCGAGCTGGACCCGCCGGTCCAGCAGTTCCTGGAGCACCAGCAGCTCGTTGGGGCGCTTCTCGAAGCGGCGCAGGTTGAGGGTGCCGGTACCGAGCACCACCGCGTCCGCGTCGATGGACGTGATCCGGTTGATGGACAGGAAGATCCGCCGGCGCATCGGCATCTCGGCGACCAGACCCACCACCTCGGGGGGACGTTGGGTCGGCCGGATCCGGGCCACCGCGTCACGCACCCGACCCACCTGGTCACCGTTCGGGTCGAAGACGGCGACTCCGGCGAGTCGGGCGATGTAGACCCGGTTCGGCGTGCTCACGGGCACCAGCCTAAGCGCCTAGTGTTTATCAACATGTCGACCTTGGCCTACGAGATCGTGGACGTCTTCACCGATCGCCCGTTCGCCGGCAACCCGCTGGCCGTGGTGTTCGGCGCCGAAGGGCTCGCCACCGAACAGATGCAGGCGCTCGCGCTGGAGTTCAACCTCTCGGAGACGGTGTTCGTGCTGCCGCCCACCCAGGTCGGGGCCACCTACCGGGCCCGGATCTTCACTCCGGCCGCCGAGTTGCCGTTCGCCGGGCACCCCAGCGTCGGCGCGGCGGTCACCGCCAGCCGGCGCGGCATGTTCGGTGTGGGCAGTATCACCCAGGAGTGCGCTGCCGGGGTGCTGCCGATCGAGGTCGGCGAGACCGGTGCCACCCTGACCGGCGGCACCCCCACCCTCGGGCCGGAGCTGGATCCGGAGCCGCTGCTGGAGATGGCCGGCCTCACCGCGGACGACCACGCCGGCCCGGCGCCCCGGGTGGCCGGCTGCGGGCTGGAGTTCCCCTACCTTCCGGTCCGCCCGGACGCGGTGGCCCGCGCCAAGGTAAACGCGGCGGCGGCGGAACGGTACGGGGTGGAGCATGTCAGCGTCTTCTCCTGGGACGCCGAGACGCAAACCGCGCACGCGCGCGTCTTCGTGCCCGGGCTCGGCGTCCCGGAGGACCCGGCCACCGGCTCGGCCGCCCTCGGGCTCGGCGTCTGGCTGGTCGCCAGCGGGCTGCTCCCCGGCGAGGGGCGCTCCGCGTACGCGGTCCGCCAGGGCATCGAGATCCACCGCCCGTCGGCACTGGCCTGCACGGTGACCGCGGCCGACGGGGCGGCGGTCGGCGCCACCGTCTCCGGCCAGGTCATGGCGGTGGCCCGGGGCGAGATCCTGGTCCCGCCGTTCGTCGGTTGACCGGTGACCGCACGCCCCACGTACGAGAGGATTCCGGTGTGACGGACGAGGTGGACGCCCCGGTGTCGACGCCCCTGGTCGACGAGGCGATGAAGAAGGCCGCCGTGGCCTGGGTGAGTGTCGGCGACGGCCCGGCGCTGGCGCTGTGGTGCGTACCGCTGGAGGGGTCGCTCTTCGTGGTCAGCGGGCCGGGCGAGCAGTCCGCGCCCGGGCTGGCCGAGGCGGCGCAGGCGCGGGTGACCCTGCGCGGCGACCACGGCGGGCGGATCGTGACCTGGCCGGCCCGGGTGATCCGGTTGGCGCCGGGCACCGAGGCGTGGGAGACCTCCGCCCCGCTGGTGGCGGCGAAGCGGCTGAACGCGCCCGGGCCCACCGCCGACCTGGTGGCCCGCTGGGCGGCCGACGGCTGCGCGCTGACCCGGCTCGCCCCGGCCGGCGCACCGGACGCCGGCACGGACCTGCCGGCCGGCTCGCTGGCCGAGGTGCCGCGCGAGACCCCCGCCGTGCGTCCCACCCGGAAACCGTTCCGCCTGCACAAGGTCCGCCGCCGCTGAGCCGGCGGCCCGGCGCTCAGCAACCCACCGGCACCGCGTCGACCAGCTCGACCACCTCGCTCAGCGAACCGACGACCAGGCCGTCCCAGTCCGGTTCGGCGTCGAAGACCAGGTGCCCGGCCAGGTCGGGGGCGGCCAGCCGCACGGCGGTCATCCCCGCCCGCTGCGCGCCGGTCAGCTCCCGGCTGCCGCCGTCACCGACGTAGAGGCAGTCCTCGGGTCGCACGTCGAGCCGACGGCAGGCGGCCAGGTAGAGCGCCGGGTCCGGCTTGCACCGGCCGAGGTGGACGGAGAAGATCCGCGCGTCGAGCAGCGGGGCGACGGCCAGCTGCGGCAGGAACGCCGGCAGCTCGTGGGTGCAGTCGCTGACCACCCCGGTGCGGACGCCCCGCTCCCGCAGCGCGGCGAGCGCGGGTACCGCGTCGTCGCGCAGCCGGGTGTCGGCGCGTACCGCCCGGTGCCGGGAGGCCACCGCCGCCCGGACGGCGTCGTCGGAGGGGTGGACGCCGGCCTGGGCGCAGACCCAGCGCAGCGTCGCCTCGGCGTTGCCGTGCCGGCCGCTGGCCCGCTGGTAGAAGGTGCGGTCGAGGACTGCGGCGAGCGTGTCGACGGGACAGCCGAGCAGCTCGGCGGTGGTTTCGTGGGCCGGGCCGCGCTGGACGCAGCGGGTCAGGGTGCCGAAGAAGTCGAACAGCACCGCGGGGTACCTGGGCATGGGAAAGCGCCTCCGGACGTCGAGGGATCGCCGGCGCGGACGCGCATGATCGTAACGGAGCGTTGACGCTCAGTGGTGACCGAAGGTGTGTGAGTATTGCTCCCCGTGCCTCCCAGCCCGCACCGGCCGACGGTGGACCCGCTGACCGTCGGCGTCCTCGCGCTCGCCGTCGCCGCCGTCTCCTCCTCCGCCCCGCTGATCGCCTTCGCCGCGGCCCCGGCGCTGGCCGTCGCATTCTGGCGCAACCTGCTCTCGGTCGCCGTGCTCGGCCCGTTCTCGCTGGCCCGCCGCCGGGCCGAGGTCCGGGCGCTGACCGTGGGTGCGGGCCGGCGGGAGGGCTGGTACTGCGTGCTCTCCGGCGTGGCGCTGGCCGCCCACTTCGCCACCTGGATGCCGAGCGCGCAGCTCACCTCGGTCGCGGCGGCGACCGCGCTCGGCGCCACCCAGCCGGTCTGGCAGGGGCTGATCGCCCGCTGGCAGGGCCGCCACCTGCCGTACGCCGTCTGGGTCGGCATCGCGGTGGCCGTGACGGGCGCGGTGCTCGCCACCGGCGCGGACGTCGCCGTCTCCGGGCGGGCCTTCGCCGGTGACCTGCTGGCGATCACCGGCGGCCTGTTCGCCGCGGTCTACACCGCGTTCGGCGAGCGCGCCCGGGCCACCATCAGCACCGCCACCTACACCACCATCTGTTACGGGGTGTGCGCGCTGATCCTGCTGGTGGTGTGCCTGGTCGGCGGCGTGCGACTGCGCGGGTACGACTCCGCCACCTGGCTGGCCATCCTCGGTCTGGTCGCCGGTGCCCAGTTGCTCGGGCACTCGATGTTCAACTACGCCCTGCGCCGCGTCTCGGCCACCACGGTCAGCGTGCTGATCCTGCTGGAGGCGCCCGGTGCCGCCCTGATCGGCTGGGTCTGGCTCGGCCAGCTGCCCCGCCCGCTCGCCCTGCCCGGGCTGGCCCTGCTGCTGGTCGGGGTGGCCGTGGTGGTGCTCGGTGGCGCCCGCGCCGGCCGCCGCCCCGAACCGGCCCCGGTCCCCGCCGACGCCGCCCCGCCGGCGGCCTGACGCCGGGTCGCCCCGTCCCCGCCGGCCGGCCAGCGGCCCGGCGCCGAGGCCGCCCGGCCTGCCCCGGACCGGCCCGCTCGGCCCACCGCCGGTTGCCCACCCGCTGGGCGGTTCGCGGGAGAACGCCGATTCCACCGCCACGACCGCCGTCGGAGCGTGAGAGTGCGGGGGGAGGTGTGGCGAGATGGCGCGGCGACCGGGCGACGAGGACGAGGCCGACAGCGGCACCGTCGTCACCCCGTCGGCCGAGTTCCCGCCGCTCGCCCCGGAGGAGCTGGGCACCCTGCGCCGGATCGGTGAGCGCTGGCGCGCCGACCATCCCGGTGAGCTGCCGATCGACCCGACCCTCGGTCGGCGCGGGGGACACCCCACCCCGACCCGTTTCGGCCGGCTGGCCCCGATCGCCATGTTCCGCCGGGAGCAGCCGGACGAACTGGTCGCCACCGAACCGGCCAACCTGCCCGGCACCCGGTTCGGCCGGGCGCTGACCCGGCTGCGCCGGGCCGTTTTCGGGCCGCCGCTGTCCAGCGCGGCGGTGCTCTACGAGCGGATGCGCAAGCTGGTGGCGCTGCCGGTGCTCTCCTCCGACCTGCTCAGTTCGGTGGCGTACGGGCCGGAGGCGATGCTGGCCGTGCTGGTGCTGGCCGGCAGCGCGGCGTTGGGGCTCTCCCTGCCGCTGGCCGCCGCGCTGGTGGTGCTCATGATCGCCGTCGGCGTCTCCTACCGGCAGACCATCCACGCCTACCCGCACGGCGCGGGGTCGTACATCGTCGCGGGGGACAACCTGGGCGCCGGGGCGGGGCTGACCGCCGCGGCCGGGCTGATCCTCGACTACGTGCTGACCGTGGCGGTCTCGGTGGCCGCCGGGGTGCACGCGGTCACCTCGGCGCTGCCCGGGCTGGCGCCGTTCGCCGTCCCGCTCGGGGTGCTGGTGATCGCGGTGCTGCTCGCCGGGAACCTGCGCGGGGTCCGGACCGCCGGCAACATCTTCGTGCTCCCCACGTACGCCTTCGTGGTCGCCCTGCTGGCGTTGCTGGTGGTCGGCTACCTGCGGGTGGCCGGGCGCGGCTTCACGCCGGTGCCGCCGCCGGCGGTGCCGGCGGTCGAGGGGCTCGGCCTGCTGCTGGTGCTGCGGGCCTTCGCCTCGGGCGCGGTGTCGATGACCGGCATCGAGGCGGTTTCCAACGCGGTCCCGGCGTTCCGCCCGTCGGAGTGGCGCAACGCCCGCACCACGCTCGGCTGGATGGTGGCGATGCTGGTGCTGCTCTTCGCCGCGCTCACCCTGCTGTTCCACCTGGCCGGCCTGGTGCCGAGGGCGGACCAGACGCTGCTGTCCCAGCTCGCCCGCAGCACCTTTCCGACCGGCCCCTGGTACGGCCTGATCCAGGCCGCCACCGCGCTGATCCTGATGCTGGCGGCGAACACCGCCTTCAACGACTTCCCCCGGCTGCTGTTCTTCATGGCCCGGGCCGGCCACGCGCCGCGCCGCTTCCTGCACATGGGGGACCGGCTGGCCTTCAGCAACGGCCTGGTCGCCCTCGCCGCGACCGCCGCGCTGGTCTTCGTCGCCTTCGGCGGGTACACCGAGGCGCTGATTCCGCTCTACGCGGTCGGGGTGTTCCTCGCCTTCACCCTCTCCCAGGCCGGGATGGTGGTGCACTGGCGCCGCCGGCGCGCGGCCGGCTGGCGGCGCCGGCTGGCGGTCAACGCGGTCGGCGCCACGCTCTCCGGGCTGGTGCTCGTCACCGCGGCGGTCGCCAAGTTCACCGAGGGCGCCTGGGTGGTGGTGATCGCCGTACCGCTGCTGGTGCTGCTCTTCCACCGGGTGCACCGGCACTACCGGAACCTGCACGCCGCGCTGGCCCTGCACCCGCCGCCGGTCGCGCCCGTCGCCGCCGGGCCCGCCGAGGGCGAGGAACTGCCCCAACAGGTACGCCACCTGGTGGTGGTCCCGATGGCCCGGCTCAACCGGGCGTCGCTGCGCGCCCTGGCGTACGCGGTGTCGCTGGGCCAGCCGACGCTGGCGGTGCACATCGCGCCGGAGGAGGCGGAGGCGGACCGGTTCCGTGAGCAGTGGAGGGCC
Source organism: Micromonospora sp. CPCC 206171 (assembly GCF_036906755.1). NCBI lineage: Bacteria > Bacillati > Actinomycetota > Actinomycetes > Micromonosporales > Micromonosporaceae > Micromonospora > Micromonospora sp. CPCC 206171. Next base: position 383,124 of record NZ_JBAKHT010000003.1, on the reverse strand, counting down.
TGGGGGGACCACGTGCGGCTGGAGACCATCGTGTCGCCGTACCGGGCGGTGATCGGGCCGCTGGCGCACTACCTGGAGGCGCTGCACGACAGCGGGCCGGAGCTGGTGCTGACCGTGATCGTGCCGGAGGTGGTGCTGCGCCGGAGCTGGCACCGCCCGCTGCACAGCCGGACCGAGCAGCGGCTGCGCCGCGCGTTGCGGCCGCTGTCGGGGGTGGTGGTCACCAGCGTCCCGGTGCACCTCAGCGAGTGACCGCCGGGCGGTCAGCGGTCGTGGACCTCGATCACCCGGGTGGTCGGTGCCGCGTCGCCGATCGCGGCCCGCTGGGCCAGCCGGTCCGGGTCGGCCAGGAACCCCGCCAGCCCGGCCCGCGAGGCGAACCGGATGAGGTGCACCTCGGTCCGGTCGTCGGTGCTGTGCCACCGCCGTTCCAGCCGTCCGCCGTGCCGGCCGAGCAGCCCGAGCACGGCGTCCTCGTACCGGTGGCCGGCGTCGACGGCGTCGGGTGCCAGGTCGACCACCGCCACCAGGAGCAGGCCCTCGCCCGGCGCGCTCATCCGTCGAGGCCGACGGCCTCGGCGCTGGCCGTCCAGAGCCGGGCGGCGAGCTGTGGGTCGGCTGCCTTGCGCAGCGGCCGGCGCAGCTTCCGGTCGGCGTAGTAGGCGCCGTCGACCAGCCGGGACGGATCCTGGTTGGCCAGCCAGACCAGCGTCTCCGCGCCCCGCTCCGGGCTGCGGAACGGCAGCAGCCGCATGCCGAGGGCGACCAGCCGGCTGTCCGCCCCGAACCGGGTCCGCACCACGCCGGGGTGGAAGCAGTACGACCGGACGTCCGGCCAGCGCCGGGCCGCCTCCGCGGTGAACAGGATGTTCGCCTGCTTGCTGGTGCCGTACGCGCGGACCGGCCGGTACGGGTGCAGCGTGGCGTTCAGGTCGTCCGGGTCGAGCGCCCCGCTGCGGTGCGCGCCGGAGGCCGTCACCACCATCCGGCCGACCCGGTCGGCCAGCAGGTTGCTCAGCAGGAACGGGGCCAGGTGGTTGGCCTGCATCGAGAGTTCGAAGCCGTCCACGGTGGTGAGCGGTTCCAGCACGATCGCCCCGGCGTTGTTGGCCAGCACGTCGATCCGGTCGTACGCGGCCCGTAGCCGCTCGGCGAGCCCGCGTACGTCGTCGAGCACCGCGAAGTCGGCGCGGAACAGCTCGGGGCGCTCGCCGCAGGCCTCGCGTACCCGGTCGCCGGCCGCCTGGAGCCGGGCCGGGTCCCGCCCGACCAGCACGACCCGGTCGCCCCGGCGGGCCAGGGCCGTCGCGGCGGCCAGGCCGATGCCGGAGCTGGCCCCGGTCACCACCACGGTCCGGCGGCCAGTGAGATCTTCCACAGGTCCATTCACCCCGGTCACGGCACGAGGTTACCGTGGCGTCACAACGCCCTTTGGGATCGTTAAGTTCTCGTTCTCGTCATCCAGGTGGCGTCGGCGTGCCCGCCGGACGCTGGAAGGAGCGCATCCTATGGCCGCAGTCGGTCGCCCCCGCCGGTCCTGCCTCGCCGTGCCGGGTTCCAGCGTGAAGATGCTCGGCAAGGCCCAGGGCCTCCCCGCCGACCAGGTCTTCCTCGACCTGGAGGACGCGGTCGCCCCGCTGGCCAAGCCGGACGCCCGCAAGAACATCGTCGCCGCGCTCAACGAGGGCGACTGGGCCGGCAAGACCCGGGTGGTCCGGGTCAACGACCTGACCACCCCGTGGACCTACCGGGACGTCATCGAGGTGGTCGAGGGCGCCGGCGCGAACCTCGACTGCATCATGCTGCCGAAGGTGCAGAACGCCGCCCAGGTGCAGTGGCTGGACCTGACGCTGACCCAGATCGAGAAGACCCTGGGCCTGGAGGTCGGCCGGATCGGCATCGAGGCGCAGATCGAGAACGCCGCCGGCCTGGTCAACGTCGACGCCATCGCCGCCGCCTCGCCCCGGGTGGAGACCATCATCTTCGGCCCGGCCGACTTCATGGCCTCGATCAACATGAAGTCGCTGGTGGTCGGCGCGCTGATCCCGGACTACCCGGGCGACCCCTACCACTACATCCTGATGCGGATCCTGATGGCCGCCCGGATGCACGACAAGCAGGCCATCGACGGCCCGTTCCTGCAGATCCGCGACGTCGACGCGTTCCGCGAGGTGGCCAAGCGCTCCGCGGCGCTGGGCTTCGACGGCAAGTGGGTGCTGCACCCCGGCCAGATCGACGCCGCCAACGAGGTCTACCAGCCGGCCCAGGCCGACTACGACCACGCCGAGCTGATCCTCGACGCGTACGAGCACTACACCTCGGAGGCCGGCGGCAAGCTCGGGGCGGTGATGCTCGGCGACGAGATGATCGACGAGGCGTCCCGCAAGATGGCCCTGGTGATCGCCGCCAAGGGGCGCGCCGCCGGGATGACCCGCACCTCCAGCTTCACCCCGCCCTCCGAGTGAGCCGTACGCCGCCGCCCCGGGCGACCGGGGCGGCGGCACCGGTCAGTAGGTGCTGCTGTCGTAGGTCGACGGGTCCTGGTTCGCCAGCCAGACGAAGAACACCACGATGGCGATGGTGGCCAGCAGCGCGATCACGGTGGCGATCCAGCCCACGATGATGCCGGCGGTGGCGAAGCCCTCGCCGCCTTCACCCCGCTCGCGGATCTGCTTGCGGGACACGTGGCCGAGGATCGCGCCGATGAGCCCGATCCAGCCGCCGAGCCCGTAGCCGCAGAGGCCGAGCGCGCCGAGGATCGAGACGACCATCGCGGCGATGGCCAGACCGTTGGTCTGCGGGGCGGGCGGGTAGCCGTACCCGGGGTAGCCGGTCGGGGGCGGGTAGCCGTGCGGCTGGTACGGATCGACCGGCGCCGCCTGCGGCGGCACGGCGGCGGCGTACGGGTCCGGCGGGGCGTACGGGTCCCGGCCCGTCGGCTGCGCCGGGATCGGTTGGCCGCTGACCGGCTGTGTCGGGTCGCCGGCCGGGTTGCTCCAGCCGCCGCCGGGCGGTGGGGGATAGGTCATCAGGTCTCTCCGTCGCGTGTGGGTGCGCCGTCAGGGTAGTCATGACCGGACAAACCCGAGGTCCCCGTGGTGCCGCGTTGCCCGGGACGTCGCGAGCGGGCAGGATCTCGGCATGGCTATCGACGCGCGTGGTGCCGACCGTTCCGGCAGCCGACCGAGGCGGGACGTGAGCCGCCCCGGCCTGGCCCGGCGCACCCGCGCCGTCGCCACGGCCGGGCCGGACGACCAGGACGAGCCGGTGCCGGTGGCCGAACCGGTCACCATGCGGTTGGACGGGCGGGTCGCCCTGGTCACCGGTGCGGGCAGCCCCGACGGCATCGGGTACGCGACCGCGCGCCGGCTGGCCGACCTGGGCGCCCGGGTGGCGATCGTCTCCACCACCCGGCGGATCCACGAACGGGCCGGCGAGCTGGGCGTGACCGGCTTCGTCGCCGACCTCACCGACGAGTCCGAGGTCGGCGCGCTCGCCGACGCGGTGGCCGAGCAGCTCGGCGACGTCGAGGTGCTGGTCAACAACGCGGGCCTGGCCAGCCGGGCCAGCCCCGAGGTGCTGCGCCCGGTGGCCCAGCTCAGCTACGACGAGTGGCGCGGCGAGATCGACCGGAACCTGACCACCGCGTTCCTGTGCAGCCGCGCCTTCATCGGTGGGATGGCCGAGCGGGGCTGGGGGCGGATCGTGAACCTGGCGGCCACCGCCGGGCCGGTGAACGCGCTGCCCACCGAGGCGGCGTACGCGGCGGCCAAGGCCGGCGTGGTCGGGCTGACCCGCGCCCTGGCGATGGAGATGATCGCCGACGGGGTGACCGTGAACTCGGTGGCCCCGGGCACCATCTACACGGCGGCCTCGACGGTGGCCGAGATCAAGCAGGGGATGGGCACCCCGGTCGGGCGCCCCGGCACCCCCGACGAGGTGGCCGCCGCCATCGCCTTCCTCTGCTCGCCGGCCGCGTCCTACATCACCGGGCAGATGCTGGTGGTGGACGGCGGCAACAGCGTCCGTGAGGCGCAGTTCCGCTGACCCCGCCGAGGTCAGTTGTAGGTGCCGCCGCCGTCGGAGTTGGCCCAGATGGCGAGGCCGATCCAGCCGCAGCAGACGAGCAGGCCGATCGCGGTGAAGACGTAGCTGAGGATCAGCCCCCAGGTGGCGAGCTGGTCACCGTCCTCGCCGGTCCGCCGGATCTGCCGCTTCGCCAGGTGGCCGAGGACGATCCCGGCCGGGGCGAAGACGAAGGCGAAGACCAGCGACAGGATCGCCATGGTGTTCGGCCCGCCGCCGCCTCCCGGTGGCGGGCCGTACTGGCCGTACGGGCCCTGCGGCGGGTACGCCGGCTGCTGCGCCCACTGCTGGTGCTCCTGCGGCTGCCCCCACTGCGGCTGATTCGGCTGCTGGCCCCACTGCGGCTGGTCCGGTTGCCGGCCCCACTGTTGCTGTTCGGGCTGCTGGCCCCACTGGGGCAGCCCGGAGGGCTGGCCCGGCTGCTCGTACGGCGACGGCGGCTGCTCCGGCTCGCCGGGTGGTGGATGACTCACGTCCGTTCGCCTCCTCCGCCGCAGGTCACAGCGCCTCTCTCTTGCGGACGCTACCCGCAGCGGTGAACCTTTTCACAGCGGTTGTGTGGACTGGTCACCTTGGCCTCGACGGTCCCGGGGCCGATACTGACCGAGCGTTCAGTTACCCATGAGTAATGCGCCGATCCCCCGGAGGCTGAGATGGCCAGACTCGCCCAGACGCCCGGCCTGACCGACGTGCAGCGGTCGATCCTGGAAACCGTCCGGGAGTTCGCCGACAAGGAGATCATTCCGCACGCGCAGCGGCTGGAGCACGCCGACGAGTACCCGACCGACATCCTCGACGGGATGCGGGAGATGGGCCTGTTCGGTCTCACCATCGACGAGGAGTACGGCGGCCTGGGCGAGTCCCTGCTGACCTACGCGCTGGTGGTCGAGCAGCTGTCGCGGGGCTGGATGTCGATCTCCGGCATCGTCAACACCCACTTCATCGTGGCGTACCTGATCTCCCAGCACGGCTCCGCCGAGCAGAAGGCCCGGCTGCTGCCGAAGATGGCCACCGGCGAGGTGCGCGGCGCGTTCTCGATGTCAGAACCGGAGACCGGTTCGGACGTCTCGGCCATCAAGTCCAGGGCCGTCCGGCAGGGCGACAACTACGTCCTCAACGGCCAGAAGATGTGGCTGACCAACGGGGCGTACTCGTCGGTGGTGGCCACCCTGGTCAAGACCGACACCGGCGCCGAGTCGGTCTACGGCAACATGAGCACCTTCCTGCTGGAGAAGGAGCCCGGCTTCGGCGAGACCGCGCCCGGCCTGACCATCCCCGGCAAGATCGACAAGATGGGCTACAAGGGCGTCGAGACCACCGAGATGGTGCTCGACGGCGTCACCGTCCCCGCGTCCGCCGTCCTCGGCGGCGCGGACCAGGTCGGCCGCGGCTTCTACCAGATGATGGACGGCATCGAGGTCGGCCGGGTGAACGTGGCCGCCCGGGCCTGCGGCATCTCCATCCGCGCCTTCGAGCTGGCTGTCCAGTACGCCCAGCAGCGCCGCACCTTCGGCCAGCCGCTCGCCAAGCACCAGGCCATCGCTTTCAAGCTCGCCGAGATGGGCACCAAGATCGAGGCCGCCCACGCGCTGATGGTCAACGCCGCCCGACTCAAGGACGCCGGCCAGCGCAACGACGTCGAGGCCGGCATGGCCAAGCTGCTCGCCTCGGAGTACTGCGCCGAGGTCGTCCAGGAGGCGTTCCGCATCCACGGTGGCTACGGCTACTCCAAGGAGTACGAGATCGAGCGGCTGATGCGGGAGGCACCCTTCCTGCTCATCGGCGAGGGCACCTCGGAGATCCAGAAGACCATCATCTCCCGCGGCCTGCTCAAGGAGTACAAGCTCTGAGGCGGTGCGCCGGTCACCGTCCGGCCGGCTCGGCAGCCGGCTCCGGGGCGGTGACCGGCCCGCCCGCCAGCACGTACGGGCGGGACCGGTACTCCTCGATCGCGGCGGCGAGCCGCTGCTCGGGCACCGCGGTGTCCCGACCGCCGACCACCGGCGCCGGCTCCAGCGACGGCCACCGGACCGGTCGCAGCCGTACCCCGTTCAGCCGGCCGTCCCGCTTGTGCAGGCTGACCCGGTCGATGTTGGACCAGTCGTAGGACTGGCTGCCGTAGCGGATCCCGCCGGCGGTCAGCGCCAACCGGCCGGTGAACCGCGCCTCCTGGTAGGCGATCCGTCCCACCGCCGCCGCCGCGCCGAGGACCAGCAGTGTCCGGACGATCCGGCCCCACTCCCGATCGCTCGGGAACCACGAGGTGATCACCAACGCCGGCCCGGTCACCAGGGTCAGGTCCGCCAGGAGATCCGTCCAGCCGGCCAGCGACCGGCGGGCCACCAGTCCGGGCTCGACCGCGTCCCGGCCGGCCACCCGGGCCGTCCAGGTCAGCCGGCCGTTCCGCCGCGGCCACCAGCGCCGTCCCAGTTGGTGCAGGCCGAACATCAGCCAGGCGACGCAGGCGAAGCCGTCGAAGGTCGCGGACCGGGACAGCGCCAGCAGCGGCGTGGCCACCGCCACCGCGACCACCGCGGCGACGGCCAGGGAGAGCAGGCGGCGCGACCTGAGCCCGTCCCGGGCCGGGGGCAGGCGCGGCGTCCGCAGCAGAGGCATGGGCGCAGGGTACGGTCCGGCCGCCAGCACGGGCTGGCCGACCGAACCCGGCCGCTCAGCCCAGCCGGGTCAGCCCGGCGGCGGCGCGCTCCACGATCAGGCAGCGGTCCTCGACGTAGTCCATGCCCGCCTCCTCGGCGATCCGCCGCGCCTGCGCCGAGACGATGCCCAGTTGCAGCCACACCGCCGGCGCGCCGATCGCCGCGGCGTCCCGGACCACCTGCACGGCGTCCGACGCCGGCCGGAACACGTCCACCAGATCGACCGGGTGCGGGATGTCGGCCAGCGACGCGTACGCCCGCTCGCCGAAGAGTTCGTCGACCGTCGGGTTGACCGGGATGATCCGCCAGCCGTACCGCTGCATCTGCAACGGCACGCTGTGGGCGGCCTTACGGGGGTCGCGGGACGCGCCCACGACGGCGATCACGGCCGAGTCGGCGAGGATCTGCTGAGCGGTACGCACCCGCCGACTCTAACCTCACCGGGGCGGTGGCCCGCCGACTACAGCAGCGACAGTTGCTCGGCGGCGGGCGGTGCCTCGGGGGCCGGCAGCCGCCGGTTGTCGCCTCGCTCGCCCCGGTGCAGCCCGTGCCGGCGCGCCGCGATCCGCACCCGCGCGGTCAACTCCCGCTGGTACGCCTGCGGCGCGTACGCGCCTGCCCGGTAGAGCTCGCGGTAACGCGGCACCAGGTGCGGGAACTCCCGGGCCAGCCAGTGCGCGTACCACTCGCGGGCGCCGGGTCGGAGGTGCAGCGCCATCGGGGTCACGCTGGCCGCCCCGGCCGCCGCCACCGCCGCCACCGTCGCGTCGATCGACTCGTCGCTGTCGCTGAGCCCGGGCAGGATCGGCGCCATCAGCACGCCGACCTCGAAACCCGCGTCGGTGAGTGCGCGCACCGCGTCGAGTCGCCGGCGCGGGCTCGGGGTGCCCGGCTCGACCGCCCGCCACAGCGCCTCGTCGACGAACCCCACCGAGTACGAGACGCCCACCCGGGTCACCTCGGCGGCCTGGCGCAGCAGCGGCAGGTCCCGCAGGATCAGCGTGCCCTTGGTCAGGATGGAGAACGGGTTGGCGAAGTCGCGCAGCGCCTCGATGATCGGCGGCATCAACCCGTACCGCCCCTCGGCCCGCTGGTAGCAGTCCACGTTGGTGCCCATCGCGATGTGCGCGCCGCGCCAACGCGGGGCCGCCAGCTCCCGCCGGACCAGCTCGCCGGCGTTGACCTTGACGATCACCTTGCGGTCGAAGTCCGCACCCGCGTCGAGGTCCAGGTAGGTGTGGGTGTTGCGCGCGAAGCAGTTGTGGCTCACCACGCCGTTGGCGATGAAGTCGCCGGTGCCGGTGGTGATGTCCCAGAGCGGAAGCTCCAGCCCGAGTGCCTCGATGCTCGTCACCCTGAGCCGGGCCTGACACTTCAGCGCGGCTCCCTCGATCGACCGCTTGCGGCTGATGGCGGGATCGGTCAGATGGAAGAAGCGGAGCCGCTCCGGCAGACCGCCGGTCAGGCGCAGTTGCCTGACGCGGTTCGGTCGCCCTGGATCCTCGAGCACGGCCCTGAAGCCGAAGCGGCTCAGGGCCGCCGCCGTCTGTTCGATGATCGTGTCGTCGCCGTTGCTGATCCTCAGTGCGCCCCGGCTGCAGCTTCCCTCCGCGTCGAAGATGCCGGCGAGGAAGCCGAGCCGCCAGTCGTCGGTCGGGTCCGCGGGCCATCGGATCAGGTCGCTGATCATTTGGACGTGCCGCCGCTTCGACGTGCGGATGCCGGCCATCGCCTGCCGGTTGCGCGTGACCGCTGAGAAGGAGAAGCGATGTGTCTCGACATCAGCCTCGCTGAGGTAGCGCTCCGTCCTTCGCAACGCTTCGTCGTCGATCAGCGCCAATCGGAACTGGTGCACGGTCCCGTAGGAATAGCTGTGGGTGCCGAGGTGGGCGTCTCCCCGCACCATGCCGCAGAGGTAGCCACGGCGGTAGTCGGCGGACTCCTTGGGGCCGGTCGCGAAGCGGCCGGTGCCGATCAGGCGGTTGTTGGTGGTCAGGTACGGGCGCTGCCCGCGGCCGTTCATCGCTCCCGTGACGTACTTCCAACCCCGCTCGGACAGGAAGCGGTGGTCACCGCTGGCGATCAGCGAGGTGCCGTCCTCCAGGGTGACGCGGTAGGCGGGCTTCGTCGTCGACCACTTGTCGAGGACGGTGGTCACGACGTAGCGGCGGTAGGCCCCCTCTTGGGCGGTGCCGTAGATCCGGTCGCCCGGCTCCAACTCGCTGATCGGCTTCGTGCGACCGTCCGCCATCAGGATCGGGGTTTCACCCGAGATGCAGTACACACATGCATGGCTGCATCCCCGGTACGGGTTGATCGTCCACTCGAACGGGACGCGGGACGCGCCGGGCACCTTGTTGATGATCGACCTGGCCCGCACCTCGTAGAAGGTCATGCCGGCGAAGCCGGGGGTGTCGAAGGTGCGGGCGATCGCGCCGGGCAGCGCCAGCGGCAGGGGTGGAGTCGCTGGCGCTGACCCGTCGGGATGCCCCTCGTCCGGGGGAGCGGAGAGGTTCTCCCAGCGCATGACCCTCATTCGAACATGTGTACGAGGAGAGTGCAAGTGACCCGCCGGACACCGGCTCCCGCCCGCCGGGCGGCGGGTGGAGGATGGAGCGATGGAGAGGTCGACCTTCGTCTACGACGGGGACTGCGCGTTCTGCACCCGGTGCGCCGAGTTCATCGAGCGGCGCATCCCGACCGGCGCCCGGGTGGTGCCGTGGCAGTTCGCCGACCTCGCCGCGCTCGGGCTGACCGAGGCCGAGTGCGAGGAGGCGGTCCAGTGGGTCGGCGCGGACGGCTCCCGCGCCGCCGGGCCCGACGCCATCGCCCGGCTGCTCGGCGACAGCGGTCCGCTCTGGCGGGTGGCCGGCGCGGGGCTGCGCGTCCCGCCGGTCCGCCGCGCGGCCTGGCCCGCGTACCGCTGGGTGGCCCGCAACCGGCATCGGCTTCCCGGCGGCACCGCCGCCTGCGCGCTGCCCCAGGAGGCGCGGGAGCGCCTGTACGGCCCGAGCGGCCGCCCCACCACCGACGCCTGACCCGCCGCCGGGCTACGGCGTCGCCGGCCCGACCGCCGGTGCCGGGCCGGGCACCGGCGGCGCCGCAGCGGGTACGTCGTCCGGTGCGGACGCCGGCCCCAGGTCCTTCCGCGCCAGGTCGGACGGCGCGGTGCCGTCGCGCCGACGGGTGATCAGCCGGCGGGCCCACACCACCGGCCTGATCCGCTCCAGCGGCAGGAAGCTCGTCATCGCCACCAGGTGCGGCGCGAACGAGATGGTGATCGTCGCGATGGTCACCAGGTGGAACGAGTAGAAGAAGCCGACCGTGGCCGCCCGCCAGCGCTCCGGCAGCAGGAACACCACGGGGCTGAGGAACTCGAAGGCGAGGATGCCGAACTGGGCGACGATCAGCAGGTACGGCACCTGCGCGATCAGGTCGGCGAAATCGGTGCCGCGCCGGATGATGGCCCGGGCGAGCACCGAGCCGGTCGCCCAGTCCGGCCCGCCGAAGCGCAGCTTGGCCCAGGCGGCGAGGAAATACGTGCAGATCACGGCGATCTGGGTGACCCGCAGCGCCCAGCCGCCGGCCTCGGTGCGGGTCGGGTCGCCGTGCCGGGCGCGGCCGGCGGTGGGCAGGGCGGCCAGCGCGACGAGGAGCCCGATCCGGTCGTGGTCGACCTTCCCGTAGCTCATCGCGATGATCATCCACTCGAAGTAGAGCGCGAAGACCGACCAGCCGAGCAGCCGGGGCGCGCGGCCGGTCGCGGCGAGCAGGGCCAGTGGCAGCAGCGTCCAGAAGATGGCCGCGACCATGGTGGGGGTCGGGGTGGGTAGCGGGAGCAGCCGGCCGATCAGCAACGGCTGGTAGAGCTCGCCCGGGACGTCGACCCGGGTGCGTACCCACGGGGTGAAGACGACCAGGTCGGCGGCGACGAAGAGGTAGATCAGGGTGCGGAAGGCGGCCACCCGGCCGCGGGGGACCGCCTCGGTCAGCCAGCGGGTCACCGTGCCTCCCGCCAGCGCACCGTGGTCTCGTCGGTCCACCGTCCGGTGGGCCGGCCCTGGTGGATGCCGTACCAGCGGATCACGATGCGGACCTCGACCAGTTCCGGCGCGCCGGGGTGGCGTTCGGCGTACGCGTCGGCGACCTGCCGCAGCAGCGTCGGGTCGGCGGCGTAGCGGTCCTGCTGGCCCTCGATCTCGGCGCGGCGGATGCCGGTGGCGTCCTGGCCCAGCGCGATCACCGCGCCGGTGCGGTCGACGCCCTCCACCCGGGTGTCGGGGGCGGGCGCGTTCGGTGGCTCCGACGTGGAGTACATCCGGAACGGCCCGAACGGGAAGTGATCGTCGACCCCCCAGAGGGTGCCGGTGAGCAGCAGGGCCAGGCCGAGCGCGGTCGCGCCCAGCCGGACCGCGCGGCCGCGGGGGGTCAACGTCTCCATCGGGTCGTGACGATACGGGATCGGGACGTCACGACGGTGTCCCTGCGCGGTCCACCGCCGGCCCTGCGTGTCGGCGGGTACGCCGACGGCCGGACCCCCTGCTGGGGCCCGGCCGTCGTGGGTGGTGCTCAGTGCTTGTGGTCGGCCAGCTGCTTGCGTACGTCGTCCATGTCGAGGGCCTGGACCTGCTCGATCAGGTTCTCCAGCGCCGACTCGGGCAGCGCGCCCGGCTGGGCGAAGACGATCACGCCGTCCCGGATCGCCATGATCGTCGGGATGGAGCGGATGTCGAACTTCGCGCCGAGCTCCTGCTGCGCCTCGGTGTCGACCTTGCCGAAGACGATGTCCGGGTGCTTCTCCGAGGAGCGCTCGTAGACCGGGGCGAACCGCTTGCACGGGCCGCACCACTCGGCCCAGAAGTCGACCAGAACGATGCCGTCGCTCCCGGTCACCTCGTCGAAGTTGGCCGTGGTCAGCTCAACCGTTGCCATTGCACTCTCCGATCAGCGGATTGCTTTTTCGTCCCGTAGAACCAGGGCAGCCCTGGTTGAATTCCCGACCCGGGCGGGCCGAAACCGGCGCGGTCCCGGGTGGCGCCGGCCGGCGGTCGGGCAACCCATCGAACCGCATCTGTCGATCCCGCGCTGCGGAACGCAAATGCACTGCGCACTTGCGTCACCTCCCGTGATGGGAGCGTTTCCAAGGAGATCCGCGTCACCCTCCGGTACGAATCGGTAACTTCAGCCTTGACAAGGGGTGATTGCGCCGCTAGAGATCGCGTAGCACGGTGCCGTCGACTACTCACAGTGATGTCACAAAAGGGTAAATGTGACGTCCGTCTCTGTCGATGTGTCCACCTCGTACGGCAGAATCTCAAGCATCAGAGCGTGGGCGGCGGGTGCCGGGGAGGGCCCCGCCGCTCATTGCGTCTCCCCCCGGATGCGCCCGGTGTGACATTTCCACTCGGCCTCCGCCCCCGTCATCGCCTTAACCACCGGTAAGGCATGCTGTGCCGAACTCCATCGCCGCCCGTCGAAGGGGACAAGGATGCAGTTCGGCCGCTACTTCGAGGAGTTCGAGGTCGGCGCGGTCTACCGGCACTGGCCCGGCAAGACCGTGACCGAGTACGACGACCACCTCTTCTGCCTGCTCACCATGAACCACCACCCGCTGCACATGGACGCGCACTACGCCGAGTCGGCGAGCCAGTTCAAGCGCAACGTGGTGGTCGGCAACTACATCTACTCGCTGCTCCTCGGTATGTCCGTACCGGACGTCAGCGGTAAGGCGATCGCCAATCTCGAGGTGGAGTCGCTGCGGCACGTCGCGCCGACCTTCCACGGCGACACCATCTACGGCGAGACCACCGTGCTGGACAAGCGCGAGTCCGGGTCGAAGCCGGACCGGGGCGTCGTCGCGGTGGAGACCCGCGGCTACAACCAGGACGGCACCCTGGTCTGCGTCTTCCGGCGCAAGGTCATGGTCCCCAAGAAGGAGTACGCCGCCGCGGCGGTGCCGGACGGCGTCGACCCGGAACGGCCGAGCTTCCCCGAGCCCCGCTGACCGCAGCCTCGACGGGGCCCCTTCCCACCGTGTTCTGGTTGGGAAGGGGCCCTTTTCGCGATCCGGGGCATATGCTGACGCCGGAGGTCTGAGATGAGCCACTCCCTCGCCGGAGAGCCGCCCTCTGCCGGACGCCGTGCCGCACCGCTGACCACCGCCGTCTACTCCGCCGCCGAGTGGGACCTGCTCACCACCCTGCCCGGCCGGGTGCTCGTGGCCGCCGCCTCCCCCACCCCCGGCCGCCCGCCCCGCGGCGTCGCCGCCGGGCTCGCCGGGCTCGACGCCGTGGCCGCCGGACGGGCCTCCGACAGTGACCTGGTGCGCGCCGTCGTCACCGCCATCTACGCCCGCCACGACGGCGCGCCGGCCCAGACCGACCGGCTCGCCGACCTGGTCGACCTCCTCGCCGCCTGCCGGGCCGCGGTACGCGTACTCGGCCGGCGGGCCGACCCGGCCGACTCGGCCGCGTACCGGCAGTGGGTGGAGTCGGTGGCCGCCCGGGTCTGCCGGGCCGGCGATCCGCCCGGTCCCGCCGACCGACGGTTGCTGGACCGGCTCGGTGGTGCCCTGGGGCTGCGGTGACCGGGGTGGCGTCCGGCGTTGCCCCGGCCGGCCGTACCCTCTTGTGACCGTGACCGAGGACCAGCTCGACGTGGGTGTCGGACCGTGGCCCGGCGACCCGCCGGACGACCCGCGCTACGACCCGGAGTTGCTCGCCGCCGGCGACCGGCGCAACGTGGTCGACCGCTACCGGTACTGGCGGCGCGAGGCCGTCGTCGCCGACCTGGACGAGCGCCGGCACGACTTCCATGTGGCGATCGAGAACTGGCAGCACGACTTCAACATCGGCACGGTGGTCCGCAACGCCAACGCCTTCCTCGCCGCCGAGGTGCACATCGTCGGGCTGCGCCGGTGGAACCGGCGCGGCGCCATGGTGACCGACCGCTACCAGCACGTCCGGCACCACCCGACGATCGAGGAGTTCGTCGCCTGGGCCGCCGGGCGGGACCTGCCGGTGGTGGGCATCGACAACCTGCCCGGCTCCCGGCCGCTGGAGACCACCACGCTGCCCCGCCGCTGCGTGCTCCTCTTCGGCCAGGAGGGACCGGGCCTGTCCGACCCGGCCCGCGCCGCCTGTGACCAGCTCTTCTCCATCGCCCAGTACGGCTCGACCCGGTCGATCAACGCCGGCGTGGCCAGCGGCATCGCCATGCACGCCTGGATCCGCGCCCACGCCGGCCCGCCGCCCGGCTGAGGCCGCCCGAGGCTCGCCGGAGGGAAACGGCCGCTCCGCTTGACGGGCCGCTGGCAGGGGGCCACGGTGGGGATGTGAGTGTCGTGGTGAGTTGTCCGAGGTGCGCCGGTCAGGTCCGGCTCCCCGACCTGATGCACCCCGAGTCGCGGTGCGCGCGGTGCGGCCCGGTCGCGCCGCTGCACGTACCGGAGCACATCGGAGCCGAGATCATGGCGAGCGTGGTCGACCGCGTCGTCGCCGACGAGAAGGCCGAGCGGCCCCGGGTGCCGCTCTGGTGTCCGTGGCCGCTGCCGCAGGGTTGGACGGTCACCGGGGTCGGCTGGGCCGGGGACGACCCCTCCGGCGTACGGGCCACGGCGGTCGCCTGCGCCGGTCCGGCGCCGCTGGGCGGGGGACCGGCCGAACTGCTGCTGGTGGCCGAGGAGCCGGGCGTCGGGCTGGGCGCCCGCTTCGCCGGGGTGTCCGGGCCGGACCCGGGGCCCGAACTCGCGGCGGCGCTCACCGGCCCCGGCCCCGGGCTCGGCCACCCGGAGCACGTCGAGCCGGCTCGGATCAAGGTCGGTGGCCACCCGACTCCACTGTGGCTGGTGAATTCGGCCGCGGATCGAAGCGCGTACGCGGGCGAGGCTCGGGGAATGTGGCTGCATGCGATAGCCTGGCCGGCGAGCGCGGGTCACCTCCTCGCGGAAGACGTCGTCCTGCACGACCTTTCCGAGTGGACACCGCCCGAGCTCGTGTACGGCGCACCGTCACCCAACCTGCACGGCAGGGCCTGACCGCCCTGACGGACATGTCAGGGAACGGACGCAGATATTCACTGTACGACACCATACTGATACTCTGGGTGCCGCTGCGGTAAACGGACCCGGCCCCGCGCGAGAGGATGGCCCGCTATGGTCAAGAAGGTCCTCACCTGGGCCGGCGTCGCATTCTTGATCTTCTTCGTCGCCTACCGGCCGAACTCCGCCGCGGACGTCTTCAAGTCGCTCGGCGGCGGCATCATGGACATCGCCCAGGGTTTCGGCGACTTCTTCACCAGCCTCGTCGCCTGACCGCCCATGGGCAGCCCCTCCGGACCCCCCTTCGATCCCGACGATCCCGACCGGGAGCGCCGGGAGCGGGACACCGAGCCGATCCCGCGGTTCCGTCCCGACGACGGTCCGGGTTACGGCTCCGGCCCGGGCCTGGGCGACGGTCCGTCCCTTTCGGACGACATCGGCTACGGCGAGGGGCCCGGATACGCCGGTGAGGGCCGCTCCGGGCGGACCTGGGCGCGCGACCCGGAGGCCGGCTACCAGCAGGCCACCATCTCCGAGGAGGAGTTGGCCGGGCTGCGGGTGGACGCCTCCGGCATGCCGATGGGTCCCCGGCGGGTGCTGCCCCTGGAGGACGAGCCCAGCTCACTGGTCGCCCGCTACCTCTTCCCCACCGAGCGCTACCGCGGCGAGTGGAAGCGGCACTGGATCCACCTCGCCACCCCGATCGTCGTCGGCATCGCCGCGACCTTCATCCTCGGCTACCTCTCCGGCTTCCTCGCCGGGCAGGACGTCGGCGCCCTCACCACCGTCGCGGTGCTGCTCTGGTTCGCGGTGATGGGCTGGGTCGCCTGGCGGGTCGCCGACTGGTGGTACGACCGCTTCATCCTCACCAACAAACGGGTCATGGTCGTCAACGGCATCATCACCCGCCGGGTCGCCATGATGCCGCTGGTCCGGGTCACCGACATGAAGTACGAGCAGACCCCGACCGGGCGCGCGCTCAACTACGGCACCTTCGTGCTGGAGTCGGCGGGCCAGGAGCAGGCGCTGCGGGAGATCAAGAACCTGCCCAACCCGAACGAGCTCTACCTGCGTGTGGTCGAGGAGATGTACGAGCCGCAGGCGGTCGAGGCGCGGCTGGGCAAGGAGGCCGACGAGGCCAAGGCCGACGACGGCGCCTGAAGCTTTTCGTCCGTTCATCGGAGGAACTGCGAACCTTTCGCCGTCGACCCCGCCGCCTCGGCCATGGCACCCTACCTGCAGCAACGGGTGCGGAGGTGACGCGTGGCCGAGCGGGACCCGCTCGAGGAGGAGTTCCGCGACTTCGTCGCGGCGCGCTCCAGTGCCCTGCTGCGCACCGCGTACCTGCTGGCGGGGGACTGGGCCACCGCCGAGGACCTGCTCCAGACCGCGCTGACCAAGACGTACCTGGCCTGCAAGCGGCTCGGCGGGATCGAGGCGATCGAGCCGTACGCCCGGCGGGTCATGGTCAACACCTCGACCAGTTGGTGGCGGCGGCGCTGGCACGGTGAACGCCCCACCGAGGTGCTGCCCGAGCGGGCCGGGGCCGACGAGATCGAGCAGCAGCTCGACCGGGACGTGCTGTGGCGGCACCTGACCGCGCTGCCCGCCCGGCAGCGGGCCGTGCTGGTCCTGCGCTTCTACGAGGACATGTCGGAGGCGCAGACCGCCGCGCTGCTGGAGATCTCGCCCGGCACGGTGAAGAGCCAGACCTCCCGTGCGCTGGCCACCCTGCGCCGTCGACTCGGCGAGGAGGCGGCCCGGGAACTGCCGGAGACGGCGACCCCGACCGAAGGGCGGCCCGCGTCGTCCGGGGCGGCTGCGGTCGTACCCCCGGAACCGGCCGGCCCACGGCGTGCCCCGCAGGCCGGGCGACCGGGGCGGACGGCCGGGAGCGGCGCGACCATCCCGTCGCCCCGCCCGGCCGAGGCCCGCGGCGCCGTCCGGGACGTGCCCGCCGGAGCGGGTCGGCGGCCCGAACTGCCCGCGCCCGGTGCCGTCCGCCCCCGGGCGGCCGTCCCGGCGGAGACCCGGTGAAGCCGACCCCGGCCGCCCGGGACAACCAGACCGGCGGCCCGGAGCGTCCAATGGCTGTGACGCAGGACGACCTGGAGCGGGCGCTGCGGGAGACCTTCTCCCGCCGGGTCGCCGTGCCTCCGCCGATGGCCGCCGATCCGGCGGGGCTGGCCATCGGCCGGGCCCGGCGGGTCCGCCACCGGCGGACCCTGACCGGGCTGTCGCTGGCCGCGGTCGCCACGGCGGCGGTGACCGCCGGGATGGCGCAACTCGGAGGCCACCCCGGCCGCTCCACCACGCCCACCGTGGTGCTCGGCGACCCGCGCGGCGGCGCCACCGCGGCCGCCTGGCCGGTCGCCCCCGATCCACCGGCCCCACGCGCCGAGGGAGAGGTCGAACTGATCGTCGGCGGTGCGCTGGTCACCGCCGAGGGAAAGCGGTACGACCTGGGCATCGGCCCGGTCGAACGGGCCCAGCGGCTGCCCGAGCACAGCGGCTGGCTGGTGGTGGGGGCACCCACCCCGGCCGGACGCACCCTCTGGGTCGTGCCGTCCGGCGACGCCCCGCAGGTGCTGCTGGCCGGTGCCGAAGCGGTCGTGCTCAGCCCGGACGGCCGGCAGGTCGCCTGGCGGGACGGCGACGGGCTCTTCGCGGCCGGCCTGATCGCCAACCGGCTTCTCGCCACCGCCGGCACGACCGCCGCGCACGGCGCCGCGCCGGTCCGCTTCATCGGCGACCGCGTCCTGGTGCGCTCCCGCACCGGCGGCCACCTGCTGTGGCGGCCCGCCGCCGGTCCGCTGCCCGACGGCGACCGCCGGGTCCTCGACGTCTACGGCGCACTGCCCGACGGCCGGCCCGTCGGGCGGGTGCCCGCCGACGGGAACCCGGGCCGGTCCTGCCTGGCGGTGCTCGACCCGGCCGATCTCGCGCCGACCGCCACCGGCTGCGCGGCGCCGCTGGCCGGGGACGGCCTCGGGGCCGTCTCGCCCGACGGTCGGTGGCTGCTGGTCAACGGCCGTACCGGCGGGACCGACGGCGCGCTCCTGGTCGACCTCACCGGCCCGGAACCGGGCCACGCCGCCCGGGCCGCCGGCCCGACGATCAGCGGCGACGTGGCCTGGAACGGCGCCACGACGGCCGCGTACGTCGACCGGGGCGGGGCGCTGGCGCGGGTCGACCCCGACAAGGTCCTGGCCGGGGGACGGGCCTCCACCACGATGCTGAGCGGGGTCACCTCGGGGGAGCGCCCGGTCGTGGTGGCCGGCGTCTCCTGACGGCCGGGCGGTAGCGTCGGAGCGTGATCTCGCGCCCGGCGATCGACCTGCACACCCACTCCACCGCCAGCGACGGCACGCTGAGCCCGGCCGAGCTGGTCCGCGCCGCCGCCGACGCCGGGCTGGACGTCGTCGCCATCACCGACCACGACACCACCGCCGGTTGGGACGCCGCGGTGCGGGCGCTGCCCCCCGGTCTCACCCTGATCCGGGGCGCGGAGATCTCCTGCCGGTGGCACGGGGTCGAGCCGGCCGTGCCGCTGCACCTGCTCGCGTACCTCTTCGATCCGGACCACCCGGAGCTCGTCGCCGAGCTGGCCCGGGTGCGGCTCGCCCGCGAGGTGCGCGGCGAGCGGATCGTCGAGCTGCTGCGCGCCGACGGGATCGACATCAGCTGGCCGGAGATCATGGCCGCGGCCGGCGGCGGGACGGTCGGCCGGCCGCACATCGCCGCGGCGCTCATCCGGGCCGGCCTGGTCGCCACCACCACCGAGGCGTTCGGGGCGGACTGGCTGGGTGAGCGCTACCGGCTGCCGAAGGAGGACGTGGACGTGTTCCGGGCGGTCGAGCTGATCCGGGCGGCCGGGGGCGTACCGGTCTTCGCCCACCCCCGGGCGACCCGGCGGGGCCGGATCGTGCCGGACGAGCTGATCGTCGAGCTGGCCGCGGCCGGGCTGGCCGGCCTGGAGGCCGACCACGAGGACCACTCCCCGGCCGAGGCCGCGCACGTGCGCGCGCTCGCTGCCGAGCTGGGCCTGCTGGTGACCGGCTCGTCGGACTTCCACGGCACGCACAAGACCGTCCGGCTGGGCGCGCACACCACCGCGCCGGAGGCGTACGAGCGGATCGTCGCGGCGGCCTCCGGGGTGACCGGGGTCGCTTCCGGGTGATCCGCGTTTCCGTCCACAGCGGCCCGACTACGGTAAGCCGGTGGATCTCAAGCTCTTCGGTGAGGTCTTCGTGACCCTGCTGGTAATCGTCGACCCGCCGGGCATGATGCCCATCTTCCTCGCCCTGACCGGGCCGCTGACCGCGCGCGACCGCAACCGGGCCGCCTGGCAGGCGGTCGCGTTGGCGCTCGGCGTGATCGTGATCTTCGCGGTGGCCGGTCAGACGCTCCTCGACTACCTGCACGTGGACCTGCCGGCGTTGCAGGCGGCCGGCGGCCTGCTGCTGGTGCTGGTCGCGCTGGAACTGCTGACCGGCAAGGCCGACGACCCCAGCCAGCAGGTCACCTCGAACATCGCGCTGGTGCCGCTGGGCACGCCGCTGCTGGCCGGTCCGGGCGCCATCGTGGCGACCATGCTCTTCGTGCAGCAGGCCGACGGCCTCGACGACCACTCCGCGATCGCCGCCGCGATCGTCGCCGTGATGATCGCGGTCTGGATCGTGCTGCGCTTCTCCGGCGGCATCGTCAAGATCCTGCGCCCCGGCGGCATCGAGGTGCTGACCCGGATCGCCGGCCTGCTGCTGGCCGCCATCGCCGTGCAGCTCATCGCCGACGCGGTCGCCGCGTTCGTCACCCAGTACGTGAACATGACCTGACCGGCGCCCGGCCCCCGCCCGGGCGGCGGCGGTGCGAGCGTGGCGGTGTCGGACCCGGGTGGCAGGATCGGACCCGTGCGACGAGCCTCCTCCGCCGGACGATCCGCGGGCACCCCCCGACGCCGCGCCGAGCAGGCCGAGCAGTTGGGCTTCGAGGGCATGCCGGAGCGGCTCTTCGTCTGCACCCCCAGCAAACTCGGCGCGTACGAGGACTGCCCCCGCCGCTACCGCTACTCCTACGTCGACCGGCCCGCCCCGCCCAAGGGGCCGCCGTGGGCGCACAACTCGCTCGGCGCCAGCGTGCACACCGCCCTGAAGAACTGGTACGCGCTCACCCCGGAGCGACGCCGGTCGGAGGCGCTGGCCGGGCTGCTCAAGGGCACCTGGGTGCGTGAGGGCTACCGCGACGACGAGCAGGAGCGGCAGGCCTACCGGCGGGCGCTCGGCTGGCTGGAGGCGTACGTCGAGACGCTGGAGCCGGGCGCCGACCCGCTCGGCGTGGAGCGGGTGGTCGCCGTCCGGACGGCGGTGCTGGCCTTCAACGGCCGCGCCGACCGGATCGACTCCCGACCCGGGCCGGACGGGCCCGAGCTGGTCATCGTCGACTACAAGACCGGCCGCACCGGGCTGGACACCGACGACGCGCGGGGCTCGCAGGCGCTGGCGCTGTACGCGTACGCCGCCGAGCGGACGTTCCGCCGGCCGTGCCGCCGGGTGGAGCTGCACCACCTGCCCACCGGGACGGTCGCCGCGCACGACCACACCACGGAGTCGCTGGCCCGGCAGCTCAGCCGTGCCGAGGACACCGCGCGCGACATCATGGCCGCTGAGCGGGCGGTCGCCGACGGGGCCGACCCCGACGAGGCGTTCCCGCCGGTGGCCGGGCCGCGCTGCGGCTGGTGCGACTACCGCCGCAGCTGCCCGGTGGGGTCGCAGGTGCCCGGCCGCGAGCCGTGGGCGGCGATGGACCGGCCGGCCGCACCCGACGCCGACACCCCCGCGGTGGCGGGCGGCGGGAGCTGAGGCGGGAAGGCGGTCAGGCGGCCGTGGCGGCGAGCCGGGCGGCGCGTTCCTTGGCCGCCTGCTGCATCGGGCCCTCGCGCCAGTCGCGGGGCAGCGCGGCCAGGGCGAGGCGCAGCGCGCGGACGCCCAGGTCGGCCGAGAGCGCGGTGGTGGGCAGCCCCAGGCCGCCGTACAACCGAAGCGCCCAGGGCGGCAGCAGGCCGAGCGCGGTGCCGGCGATCCCCAGGTACGCCCAGCGGGGCGGCCCGAGGCTCAGGCCCAGCCGAGCCGGCAGGCTCAGCTTCCACGGGATCGGCGGCGCGGTCAGGAACAGGGCGGTCTCGGCCGCCTCCCTGGTCATCCGCAGCTCGGGCCGTACCGCCCGGTAGTAGTCGGCGACCTCGGCGGCGCTGCCGGGGACCTCGGCCGGGTCGAGCCCGACCAGCACAGCGGCGCGCCGCTGCTCGGCGTAGTAGCCGTCCACCTCGGCGTCGGTCAGCGACAGCCCGGCCCGGCGGGCGGTGCTGACGAACGACTCGACCTCGGTGACGTGCACCCAGCGCAGCAGCGCCGGGTCGTCGATCCGGAACTCCTCGCCGGTCACCGGGTCGGTGGCGCGCATCCGGGCGTGCAGGCCACGCAACCGCCGACCGGCCGCCTCCGCCTCGGCGGTGGTGCCGTAGATGACGGTGCCGACGTACGTGGCGGTCCTGACCAGCCGGCCCCACGCGTCGGTGCGGTAGTTGCTGTTCTGCGCCACGCCGGCCATCGCCCGCGGATGCAGCGCCTGCAGGTAGAGGGAGCGCAGGCCGGCGACGATCAGGACCGGCTCGGCGTGCACCTTCCAGGTGACCGATCGCGGACCGAAGAGGCCGATGTCGTCGGAGTCCACCGCCCAAGAGTGCCACGGGACGCTCGGGTGCGACCGGGTCGTCGGGTTACCCGGTCCACCGCGGTGATCGTCGACGCGGCGGCTCCGGTCAGGCGTCGGCGGAGCGGCGGGCCTGGCAGGTGGGGCAGAGCCCCCAGAAGGTCACTTCCGCCTCGTCGACCTGGAAGCCGTGGGCGGTGCTCGCGTCGAGGCAGGGGGCGTCTCCGACGGCACAGTCGATGTCGGCGATCTCGCCGCAGCCCCGGCACACCACGTGGTGATGGTTGTCGCCGACCCGGGCCTCGTAGCGGGCGGGACTGCCGGCCGGCTCGATCCGGCGGGACAGGCCGGCGCGGGAGAGCGCGCCGAGGACGTCGTACACCGCCTGGGTGGAGACCGAGTCGAGGCGTTCGCGTACCCGGCGGGTGATCTCGTCGACCTCCAGGTGGCCGCCGGCGGCCAGCACGTCCAGGACGGCGAGGCGTGGCCGGGTGACCCGCAGGCCCCTCGACCGGAGCAACTCCTCACCACTGGACATGTGGCAATGACAGCACGGGGTCACCGGGTCGACAAGTGAACCCGGCGGCACGTGGCACCGGCCACAGCTCAACAGCTTGTCGTGGCCGGTGAACCGCATCGGCTGACACCGCGTGTGTCCGATCGGGGGCGTGCTGCGACGAGTCGGTCGTCGTACGCTTTCGCGGCCAACCGCAGCCATCGTCGGAGGTGTCGGTGTTCAAGGAGATCAACGGCCTGCCGGGCCACATCCTGGTGATCCACGCGGCGGTGGTGTTCGTTCCGCTGCTGGCGCTGCTCGCCTCCGCGTACGGGCTGGTGCCCCGCTGGCGCCCCCGGCTCGCCTGGGCGGTGGCGATCCTCTCCGTGGTGACGCCGGTGATCGCCTGGGTGGCCACCGAGTCCGGCGAGGCGTTCGAGGAGTTCCTGAAGGGCAAGAACTACCCGCCCCAGTTGCTCGCCAAGATCGAGGAGCATTCCGAGTACGGCGACACGACGCTCTGGCTCACCGTCGGGCTCGCCGTGGCGGCCCTGGTGCTGCTGGCGCTGACCAGCGACCGGGTGCGTACCCCGCGCCTGCCGTCCTGGGTCAACTGGCTGCTCAGCGGCGTCATCGTGGTGCTGGGGGTGTTCGCGCTGATCTACGTCGTACTGACCGGCGACACGGGCGCCCAGTCGGTCTGGGGCAACACCCTCTGACCGTCGTCCGCCTCAGAAGAGCGCCCGGGAGCAGAGCAGACAGAGCAGCACCAGCAACACCGCCCCGGCCACCCCGCCGACGGCGTAGGTGACCCGCTGCGCGCGCTGCTCCGCCGCGTCCATGGCCTCCATGTCCTGCGGCGGCAGCGCCCGCGGCGGCGTGGCCTGAAGGTGCACCGGCGGTCGCCACCCGGGCGGCGGCGGGGTGGTCGGTGGCGGACCGGCGTAGCCCGGCCGCGCGGTCGCCTGCCCGGGGACCGGTGCCGGGGGTACGTCCGTCGGGGCGGCCCACGGTGACGGCGAGGTCGGTGCGGCGGGGGCGCCGACACCCGCCACGCCGTTGGTCGGCGCGGTGGTGTCGGTGGCCGGCTCGAAGGGCTGTGGCCCCGCTGCCGGGGTGCGGCCGAAGGGGGGCTCGCCGAACGTCGCACCGTCGGTGCCGGGGGTCGTCCGGCCGGTGTCGGATGCCGTCGACTGGGCCTGCTCGGGCGGCCGTCGCCAGAACTCGTCCTCGGAGCTGGCACCGCTGGGCGTCGTCACGCCGTCCGACGCTACCAACGCGGGAAGCGCTCGGCCGCCCGACGCGGCGACCGGTCGGCGCCGGTGACAGCGGCGACCGGGACTGATGTGGGTCGCAGCCGAGCTGCGGGAGGGCGCAGTCCCGGGTCAGGCTCGTCTGGTGGATGAGGCCGGGCGGCCGCACCGCTCGCCGTCCTGGTCCACGTGTGGCCGCCAGGATGGGGCTGGGCTGGGATAGTGTTGCCGCTCGTGAGCATCGAGGATCCGGACGTGCGCGACGACGACCGCGCCGTCGATCTCAGCGAGGATTTCGTGGTGCTGCCCGAGCAGACGGTGGACGACACCGACCACGGTTGGGGTGAGCGCATCGGCGGCAACGACGACTGGCTGCTCGCCGAGCGCCCGCCGCACTGGGACTGACCAGCCTTCTTCCGCCGGGCCGCCGGGCCGCCGGGCCGCCGGGCCGCCGGGCCGCCGGGGTCGGACGTGTGACCGCCGGCGAAGCTGGTGGAGAGCGGCAGCAGCCTGTGCGGCAGCGCACATCCCGTCAGGGCCGTGCGTGGGTGCGGGCAGGCTGGCTCAGCCGCGCACCACGACGGCGAAGCGACTTCCCTCCGGTTGGCCGACGGCACGTTGTGCCTGGTCCGGGCGGAGCGCCAGGTAGAGGGCCGAGGATCCGTCGACGGCGTCCCCGCCCACCACGTCGAGCACCAGTGCTCCGGAGGCCACCAGGTCGGCCGCCACCGGCGTCCGGCCGGCCGGTACGACCAGCAGGTCGACCCGGGCTCCCGGCCGCAGCACGGCGAGCGCGGCGGGTTCGGCCAGCCGCACCGGTACGCCCACCGACCCGCTCGGCAGCGGCAGCGCGCCCGGCCGACCACCTCCGGTCGACGGCCCCGCCCCTGACCGCCCACCCTCGGTCGACGGCCCCGCCCCCGGCCAACCGCCTCCGGTCGGCGGCTCCGCTTCCGGCCGGCCACCTTCCGTCGGCGGCTCCGCTCCCGGCCGGCCACCTTCGGTCGGCGGCCCCGCCACCGGCACGCCTGAATTCGGCGACTCCCCACCCGACAGGTCACCCGCTGACCCGAGCCCGCCGCCTGATGCGGCCGGTGTGCCTCCGGCGATCGCGCCGTCAGCCGAGGAGCCCGGCGGAGCCGGAGTGGGACAGCCGCCGGACCAGTCGAGGACGACCACCGCGAGGCCCAGCAGGGCAGCGACCAGCCCGAGGCGCAGCAGCGTGCCGCCGCCGGGCCGGCGGAGCCAGCGCACCGGGCGCAGCGAGTCCCTCCCGTCCGGGCCACCACCAGCCATGCCGCCCACCTCCCACCTCGCCGTCGAGCCGCCTTCGGAACCCAGCGCGTGCCTGCCGCCGGGCCGCCCCGCATCCCGAGGGCCAACCGCCGACCCTCGCCTCGCCGTCCGGCGCCGTCGCGGCGCTCCGACAGCACGCTAGGCGGCAGGATCGGACGCCGGAGCGCCATGTGCACCGGCCTGTGGACAACCGGCAGGCCTGTGGACAACGCCCGAAGCGGCGCTCGACCTGCTAACGAAGGTCAGCCCGGACGGTGCGAGCTGCCCAACCCCGACCCCGCCAGGCTGCGTCGTTTGCGTCATCAGCTCCACAGCGCCGCACGGGGTCGGCAAGCCGGCCAGATGTCCGCGGCCCGGGACGCGCCACCTCAGGAGAGCCGAGCCTGGCTCGTCGCCCCGGCCACCGGGCGGCGCCTGATCAAGCGAGGACCGCACACCAGACCGGGCGAGGGGAGCGCGTACGCCAAACGCCCCCGCGGCCCGAACAGGGCGGCGGGGGCGGTGGCGTTCGAGATCAGGAGGAGGCGGAGGTGCTGGCTGCGGCCTTGGCCGACCCGCCGTTCGACGAGCCCGACGTGCTGCCGCCGTTGGACGAGGTGCCCGACGACCCGCTGCCCGACGAGGAGCCGCTGTCCGGCTTCGCCGGCTTCGGGGCGGTGCTGCCGGTCTTGCTCTCCGAGCCGGAGGTACGGGAGTCGGTGCGGTAGAAGCCGGAGCCCTTGAACACGACACCAACGGAGTTGAAGACCTTGCGCAGCCGCCCCTCGCACGCGGGGCACTCGGTCAGCGGCTCGTCAGAGAAGGACTGCACCGCCTCGAGCTGGTGGCCGCACGCGGTGCAGGCGTACTGGTACGTGGGCACGTTCTCCTCCGGATCTGGTACGGCCGGTTGGCACTCGACGGTTTCGAGTGCCAATGGTGCGTCATCGGGCCCGAGTTCGTCCAGCGGACGTGGGGGGATCGACACCGGGCGCGTCGGTCAGCGTACGCAGACCGCCCGACGGGGTGATGACGGCGTGCACCGGGCGGTCGTGCGGCTGGGCGGGCAGTGCCTCGACCAGCTCACCGTCGTGCAACAGCGCCACGATCAGGACTCTTCCCGGCACCCGGGCCAGCGCCCGGTCGTACGAGCCGCCGCCGCGCCCCAGGCGCAGGCCACGATGGTCCACCGCGAGCGCCGGCACCACCACCAGCTCCGCCTCGCCGATCGCGGCCCGGCCCAGCCGGGGGCCGGCCGGCTCCCGCATGCCGCGCCCGGCCGCCACCAGCGAGTCGGGCCCCTCGTACGCCGCCCAGTCGAGGTCCAGGTCGTCGCGGAGCACCGGCAGCAGCAGCTCGGCCCGGTCGGGCAGCGCCGCGCGCAGCGCCTCCGGCAGCTCCGGCCCGCCCGGCTCGGAGCCCACCGGCACGTACCCGGTCATCCGGCGCGGGCGCAGCCGGCGTACCAGATCCACCAGCTCGGCCCGGACGCGCGCGGCGGCTTCGGCCCGCTGCGGCGCGGTCAGCGCCCGGCGGTGGGCGAGCAGCGCGACCCGCGTCTCGCGTTTGGCCTCATGCGCTCCATCAGGAAATTCGGGCACGCAACACTCCCTTGCGCAAACCGCCTCTTCCGGTTGCTCTGTGTCAGCATCGCAGGAACGGGCGCGGAACTTCCGGGGGGAAGCTTGACGCTACGCGGGCGGTTGACGGCGGCCTTCCTCGCGGTGGTGCTCGGCCCGGTGCTGCTCGGAGCGGTCTTCGTCGGCACCACCCTCGCGGCCGTCGACCGCAGCCGCTCCACCGAACGCCTCGGGCTCGCCGCCTCGACCGTGCGTACCTCGGTGGACGCCCTCTGCCAGCAACTCCGGGCCGCCGCCGACGCGGTCGCGCTGCGCACCGATCCCGCCGCCCGCGCCGGCGCCGCCACCCAGGTGGTCAGCCGGGGGCTGGCCGGCGCGGTCCTGGTCACCGACGTCGCCGGTGCCACGACCTACGCCACCCCCGGCGCGCCCCCGACGCCCTGGCAGGACTGCTCCGGCGACCGGACCGCTGCCGGGCCGGTCCGGGCGCTCAGCGCCCGGGTGGACCTGCGCGACCCGGCCGGCGTCGCGCTCGGCACCGTCGCCGCCGCCCAGGTGGTCGACCCGGCCTTCGTCGCCCGGCTGGCCGCCGCCACCGGCGTCGCGGTCACCCTGCTCGACGGCCCCGCCGCCCCCGACCGGGTCACCCACACCACCGAGTCCAACCGGGTACGCGAGGCCGTGCTCGCCGCCGCGAGCACCGTCGACGGCGACCGGGTCACCGAGACCCCCGACGGCAGGTACGTACGCCGCCTCGGCCCGAGCCCCGGGCAGCCGCTGCCGCTGGTCCTCTCCGTCCCGGGCGAGCAGCCGGCCGGGCTGCCCGCCGTGCTGGTCGGCGCGGTGCTCCTCGCCGCCGTGCTGGCCGTGCTGGCCGCCTGGCGGCTGGCCCGGGTGACCACCCGGCCACTGGTCGAGCTGGCCGGCGCGGTGGACCGGGTGGCCCGCGGCGACCTGACCGCGCGGGTGCCGGTGCGCAGCCGGGACGAGATCGGCCGGCTGGCCGGCGCGTTCAACCGGATGACCCGGGAGACGGCCAGCTACGTGGCCGCGCTGACCAGCAGCCGGGACCAGTTGCGCGGGCACCTGGCGGTGCTCGGCGACACCCTGGCCAGCACCCACGACCTGCAACGCATCCTGCGGGTGATCCTGCACAGCGCGCTCGCGGCGACCGGGGCGCGGGCCGGGGCGGTGCTGCTGCTCGACCCGGACGGCGTGCTGGTGGGGCAGTGCGCCGAGGGGCTGGAGGGCCGGGTGCCGGACGCCGAACCGCTGCGGGTGCCGGTCGGCGCCGGGGTGATCGGCGCGGTCGCCGCCACCGGGGAGCCGCAGCGCGGGCGGGTCGAGCCGGCCGAGGCGCCGGCGGGGGAGCCGCACTGCGAGACGTACGTGGCGGTGCCCTTCGCCGCGCCCGGCAGCGCTGAACCGGCGGGCCGGAAGCCGGCGGGCCGGGAGCCGGCGGTCGGGGTGCTGGCCCTCTACGACCGGCTGGGCGGCGCGGAGTTCGACGACGACGACCTGGCCACCCTGCGCACCTTCGCCGGCCACGCGGCGGTCGCGGTGGAGAACGTCCGGGTGCACGAGGAGGCGCAACGGCTCTCGCTGACCGACCCGCTGACCGGGCTGTGGAACTACCGCTACCTGCGCGAGTCGCTGCGCCGCGAGGTGGAGCGGGCCAGCCGGTTCGGGCGGATGCTCAGCATCCTCGCCCTGGACGTGGACCGGTTCAAGCGGGTCAACGACACGTACGGGCACACCGCCGGCGACGTCGTGCTGGCCGAGTTCGCCCGCCGGGTACGCGGCGAGATCCGCGAGGTCGACCTGGCGTTCCGGCAGGGCGGCGAGGAGTTCGTGGTGCTGCTGCCGGAGACCGACGCCCGGGGCGCGGCGATCGTCGCCGAGCGGTTGGGCGCGGCCGTGCGGAACACCCCGATCGTGGTGGACGAGCACGTGGCGATCACGGTGACCGTCTCCATCGGCATCGCCGTCTACCCCGACCACGCCAGCACCGGCCAGCAGGTGCTCGACGCCGCCGACGAGGCGTTGTACGCGGCCAAGGCCGCCGGGCGGGACGGTTACCGGGTGACCGGGCTGCGCCCCGACGCGGTGACCGAGGAGATCCCGGTGCCGGCCGGCGCGGTCAGCCCGGACGACGAGCTGCCGCGCGCCGGGCCGGTGGCCGTCAGCGCGGCGGAGGGTTCGAGCCGGCAGGTCGCCGCAGTCCCGGCGCCCGCTCCGGGTGTGACACAGCCGGCTACCGGCGGCGCGTCTTCCGGTCCTCACCCGCCGCGGCAGAGCCGTGGCCGATAGTCTCGCGACATGTCGGAGCACTCAGCGAACCCCTCGACGGCCGCCGCGACCGGCCGTCCCCGTGCGGTCAAGGCCGTCATCCCGGCCGCCGGCCTGGCCACCCGGTTCCTGCCGGCGACGAAGGCGGTGCCCAAGGAACTGCTGCCGGTCGTCGACCGTCCGGTCCTGCAGTACATCGTCGAGGAGGCCGCCCAGGCGGGGCTCACCGACGTACTGCTGATCACCGGGCGCAACAAGACGGCCATGGTGGACCACTTCGACCGCCGGCCCGACCTGGAGGAACGGCTCGCGAAGAAGCCGGAGCTGCTGGCCGCCGTCCAGCGCACCACCGAGCTGGCCGAGATCCACACCCGCCGCCAGCCGGAGCAGCTCGGCCTCGGCCACGCCGTCGGGTACGCCGCGTCGCACGTCGGCGACGAGCCCTTCGCGGTGCTGCTCGGCGACGAGTTCGTCAAGCTCGACCAGCCGCTGCTGCCGGCCATGCTGGAACTCCAGGCGCGCACCGGCGGTGTGGTGCTGGCCTTCTTCGAGGTGGACCCGGCCGAGACCAGCCGGTACGGCATCGCCTCGGTCGCGCCGGCCGAGTCGGAGCTGACCGACATCGGCGAGGTGGTCAAGGTGACCGGCATGGTGGAGAAGCCGAAGCCGGAGGACGCGCCGAGCAACCTCGCCGTCCTCGGCCGGTACGTGCTGCCGGGCCGGATCTTCGACGCGATCCGCCGCACCGAGCCGGGCAGCGGCGGCGAGATCCAGCTGACCGACGCGATGGAACTGCTGCGCAACGAGGGCGTGCCGGTGCACGCCATCGTCTACCGGGGCACCCGCTACGACACCGGCATGCCGCTGGGCTACCTCCAGACGGTGGTGCAGATCGCCGTCGAGCGCGACGACATCGGCGGTGAGTTCCGCAAGTGGCTGGCCGAGTTCGTCAACTCCGACGCGTCGGGCGGTCCTAATACATGACAGCGACGGCCGACGCCGAGGCGGCCGCGAACGAGTTGACGCCGCTCGCCGACTACCTGGGCAGTGTGCTGCGCAGGTTGCGCGCGCTGCCTCCGCTCGACCTCGACCTCACCCAGGCGCACGGCAACGTCCTCGCCGAGGACGTCGTCGCGCCGCACTCGTTTCCCGCCTTCGACCAGGCGGCGGTGGACGGGTACGCGGCCCGCTGGGAGGACCTCGTCGGCTACGGCCCGGCCCCCTCCGGGGGGTCGGGCGGCCGTACCGTGCGGTTGAACGTCGTCGGCGA
Source organism: Micromonospora sp. CPCC 206171 (assembly GCF_036906755.1). NCBI lineage: Bacteria > Bacillati > Actinomycetota > Actinomycetes > Micromonosporales > Micromonosporaceae > Micromonospora > Micromonospora sp. CPCC 206171. The sequence continues at coordinate 353,472 of NZ_JBAKHT010000003.1, read as the reverse complement.
CCTGGGCGCGGCGAGTTGGCGACCGGTCCGGCTCACCCCGGGCTCGTGCTTCTCGGTCGCCGCCGGGGCGCCGCTGCCGGTGGCCGCGGACGTGGTCGTCCCGGTCGAGTGGACCGACCAGGGCATGGCCGCGGTGGAGATCTTCCGGACCCCCAAGCGCGGGTACGGCGTCCGCCGCGCCGGTGAGGAACTACCCGCCGGCACCCTGCTCGCCCGCGCCGGCACGTACGTCTCCCCGGCGCTGGTCGCCGTCCTCGCCGCCACCGGGATCGGACACGTGGTGGTCCGGCCCAGCCCGCGGGTGGTCATCGTGGCCACCGGCGACGAACTCGTCGACGTCGGCCGGGGCAGCCAGCCCGGCCAGGTGGTGGACGCCAACTCGCACGCGCTGACCGCCGCCGCGGCCGAGGTGGGCGCGCTGGCGTACCGGGTGGGCATCTGCGACGACGACCCGGAGGGGCTGCGCGGCCTGCTGGAGGACCAGACCCTGCGGGCCGACCTGATCATCACCACCGGAGGCACCGGCACCGGCCCCGGTGACATGGTCCGGCGCATCCTGTCCAGGAGGGAGGGTGGCCGGGCCGGCCCGGTCACCTTCACCGAGGTGGCGCTCTATCCCGGCACCGCGCTCGGATTCGGTACCGTCGGCGCCGAGGAGGTGCCGGTGGTGTGTCTTCCCGGTGAGCCCGGCTCGGCGCTGATCGGCTTCGAGGTGCTGGCCCGCCCGGCGATCAACCTGCTGGCCGGGGCGGAGCCCGTGTTCCGGCCGAGCGTCCGCGCGCACCTGCTGGAGACCATCACCTCCCCGGGCGGGCTGCGCGAGTTCCGCCCCGCGCACGTCGCCGAGCGGCGCGGCGGGGGATACACGGTCCAGCCGCTGCCGGGTGGGCCGTTCACCCTGTCCGGCCTGGCCGAGGCGAACGGGCTGATGGTGCTCGGCGAGCGGGTGACCACCGCCGCCGCCGGGTCCACCGTGGACGTACTCCTGCTGGACCGGCGCCGGTGAGCCTGTTCGGCTTCGGGCGGGCGCCCGGTTGGCCGGTGGTGCTGGCCGATGGGCCGGTGGTGCTGCGGCCGTACCGACGCTCGGACGCGGCCGCCTGGTCGGCGGTGCGCCGCGCCAACCAGGCGTGGCTGGCGCCGTGGGAGTCGCACCTGCCGGGCACCTGGGACGAGACCAACTCGCCCACGGCGTTCCGCTACGTCCACAAGGACCAGCGACGCTCGGCGCGCACCGGTGAGGGAATGCCGTTCGCGGTCTGCCTCCGCCAGGACGGCCGGGACCGGCTGGTCGGGCACCTCAACGTGGGCAGCATCGTCCGGCGGGCGTTCTGCTCCGGGTACGTCGGGTACTGGGTGGATTCCGCAGTGGCCGGTCGCGGCGTGATCCCGACCGCGATGGCGCTCGCCGTGGACCACGCCTTCGGGCCGGGCGGGCTGCACCGGGTCGAGGTGAACATCCGGCCGGAGAACCGGCCGTCCCGCCGGGTGGTGGAGAAGCTGGGCTTCCGCGAGGAGGCGTATCACGTACGCTACATGCACATCGACGGGGCGTGGCGCGACCACATCGGATACGCGATGACCAGCGAGGAGGTGGCCGCCGAAGGCGGTCTGCTGGCCCGCTGGCACCGGATCCGGGACCGCGCGGGGTGAGCCGTCCCACGGACGGGATCGGCGCGGCGCGCCGGCATCAGGGTCGACGGCCCGTAACCTCAAGTAACTGCAAGCTGTGGCAAGCGCTGCCCGCCCGTACGATCTGCGCCGTGGACGACCATCCGGGGAAGATCCTGCGGTGGCCCGGCGATTGCCCCGAATTCGGTGACGGGAGGGGTGAGGGTGCCGACCTCGGTGCTCCTCGCCGTCCTCGCCGCCGCCGGCCTGCTCGCCCTCGCTCCGGCGCTGGTCCGCCGGTACGACGCCACCGAGCGGCTGGTGGCGGAGCGGGCGCAGTCGACGGCGCGGGTGCTCCAGCGCCGTCGGCGACGCCGTACTGTCCCGGGGCGGCGGCCGGTCAACCCGTCGCGTGCCCTCGTCGTTACGCTGAGTGAGGATGCGAACACCGGCGCCCTGAGCGCCCCGGTCTCCGCGCCCCCGGCGGCGGGTCGCCGCTCCGGCCGGCTGCGCGCCGTGCCGCCCGCCCCCCGCAAGGCCCGCCGTCGACCGCCGCCCCGGCGCCGCCACACCCCGGCCGTCTACCGGCGTCGCCGGGTGCTCGCCGCGCTGCTGCTGCTCAACTTCGTCGAGATGGTCGGCGTGATCGTGGTCAGCCCCGGCTTCTGGATCAGCATCTCGGTCACCGGGACGCTGCTGGTGGCGTACGTCGTACACCTGCGCAAGCGGGCGGTGGCGGAGCGCCGGCGGCGGCGGATCCAGGCCCGGGAGGCGGCGTGGCTGGCCGCCCGGCAGGCCGAGGTGCGGCGGGAGCAGGCCCGCCGGGCGGCGGCCCGCCGGGAGGCGCAGCGTCGCCTGGCGGCCCAGCGCGAGGCGGTACGCCGCACCGCGATGGGCCTGGACCGGTCGGGCGACCTGCCGGCCGCGGCCGGCGGAGGCGGCTCCGTCTCCTACCGTCGGGCCGGTGGGCTGCGGGGACGGCCGTACCAGTCCGGCCGCGGCTCCTCCCACCCCGCCTGACCGGTCGCTCTGGCCCGTGCGCTTCTGTCGCTTCTGTCACCATGTCGGCGGTATGGCGACCTTCTCCTGCGCTGGATACCGCCATATGCACGATTTCGGGAGCTGTGCCGTCGGGGCGGCGGCTCTTGGCGGCCGGTCTCCGGGTGCGGTGCGAGCGGTCGGGGCCGGTGGCGGGGCGGTTCGCGTGGGGGGCGAGGGGTCTGTTAGCCTTGTCGCCGGCCCGCCTGGTGAAAGCCAGGTGGGACCGAAGCCGGTTCGCCGGCGGAGGGGTTGTGGCGCAGTCCGGTAGCGCACCTCGTTCGCATCGAGGGGGTCAGGGGTTCGAATCCCCTCAACTCCACCCAGTTCAAAGGCCGTTTCCCCGTCGTGGGAGACGGCCTTTTTCGATCTTGTGCAGCGGCAGTCGAGCCAGCCGCAGTCAGCATCTGCCAGGTACCGGGGCGGTGCCACACACGTATGTCGCTGCCTCAAGGAGCTCTGGAGGTCGCGCTCATGTCCGGATCTTCGCAGCTGCCACCGACACCGCTGGGTGGCGCATACGCCCAGCGGAGCACCCTGCCAGCGCCATTCCTTCAGTTGCGGACGTCCCGGCAGTTCGATCCGGCCGGTGCACCAGCGCAGCGCCGCCCACGGGTCGACGGTGGCCAGTTCCTGCGCCGCTTCCGGGAACAGTCGAGCGAGTGCCCGAGTGCACACGTCACGCGGGGGATCGATGGCAGGACCCAGGCCCTGGGCGATGTCATCCCCGTGCAGCAACGTCTCCGCGCACCCCATCGCGGCGAAGCCCTCCGGGTCGGCTTGTCCGGTGGGGTGGTAGGCCCGAACATCCGGTCCGGACGTGCGTACCGTGGCTGCCAGAATGCGGCCACCCGCCTCGGCGAACTCCAGCACCTGTTCCGGGGAAGCGTCCCTGTCCGCGTTCGCCATGAAGCGCACATACCGGTTCTCCGGCCGGATCACGAGTTGACCCGCGAACGACAGCAGGCAATCACCGATGTGCTCGGCGGTGACGAACTGAGTGACAACGGGTGTGGACGCCGGCGGACCTGACGGACACAGCGGTTGATCCGTGGGCCGCGACCAAGCCGTAAGCCCGCATTGGTACTCCAACGTCACTTGGTTTCGGCGTTGGGCGTGGCGCGGGTATGAAGGACGGCCACCGCGTTGATCATCGATGGTTTGTGAGGTGCGGGCTCGGCCGGCGCGAGACTGGTCCACCTGGCGACGAACATTCCCGGCCCGTGCCGCAGAATCCGACCACCAGCGCAGACAGGTGAAATCATGTCGGAGCACTAGGCTGAACCTGTGATTCGGGCTGTGATCGTGGACGTTGACGACACCCTGTGCCTCACTCAGGCCGCCTCGTTCGCGTTGGAGAACGAAGTTCTGACGGAGATGGGCCGGCCTCCGGTGTCACGGGACGTGCATCTGTCCACCTGGGGAGAGCCCCTGCTGGACGCCATGCCGAAAAGGTCACCTGGCCTCGACCTTTCTCGGTTCTCGGCGCTTTATCAGAGTGCGCTGGAACGGCACATCGCCGACGGTCGGCTGGACGTGATCCCGCCAGAGAACCTGCGCGCGCTGGACGAGTGCGTGCTGGCCGGCCGATCGGTGTTCCTGTTGACGTCTCGGACCGAGGACGAGATCCGGCACATGCTGGCGCCGGGTCACGTCTTGGCCGGGCGGGTCAGCGGCGTCTACCACGCCGACAACACACGTTTCCGCAAGCCAGATCCGCGTGCCTTCGAGGAGTTGCTGACAACGACTGGAATACCGCCGCAGCAGTGCGTCTATGTGGGGGATTCGCCGGGCGACGCATTAGCCGCCGGTGGCGCGGGCATGAACTTCGTAGGCTGCCTGCAGAGCAGGATACGAAAGCCCGAGGACTTCCACCCTCGCTACGTCAACGCCTTCATCGACGCCTTTCCCGACATCGTCGATGTGGTCCAGGAACTCGACCAGTTCACTGCTGACGTCTACCCGGCAGCCGGCGACCCGGCCGGCGCAGCCGCCTCACCTGTACTTCGTGAGCGACCGGGAACCGGCACCCTCACAAACCAGTGATGATGAACGCCGTGGCCGTCCTCATAACCGCGCCACGCGCATCGCCGAGGCCAAGTGACGTTTCGCTCGGACTGGTGGTGCTGCTCGTCAGCGAAGCCGCGTACCGGGCGTGGGGCGTCCCGACGATGCTGGCCGCGCTCGGCCTGGCCGTGGCGTGGTGGCTCCTCAGTGGCCTGCGCGACCAGGCCCAGCGCAAGATGCGGCCCGGCCGGCACCTGTTGCTGACCCTCGCCGGCTTCTTCGGTGTCCAGTTCGTCCTCGTCGGGCTCGGGTGGGCCGCCGCCGTCTCGGGTGCGGGACGGTCACTTGCCGTCGCGTGGGTCGCGGTTGGCGTGACGCTCTTCAGCACCTTCTGGCGGGGGATCGTCTCCCACTACCGAGACGGGGCCTGAGATCGGGCCGGGGTTGCCACCGCAGCACGGTCTGACATCCCAACGACATCACATGCGCGGATCAGCGTGATGCCCCGGACTCTGGGCGAGGCACGCCACAATCGGGAGGGAGGTGGTTGCTGTGTCCAGGCGTACGAAGGAACCTCCTCGCGGCTGGCAGTTCTGGCGCCGAGCGTTCTGGACGCGGCCGGCGCTCCTCGTGCTCTACGGCTTGCTGGCGGGCGTGCTCGGACTGTTGGCGCTGGCCGACGTCCCGGACGGCATCCGCGACGCGGTCGCGATGCGGCGAGCCGTGGAGTGCCCTGCGGGGACCATGCGGGTAGAGCCGGATGCCGATCCCCCGAAGGGCTGCCTCGAGCGGATCCCGGTCACCTTGTCCGGCCCCTGGCACAGCCGTGGCCCCGGCAGTGACTGGCACCTGATGGTGGAGCGGGACGCTGAGTACGTGCTGTTCGCCGAGACCGACGTCCCCACCTCGGGCAGCCGCCGGCTCAGTGACGAGGCAGAGGCAGAGGCGTTGCTGTGGGAGGGCACCCCCGTGGCGATCGAACTGCCGGCCGGTGATCGGGTCGAAACCGAGTCCTGGGGCCACCGCGGCTGGTTGCGGGCCCTGTTCCTGGGGATGTTTGCCGCCTCCGGTCTGCCCATGCTGTTCGAGGCTGCGCGGCTCAAGCGCGGTACCGCAGGCGGTTGGTGGTCGGTCCGCGGCGAAAAGGTGGGACTGATGGTGTTGAGTCCGCTGATGGGAATCGCGTGCCTGCTGGCGATCCCGTCGATGCTCGGGCTCGTGCCGCTGATGCTGGGTCTGCGCCTGCAATGGGTGGCCGTCGTCGCCCTACTCGGTTTCGGTCTCGTCGTATTCGCCGTGATCAGAGGAGGGGCGGTGCGTGCTCGTCCGGACGTCGAGGGTTGATTCGCTGGCGCGGGCCGGCGGGTGCGCCGCGCCGGCGGTACCCGACATTTCTGGCGAGATCGGGGTTGCCGCGTGGGATCTCCGCATTATGGTCGGTGGGTGATCAATGGTGCTCATGTGATCATCTACAGCCGCGACCCAGAGGCGGACCGTGCCTTCTTCCGGGACACGCTCGGCTACCACCACGTCGACGCCGGCCATGGCTGGCTCATCTTCAAGCTCCCGCCGGCCGAGCTCGCCATGCACCCAACGGAGGGCGAGCCGGTCCACGAGCTCTTCCTCATGTGCGACGACGTCGCGGCGACCATGGCCGACCTGGCCGCGAAGGGCGTCGAGTTCACGATCCCGGTCACCGAGGAGCGGTGGGGGCTGCGTACCGCGCTGCGGCTGCCCGGCGGCGGCGAACTCGGTCTCTACGAACCGCGCCACCCGACCGCGATCTGACGCGCCGGCTCGGCGGTTGCCCGAGGTCGACGGACAGCTCGGCCGGCAGAGGACGTGATGCCGCGAACGAGACACCCCGCAACTGGCGAAGCAGTAGCGTCGTCACCGAGACCCTGCCCCACCGGCGGCGACACTCGGCAGACCGCATGAGGGCGCGCTCGGCCATTGGCCCAGTACACAGGCCAGGAAACACAACCCGGGAAGTCGCACGACGCCGCCGGGTAGACGCATGACGTCCTGACTCAGCCCAGGGAGGCCGCGATGAGCCCGAAGACCGACGCCAGCGGGACACCGGACATCCGGGACGTCGACTTGAAGCTCGAGGTCGTCGTCATTCCGGTCTCGGATGTCGATCGCGCGAAGGAGTTCTACGGGCGCCTCGGGTGGCGGCTCGACAAGACCCCGCCCGGCATCGTCCAGTTCACGCCGCAGGGCTCCGACTGCTCGGTGCAGTTCGGGTCGAACCTCACGTCGGCCGCGCCCGGTTCCGCCAAGGCGTACCTGATCGTGTCCGACGTCGAGGCGGCGCGGAACGCGCTGGTCGCCGCCGGTGTCGAGGCGAGCGAGGTCTTCCACCTCGGGCCGGAGGGGCCGGTGAACGGTCCGGATCCGGAGCGTCGCAGCTACTTCTCGCGCACCTCGTTCAGCGATCCCGACGGCAACAACTGGCAGGTTCAGGAGATCACGACCCGGCTGCCCGGCCGCGTCCAGGCTGCCGCGACGTCGTTCACCTCCGTGAGCGACCTGGCGAGCGCGCTCCGACGGGCGGCGGCCGCCCACGGCGAGCACGAGAAGCGCACCGGCCAGGCGGACCCGAACTGGCCCGACTGGTACGCGGAGTACATGGTGAGCGAGCAGTCGGGCGCGGAACCGCCCAAGTAAGCACCGCGCACGCCGGCCCGGACCAACGCTCACGGGCCGAAGGTGAACACGAACGCGCGGAGACCGGGTTGGCTGGTGCCGAGCGTCAGCAGGTGATCGTCCCGCGACGCGCCGGCGACGAGCCGGACCATCCCCGCCCGGTCGACGCGCGCGACCGCATCCGGGTCGACGTCCCCGCCGCGCTCGGCGCCGATCGGGTTCCCGTCGAGCAGCACGTCGATCGCCGCCCGTCCGGACGGACCGGGGTCCACGACGAGGTTCACCTCGCCGGCGTTGAAGGGCAGGGCGAGCTCCCCGGTGCCGCTGGCGAGTTCGACGTACTCGCCGCTGGTCTGCCAGTCGCCGGTCAGGGCGAACGTTCCCGGCTCGGCGCGGTGCGCGCCCACGTACGTCTCGGGCGTGACGCCGATGTAGGAGGGCTCCCCGGTCGTCGCGAACGCCATCGCCTCGGGGCTGACCGCCGGCAGCCTGGTGCCGGGCGCCCTGACCTCGATCAGCCGCCGGATCTCCGACTCCACGCGTTCGTAGCTGCCCTCGCCGACCCACTGGTCGACCAGTAGCCCGTCCGCGTCGAAGAGGTACTTCGCCGGCCAGGCGCTGTTGCCGAGGGCCCGCCAGATCTTGAAGTCGTTGTCGATCGCGATCGGATAGGTGAGCTGGTGGTCGCGGATTCCCCGGTCGATGTTCTCGGCGTGCTTGCCGAACTCGAACTCGGGCGCGTGTACGCCGATGACGACCAGGCCCAGGTCGGCGTAGTCGCGGTGCCACGCCTTGACGTAGGGCGACGTACGGATCCAGTTGATGCAGGTGTACTCCCAGATGTCGAGCAGGACCACCCGACCGTGCAGGGCGTCGGGAGCCAGCGGCGGCGAGTTCACCCACCGCTCGGCCATCAGGTGCGGGATTCGCATGGTCAGCTCTCCTCGACCGGAGTCGTCAGCTGGTGAAATCGCCCCTGACGTCCCGGGCGTCCTCCTGGACGTGTTCGCCGGGTTCCCGGCCCCGGATCTCGTCGCGCTTGGCCACCCGTTCCGCCTGCGACCGCTCGTCCTGGTTCATGTCGCCCAGCTGGGCCCGGGCAGGGCCGGCCACCTGCTCGACGCTGTCCTTCGCCCGTTCGGTGGAACTCATGCCGCCCCCCTTGTCGGTTCGTGGACCAGTCGCGCTGTCCGCGCCTCCCGCCCCGGGTCCCCGCCCGCCATGGCGGGAAACCCGGCGACCGCCGAGAAAAGGTCTGCCGAGGAACGGGGGCGGGCCGGCTCCCACGATGGGGAACCGGCCCGCCACGGAACCGGGGAGGTCACGGCTTCCAGGAGCCGGCGGCCTCGAACTTGTGCTGGTACTCGACAACACCCTTCTTGTCCTTGACGTCGAAGACCACCGCGCCGGAGCGCTTGCTGCCGGCGCGGATGCCGCTGCCGGAGTCCAGCATGTCGCCGCCGCAGCCGGAGAGCGCACCGGCCAGCCCGTTGACGGTGGTGCCGTCCTCGGCCACCCACCGGAAGTAGAACGGGTTGATCGACGCCTTGCCCTTGGTGACCGTCGCGGTGACGTCGGCGATCAGGTAGAGGCCCTTGTCCGGGGCGGGGGCGTAGGAGCGACACCCCTTGGTGGAGGTGGAGAACTTCCGGATGGTGATCTCGATGGTGCCCTCGTCGTCCTCGATCACCAGGGTGTCGCCGGGCTCCATGTTGAAGGTCTCGCCGTCGGCCGAGGCGGACGCGGAGGGCTTCGTGCCGGGGAAGGCCGGCGCGGCGGTGGTGCGCGGGGTGGGCAGCGAGCGCTCGATCTCCTCCGCCTTGTCGGCGGCCTTCTTGCCGCCGGCGACCAGGGCGGCGATGCCTCCACCGCAGCAGAGCAGGAGCAGCACGGCGACGATGATGCCGATGATGACCCACGGCTTCTTCTTCGCGCCGGACTGCATGGGCGGGCCGAGCGGCTGGCCTGGCGTCGGCGGGTAGCCGGGACCGGACACCGGCGGGTAGCCGCCGCCGGAGACCGGCGGGTACGGCGCGCCGGAGACCGGCGGCATCGACGCGTTCGGGTCGTACGGCGGGTACGGGCTGCCGGAGACCGGCGGCAGCGGCGCGGTCGGGTCCGCGGGGTACTGCTGGTGCGGCACCGGCGCCGTGGGGAACGGATCGACGGGCGGCTGGTTGGGGTCCTGCGGCCCGTAAGGGGGCTGGGGCTGGCTCACCGTACTCCTCGGCACTTCGGCTGCATCGGGAACTCTTCGACGCTAGTCGGTGCCAGCAACGCGGAATTGTCTCGGGGCCGACCCGCCGTTCGTCGATCCGGACCGGGCCGAACAGTCAATGCGTCAGCACGGCCGCGGTGCGCACGAGGTCGCCCTCGATGACGAAGCGTCCGATGACGACGGACGGCGGGTCGGCCACCGTCGCCGCCGCCACCCGTACCGGGTCGATCCGCGCGGTGAACGTCCCGGCGTCCGGGTTCAGCTCGATCGTGGCGTCCTGGAAGTCCAGCCAGGAGCCGACCACCGGGTGCCAGACCTTGTAGACGGTCTCCTTCGCGCTGAACAGCACGAGCGGCCAGGACGTGCCGGCCGGCAGCCGGGCGCAGTGCTCCTCCTCCTCGGGGCGGCAGATCAGCCGGCGTACCCCCTCGGTGAGCTCGCGGTGCCGCTCGGCGTCCATCCCGACGGACCGCACCTCGGTCGCCCGGGCGACCGCGGCGGCGCAGTAGCCGCGGGTGTGGGTGATGGTGCCGACCAGCCCGGCCGGCCAGGCGGGGGAGCGGTCCGCCGCCGCCGGGACCGGCAGCTCTGGCAGCCCCAGCTCGGCCATCGCCCGCCGGGCGCAGATCCGGCCGGCGGTGTAGTCGCGCCGCCGGCTCTCCACCGCGCGCGCCCCGAGACCGCTCTGCTCGGCGGGGAGCAGCTTGCCCGCCCAGTCCGTCGGCCCGGCCACCACGACCGAGACGGTCGGCGGCAGCAGGTCACGCATCACCCATCCCCTTTCAGGTACGACGACAGTCTGCCCCGTTCGGCGTCGAGCCGGTCGGCCGGCACGGGCGGCGACTCGGGCCAGCGCGTCACCTCGCTCGGCGGCGAGGTTCGTGGAAGCCATCGACGGTGAACGTACCGCAACCGTGTAACGCCGGAGCGTCCCGTAGCGCTGTTAGGTCGTCGCGGGGGATCTTCCGGCGTCCGCGTGTCGTCGACGCGGCGGGCCGGTGCCAGGTACGACCATCCGAGAGGAAGTGACGATGATCGGTGCCCCGGCACCCTCGGGTTCCCACCCCGACGAGCACGTTCCGGTGACACCGGCGTGGACCTGCGACTCCTGCGGCGAGGAGTGGCCGTGTCCGACCAAACGCACCCGGCTGCTCAGCGAGTACCAGGTGGACCGCGCCTCGCTCAGCGTCTACCTGGGCTCCTGTCTGGCGGCCGCCAGCGCCGACCTGCGCGCCGCCCCGATGGCGTCCCTTCAGGACCGGTTCATCGGCTGGGTCCCCCGGGGGCCGCTCAGGACCTGAGCGGGCGGTGACCGCCCTCGGTCGGGCGGCCACCGCCTCCGGTCAGGGCCGGCGGGGACGGCGGGTCAGCGCGAAGCCGACCACGCCGGCCACCGCCGCCAGGACCGCGCCGGCCGTGCTCCAGATCCACCGGGAGCCGAGGGCGGGCAGCCGGTCGCCGAACCCGCCGTCCGCCTGCTCGGCCGGGGTCGCCGCCGGTTCAGCCGTCAGCACCGTGCCCGCCTTGGTGTTCGGCACCAGGGGCGCCTTCAGCTCGCCGTCGTCGCGTGAGCCGTCGCCGTCCGCGCTGACCAGCAGGTCGACGTCGACCGGGAGCCCGAGGTCGGCCTCGGGCAGCTCGGTCACCGACAGCCGGACGTGGTAGGTGCCGGGCAGCGGATCCGCCGACCAGGGCTCGGCCCAGGAGCGCACCTCGCGCAGGGTGCAGCCGAGCGACACACTGCCGGCCGCCGCGTCCACCGTCGGGGTCTGCGCCCCGGCCGTGCAGGACTGCCGGCGGCGCAGCCCGTCGAAGACCTCGACCGTCCAGGCGGAGGCTCCGGTGCGGGCCTTCGGCAGCGACACCGTCGCGCTGATCTCGTGCCGCTGTCCGGCCGAGGCCGGGAACGACCAGTAGAGGTGGTCGCCGGTGGAGGCGCGCACCCGTACCGGCTGGCCGGCGGCGATGCCGGTGGCGGTGAGGAAGGACGTGCCGGCCCGGGTGACCGGGGTGGCGCCGGGCGACGGGGTGGGGGCGGCCGCCGCGGCGGGAACGGCCGGCAGGGCCAGCCCGGCGGCGAGCGTCGCCCCCGCCAGCATCATCGGGGTACGCATCTCAGTTCTCCCTCCAGGTGGCGACCCACCAGCGGGTGAGCAGCCCGGCGACCAGGCCGGTGAGCAGGCCGGCCAGGGTGAGCAGGGCGAGCAGCACCCAGCCCCGGCCCAGGTCGGGCGCGGCCGGGGCGGGGGACGAGGCGACCACGTCGACGGTCAGTTCGACCGGCATCCCCGGCGTGGCCCGGGTGCCCGGCCGGGGCGCGAAGGAGTTGCTCACCACCAGGCACACCGTCGTGGCGGGGACGGGCGTGGCACCGGGCGTCGGCGTGGCGCCGTCCTCCGTCGCCGACCAGCGCAGGCCCGCCGAGACCACGTCGGTACGCCCACTGCCGGCGTCCACCCCGCGTACCAGTTCCCGGCCGTCGGCGGCGGTGGCCCGCAGCAGCACCCCGTGGTCCGGGTTCACCGGTCGGTCCAGGGCCACGCTGACCGAGGCGCGCAGCTCCTGCCCCGGCCGCACCGGCACCCGGTACCAGCGGTGCTCGGAGAACGCCTCCCGGTCGCTGTAGACGCCCGAGCCGAGCAGCGGCGCGTTCGCGCACTCCGCCGTGCCGCCGACCACGGTGGGCGCGGCGGTGTAGGTCTCCTTCGCCCGGTCCACCAGTTGCTTGATCCGGCCGGTCAGCTCGTCGGCGCTCTGCGCCGCCGTGTACGTGCCGCCGGTCGCGCCGGCGATGCAGAGCAACTGCCGGCGTACCTTCTCGTCCGGGGCCAGGCCGAGGGTGTCGACCACCAGCTTGGTGCCCTGGGCGGCCAGCTCCCGGGCCACCTCGCAGGGGTCCGGCGGGGCGCAGGTGTCCTCGCCGTCGGTGATCAGCACGATCCGCCGGGCGGTGGTGCCGGTGCCGAGGTCCTGCGCGGCGGAGCGCAGGGCCAGCCCGACCGGGGTGAAGCCGGTCGGCCGCAGGGTGGCCACCGCCGCCTTCGCCTGCACCCGGTCGACCGGGCCGACCGGCACGATCTGCTGGGTGTCCAGGCAGCCCTGCTTCTTGTCCTTGCCCCGGTAGGTCGCGCCGAGCACCCGGATGCCGAGCTGGGTCTCCTCGGGCAGCGCGTCGACCACCTCGTTGAACGCCTGCTGGGCGATGGAGATCCGGCTGCGGCCGTCGATGTCCCGGGCCCGCATCGAGCCGCTGACATCGAGCACCAGCTCGACCTTCGGTGGCTCGGCGGGGGTCTCGTCGTCCGCCACGGCCGGCGCCGGACCGGTCAGCACGGTGGCCGCCAGCAGTCCGATCAGGACGGCCGCCGGTCGTCTCTTGTTGATCACCGGGCGGAGTGTAGTGGCGTCCATTTTGGATGATCATTTGGGGGCGGCTGGGCGAGCCTTCCTGTCGCCTTCCGCCCCGGGTGTCCGGCGCGCGACTTCGGCCCGGCGCCCCGTCACGTCCGGGTCGATCGGGTGCGCGTCCGTGTGCTTCTCGTGCGCCGTCCCGGTGCCGGACCCTCCACCGTCCGTCCGGCGGTGATCCTCGTGTTCGGGCAGGAAACGGTACGGACCTACACGCGCTTTGCGGCAGACCGTCGACAGAATGGTGACCATCCGTCAATTGCCGGAGGTAAACCTCTCTCCGCCTTGACATCGGTCGGGAATCTGACCCGAGTCGCCCCGTTGTGCCGGTGCCGAAGGGTGGTTAAGCTTTGTCTTGCGCGCCCCAATCGCCCGCTTCCCCCGTGGCAGGCGATCGGGGCGCGCTTCATTGTGTGCGCCGCCCCCGCGCTGCCGGTGTCTTCCGCCCGGCCCGCCGCGGCCGCCCCCGGGTGCGGGGTCAGATCCAGCGGCCGTCCAGCCACATTCGCGCCGACCAGTCGTCGTACGGCAGCAGGTTGCCCACGAAGATCGGGTAGAAGTACGCGAAGCAGAGCGCCACCAGCAGCACGTACGCGCCGACGATCACCCCGCCGATCAGCCGGCGGTCGTCGCCGCGCGTCAGGTCCGCCTCGGTCGCCGCGCCGCCCTCGGACGGGGTGACGATCGCCCCCAGCACGTAGACCACGGCGAGGACCAGGAACGGCAGCGCCGGGGCCGCGTAGAAGGAGAACATCGTCCGACCGTCGAGGGCGAACCAGAACCAGGGCAGCAGGCCGGCGGCGAGGCTGAGCAGGATCGCCCCGGCGCGCCAGTCCCGCCGGGCCAGGCCCAGCCAGGCGGTCGCGGCCAACGCCGGCAGGAACGACCACCAGAGCAGGGGCGTGCCCAGCAGCAGGATCTCCGAGGCACAGCTCGGCGCCCCGCACGTACCGTCACCCGACCAGTAGAAGGCCACCGGCCGGCCGAGCAGCAGCCACTGCCACGGCCACGACTGGTACTTGTGCGGGGTCTCCAGGCCGGTGTGGAAATCGAACGCCGCCCGGTGGTACTGGTACAGGTTGTTCAGCGCGCCGAGGATCGGGGTGTCGCTCAGCCCCGGGGTGTTCGGGTAGCGGGCGGCCAGCCGGTAGTAGCCGTCGTCGCCGAGCAGCCAGCCCGACCAGGTGGCCAGGTACGTCACGACCAGCAGCAGCCCGGCGAGCACCAGCCAGGGCAGCTCGTCGAGGAGCGCGTCGCGCCACGGACGGCGTACCCCGGCGGAGCGCCGGACGCCGACCTCCCACAGCAACGCCAGCAGCGCGAACGCCGGCACGAAGTACAGCGCGCTCCACTTCACCGCGCAGGCGCAGCCGAGCAGCACCCCGGCGGCCAGCCGCCACCACGGCCAGGTCCGCCAGCCGCCGGCCGGTCGCCCGACCCGCCCCGGCGCGGCCGGGTCGAGCCCGTCGTCCAACGCCCGGGCCCAGCGCCGCCGCCGGGCGTCCCGGTCCAGCACCAGGGCGCCGAACGCGGCCAGCACGAACAGCAGCAGGAAGATGTCGAGCAACGCGGTGCGGGAGAGCACCAGGTGGAAGCCGTCCAGCGCGAGCAGCAGGCCGGCCGCGCAGCCCAGCGTGGTGGAGCGGAACATCCGGCGGGCGATCCGGGTCAGCATCAGCACCGACAGGATGCCGGCCAGCGCCGCCGAGAACCGCCAGCCGAACTCCGGGGCGGTGGTGAACAGGTGCCCCGGCACCGAGATGTTGTGCTCCTGGTCGGCGTAGCCGAAGGCCCACTCGCCGAACCCGATCAGCCACTTGCCCAGCGGCGGGTGCACCACGTACGACGGGCCGTTGTCCTTGTAGTTCCACTCGACGCCCTTGTCGATCAGGCCGTAGCCGTCCCGGGCGTAGTAGATCTCGTCGAAGATCTTGCCCTTGGGGCTGCTCAGGCCGAGCAGGCGCAGGATCGCGGCGATCGCCACCACCACGGCGGTGGCGATCCAGGAGTTCACGTCCAGCCGGGCGTCGACGGTGGCGAGCCGGCGACGCACGACGGCCGGCACGCCGCCACCGTCGGTGGGCGGAATGCCCTGGTCGGGTCGGGTCGCGTTCGCGCTCTGCGCTGTCGACGCACTCGTCACCCGGCGATCGTAGGCTCTGGAGGTGCCCGGTGGCGCCCATCGTCCCCGACATCGGCACGCCGATCGATGAAGGAGCGCTCTCGTGGGTGAAATGTCCGAGCCCGGGCGCCTGGTCCTGCTCGGCGCGCCGCTGGGCAACCCGGCCGACGCCTCCGCGCGGTTCCGCGAGGTGCTCGCCACCGCCGACGTGGTGGCCGCCGAGGACACCCGCCGCCTCACCCGGCTGGCCCGGGACCTCGACGTCACGGTGGCCGGCCGGATCGTCTCCTACTTCGAGGGCAACGAGGAGAGGCGTACCCCGGAACTGGTCGAGGTGCTGACCGCCGGATACCTGGTCGCGCTCGTCACCGACGGCGGCATGCCGAGCGTCTCGGACCCGGGCTACCGGCTGGTCCGGGGCGCGCTGGACGCCGGCGTGCCGGTCACCGCCGCTCCCGGCCCGAGCGCGGTGACCACCGCGCTGGCGCTCTCCGGCCTGCCCTGCGACCGGTTCTGCTTCGAGGGATTCCTGCCCCGCTCGCCCGGCGGCCGGCGGTCCCGGCTGCGCGCCCTGGCGGCCGAGGAACGGACCCTGGTCTTCTTCGAGGCCCCGCACCGGATCGCCGGCGCGCTGGCCGACCTGGCCGCCACCTTCGGCGCCGACCGCCCGGCCGCGCTCTGCCGCGAGCTGACCAAGACGTACGAGGAGATCGTCCGCCGGCCACTCGGGGAGCTGGCGGACTGGGCCGCCGAGGGCGAGCCGCGCGGGGAGATCACCCTGGTGGTCGCCGGGGCTCCGGAGCGGCCGGCGGAACGCCCCGACGACGACGCGCTGCGCGCCGCGGTGGCCGAACGGGAGGCCGCCGGGCTGTCCCGGCGCGACGCGATCAGCGAGGTCGCCGCCGGGTACGGGCTGCGCCGCCGCGACGTCTACACCGTGGTGCACGCCTGACGCGCGTCGGCCTCACCAGGCGGCGATCAGCATGCCCACGGTGATCAGCACCGGTCCGCCGTACGCGCCGGCCGTTGCCCAGCGGCGCTGCCGCGCGTCGGCCAGCCGGGTCGCCCCGGTCCCGCGGGCGATGCCGGCCCCGCAGCCGGCCACCACCAGCAGCCCGAGCAGCCAGCTCAGGTGCCGGCCGAAACCGGTGCCGACGTACGCGGTGTCGTCGCCCGCCCCGGTCATCCGCGCCGCCAGTGCCGTACCGGTGGCCCGGCCCTCGCCCGGCACCCCGCTGACCCGGACCCCGTGGGCGAGGAACCGGCCCCGGTCGGCGAAGAAGACGCCCCGGCAGCGCTGGGTCAGCCCCTTCCCCGTGCAGTCCGTGATCACCACCGTGCCGGTGCGGGCGTGCCCGACCGCGAGCCAGAACGGCCCGGCGCTCACCCAGGCGAAGAACGCCGCGACCAGGCTCAGCGTCACCAGCACCGCCAGCCCCCGTACCGGGTCCGGCGGGTGCGCGGCGCGCGACGGGCGCGCTCGGGCGGGCCCGGCGGGCGGGCGCTCGCCGCGCTTCGGTTCCTCGCGCAGCGGCGTGCCGTCCCAGTGCACCTCCTCGATCGGCGCCCAGAAGGCGGCCTCGGAGTCCGCCGTACCCGCGTCGGTGGCGCGTTCGGCGCGCGGGGCGCGCGCCGGCTGACGGACCGGGACCCGGCGCGGCACCGCGTCGACCGGCGCGCCGGTGGTCGGCTCGACCTCGACCGGCGTCTCGTCCGGTCCCGGCACCACCCGCGGCTGCGGCGCGACCGCGCCACCCCGCGCCGGCGCGGCCGGCGGGTCGGTCCTGGTGCCCGGGGACTTCTCGCCACGCCCGGGTGCCGCTCGTCTGCCCGTCACGGCGTTCATTGGACACCGCGTCGGGGGAGAGGTCGGGCAGCTCAGGCCGCGTGTCGCCGACAAATCGGACGAACGGCCGGAGGTGGATCGACCGTCGGCGGTGTCGACCCCGACACGGGGAGGCCTATTGGTTCGCGGCCACCGGGGCGCGGTCACTAGGCTTGCTGGTCATGAGTCACGTTCTCGCGGCGGTCGCCTGGCCGTACGCCAACGGCCCGCGCCACATCGGCCACGTCTCCGGTTTCGGCGTTCCCTCCGACGTCTTCGCCCGGTACATGCGGATGGCCGGCCACGACGTGCTCATGGTCTCCGGCACCGACGAGCACGGCACCCCGATCCAGGTGCAGGCCGACGCCGAGGGGGTCACCCCCCGCGAGCTGGCCGACCGGTACAACCGGGTGATCGCCGAGGACCTGCGGGCGCTGGGGCTCTCCTACGACCTGTTCACCCGCACCACCACCCGCAACCACTACGTCGTGGTGCAGGAGCTGTTCCAGGGGCTGCACCGCAACGGCTACATCGTGCCCAAGGTCACCACCGGCGCGATCTCCCCGTCCACCGGCCGGACCCTGCCGGACCGCTACATCGAGGGCACCTGCCCGATCTGCGGTTACGACAGCGCCCGCGGCGACCAGTGCGACAACTGCGGCAACCAGCTCGACCCGGTCGACCTGATCGACCCCAAGTCGAAGATCAACGGCGAGACGCCGAAGTTCGTCGAGACCGAGCACTTCTTCCTGGACCTGCCGGCCCTGGCCGATGTGCTGCGGCAGTGGCTCGACACCCGGGAGGGCTGGCGGCCCAACGTGCTGCGCTTCTCGAAGAACCTGCTCGACGACCTCCAGCCCCGGGCCATCACCCGGGACCTGGAGTGGGGCGTGCCGATCCCGCTCGACGGCTGGCGCGACCGCGGCGACAAGCGGATCTACGTCTGGTTCGACGCGGTGATCGGCTACCTGTCGGCCTCCATCGAGTGGGCCCGCCGCACCGGCGACCCGGAGGCCTGGCGGAAGTGGTGGTCGGCCGACGGCGAGGGCAAGGACGCCCGCGGCTACTACTTCATGGGCAAGGACAACATCGTCTTCCACTCGGTGATCTGGCCGGCGCTGCTCTCCGGCTACTCCGGCGAGGGCGCAGGCGACGGCGAGTCGGGCGAGCTGGGCCGGCTCAACCTCCCCACCGAGGTGGTCTCCAGCGAGTACCTGACCATGGAGGGGCGCAAGTTCTCCTCGTCCCGCAAGGTGGTCATCTACGTCCGGGACTTCCTGGAGCGCTACGACGCCGACGCGCTGCGGTACTTCATCGCCGTCGCCGGCCCGGAGAGCAACGACACCGACTTCACCTGGGCGGAGTTCCTCCGCCGCAACAACGACGAACTGGTCGCCGGCTGGGGCAACCTGGTCAACCGGTCGGTCTCGATGGCGGCGAAGAACTTCGGCGCGATCCCGCCCGTCGACCCGGCCGGGCTCACCGAGGCCGACGAGGCGCTGCTCGCCACCGCCCGGGCCGGCTTCGCCGTCGTCGGCGACCTGATCGCCAAGCACCGGCAGAAGCAGGCCATCGGCGAGGCGATGAAGGTGGTCGCCGAGGCGAACAGGTACCTCTCCGAGCAGGCCCCGTGGAAGCTCAAGGACGAGGCGGACAAGCCGCGGATGGGCACCATCCTGCACGTCGCCCTCCAGGTGGTCAGCGACGCCAACACGCTGCTCACACCCTTTCTGCCGCACTCCGCGCAGAAGATCCACGAGCTGCTCGGCGGCACCGGCGTGCACGCGCCGATGCCGGTCATCGAGGAGGTCGACGACCTCGACGGCGGCCCGGCGTACCCGGTGCTGACCGGCGACTACACCGTCGGGGCGCGCTGGGAGTCCGTACCGGTGCCGGCCGGCCGGCCGCTCGCGGCGCCGAAGCCGGTCTTCCGCAAGCTCGACCCCTCCATCGTCGAGGAGGAGCTGGCCCGCCTGGCCGGCTGAGCCGCACGCGGCGGCGCGGCCCCCGGTGTTCCCCGGGGACGCGCCGCCGATCTTTTCGCCCCCCGCCGTCAGGCGCGGGCCATGCTGGGCTGGCTAAAGAAGTCCATCATCGCCCTGGTGACCTCGTCGGCGTGCGTCCAGGGCGTGCCGTGCGGGGCACCCTTCAGCGTGATCAGCTGGCTGCCCGGCAGCATCGGCTGGAGCCGCTGCCCGGTCGCCGGGTACGGCAGCACGTTGTCCTTGTCGCCCTGCACGATCAGCACCGGCACGTCGATCCTGGGCAGGTCACCCCGGAAGTCGGTCTGCCAGGCGGACACGCTGTCGTGGGTGCCCTTCGCCGAGGCCATCGTGCCGATGTTCCAGTGCGCCCGGTACGCCTCCTCGCTGACCGACCTGCCCTTGTTCTCCGAGTAGTTGAAGAAGGCGTCGCAGAAGGACGTCAGGTAGGCGAACCGATCGGCCAGGATGGCCTGCTGGAAGCCGTCGAAGAGCTTCTTGTCGACGCCCTCCGGGTTGTCCGCCGTCTTCAGCAGGAACGGCGCCAGCGGCGCCAGCAGCACCGCCCTGCTCACCCGGCTCGACCCGTACGTGCCCAGGTAGCGGGTCACCTCACCGGTGCCCATCGAATGCCCCACGAGCAGCACGTCCCGCAGGTCCAGCTCCGTCATCAGCACGTCGAGGTCCGCGCTGAAGGTGTCGTAGTCGTACCCCGTCGCCGGCTGGGCGGACGCGCCGAAGCCCCGCCGGTCGTACTTGATCACCCGGTAGCCGGCGTTCAGCAGCGGGATGGAGACCTTCTCCCAGGTCGCGCCGTTGAACGGGAACCCGTGGATCAGCACCACCGGCTGGCCGGAGCCGTGATCCTCGTAGTACAGGTCGATGGGGGCGGAGTTCTCCGCCCCGACGGTGATGAAAGGCATGCGGGTCTCCTGAGCCGTGGAAATCGGACGCCCGCGCTTTCCCGACCCGCTGCCCCTTATGCCCACGGCCGCTACAGTGCGTACGGCTGGTTCACCACCTGGTCGTCGGTGACCTCCGCCCCCGGTGCCCACGTCTCGTAGACGCCCCGTTCGTGGCACTGCGACCCGGTGTCGACCACCGAGTCCGGGTCCGGGTGGCACAGCCGCAACCGCAGCCACCCCGCCTCCTCCCGCAACACCAGGCACGGCACGTCCCGCCAGCGCGCGTACCGCAGCCGCCGGGCCACCCACTCCACCGGGTAGCGGGCGGCCCGGGTCATCGCCAGCACCCGGAAGCCGCCGGGCAGGTCGGCCACCGCCTCGTACTCGGTGCCGCCGTGGCCGCCGACCAGCTGCGTCGAGCGGGGCGCGTCGCCGGTGGGCAGGTAATCCTGGTCGGGGGAGAGCTCCGGCACCGCGGCGAGCAGGTGCCGCCACTGCGGGCCGACCATCCGCAGCCAGCCGCGCTGCTCCGCCTGGTAGCTGTAGAGCACCACCTCCACCCCCTCGGCGGTGTACGCCAGCAGGGTGGCGTTCGCCGGCAGCGGCAGGTCGGCGCAGTCCCGGGTGACGAACTCCGGGATGAGCTGCGCGTTGCTCGGCACGAAGCCGGTGCCCAGCACCGGCGGGCCGAGCCGGTCCCGGGGCGGCAGCGCCAGCAGGCCCCGGTGCGCCGGGCCGACCGGCACGTCGTAGTCGACCGGGTCGGCCGCCCGCCAGCGCAGCACGTACGCCACGTCGTCGCCGCCGCCCGCGCCGTCACCGCGCAGCACCGCCAGCGCCGCCGGCGTACGCAGGTGCGCCACGTCGTGCTCCCGGTAGCAGAAGCCGTGCGGCAGCCAACCCCGTACGTAGCCGGCGAGCTGCTGGGCGGAGAGCACCTTGACCATCCGGGTGCCGCGGCGCACCACCGCCGAGGCGCGCACGGTGGTGAGCGTCGGGTCCCCGGCCGCCGCGGGCTGCTGGCTGAGCTGGTGCACGTACGCCCAGCCGCGCTCCCGGTGCAGCGGCACCAGCAGTGGCGACTCCGGCTCCTCGGCCGGCTCCGCCGCCCCCTGCACCGCGCCGACCTCGGTCACGTGGACGAACCTGCGCCACGGCAGCGCCGAGCCGGGCCGGGGCGCCCACTCGAAACCGGGTGCCTCGTCGGCGCGGAACAACTCGTACGCCGCGCCCCGGGCGATCTCCTCCGCCGGGTACGTCGTGCCCTCGTGGACGACGCGCAACCCCGTGTCGCTGGCCTGATGGGTGACGGTCATCCTGCAGACGGTAATCGTGGCTCATGCCAGGCCGGTGAACAGTCGATGGCGTCCCGGAGACATGGCCCGGTGGCGGTGTGTGATGCTGGCCGCGATGAGTGAGCCGACCGAAACCCGCAAGCAGCGGGCCGCCCGCCGGGCCGGGGAGTTCCCGCCCGCGCCGGAGGCGTTGCCCCGACCCGTGCTCGACAGTCACACCCACCTGGACATCACGGTCAGCGAGGCGGGGGTGCCCGGCGGCGGTCCCGCCGACGACCCGGTCGCCGCCGCGATCGAGGTGGCCGCCGCCGTCGGCGTGGACCGGCTGGTCCAGGTCGGCGTCGACGTGGCCTCCTCCCGCTGGGGCGCCGACGTCGCCGAGAAGTACCCGGCGGTGCTCGCCACCGTCGCGCTGCACCCGAACGAGGCGCCCCGGCTGGCCGACCTCGACGAGGCGCTGCGCGAGATCGAGGCGCTCGCCGCCCGGGACCGGGTCCGGGGCGTCGGCGAGACCGGGCTGGACTTCTTCCGTACCGGCGACGAGGGGCGGGGCGCGCAGGAGGAGAGCTTCCGCGCGCACATCGCCATCGCCAAGCGGTACGGCAGGGCTCTGGTGATCCACGACCGGGACGCGCACGCCGACGTGCTGCGCGTCCTCGACGACGAGGGCGCGCCGGACACCGTGGTGCTGCACTGCTTCTCCGGCGACGCCGACTTCGCCGCCGAGTGCGTCCGCCGGGGCTACCTGCTCAGCTTCGCCGGCACCGTCACCTTCGGCAGCGCCGGCGCGCTGCGCGAGGCCGCCGCGCTCACTCCGCTCGACCAGATGCTGGTGGAGACCGACGCGCCGTACCTGACCCCGATGCCGCACCGGGGGCGGCCGAACGCGTCGTACCTGATCCCGCTGACGGTCCGGTTCCTGGCCGACACCACGGGCGCGGACCTCGACGAACTCTGCGCCGCCATCTCCGCCACCGGCGACCGGGTCTTCGGCCCGTGGTGAGCGGGCCCGGTCCCGCCGATACGCTACGGGGCGTGACCGGACTCCTCGGCCCGGCGGAGATCCGGGAACTGGCCGCCCGGCTGGGCGTCGCCCCCACCAAGAAGCTCGGCCAGAACTTCGTGCACGACCCGAACACGGTCCGCCGGATCGTCACCGCCGCCGGGCTGGCCCCGGACGACGTGGCGCTGGAGGTCGGGCCGGGGCTCGGTTCACTCACCCTGGCCCTGCTGCCGGTCGCCGCCCACGTGCACGCCGTGGAGATCGACCGGACGCTGGCCGGCGCGCTGCCGGAGACCGCCGCCCGGCACGCCGGCCCGGACGCCGCCCGGCTCACCGTGCACCACGCCGACGCACTGCGGGTCCGCGCCGCCGACCTGGCCGACCCGGCTCCGACCGCGCTGGTGGCGAACCTGCCGTACAACGTCGCGGTGCCGGTGGTGCTGCACCTGCTGGCCGAGCTGCCCACCCTGCGGCAGGGCCTGGTGATGGTGCAGAAGGAGGTCGCCGACCGGCTCGTCGCCGGTCCCGGCTCCAAGGTGTACGGCGTCCCGTCGGTGAAGCTGGCCTGGTACTCCCGGGCCCGCGCCGCCGGCAAGGTGCCACCGAACGTGTTCTGGCCGGTGCCCAACGTCGACTCCGGCCTGGTCGCCTTCACCCGCCGCGAACCGCCCCGCGCCGACGTCCCCCGGCAGCGCGTCTTCGCCGTGGTGGACGCCGCGTTCGCGCAGCGCCGCAAGACCCTGCGCGCCGCGCTGGCCGGCTGGGCCGGCGGCGCCGACCGGGCCGCCGCGGCGCTCACCGCGGCCGGCGTCGACCCCGGCGCACGCGGGGAGTCACTCACCGTAGAGCAGTTCGCCGCCATCGCCGCGTCGGCTCCGGCCGCCGCGCCCGCCGCGCAGTAGGCTGGCGCCGTGTCCGCCGGGGGCACGCCGCACGTGTACGCGTACGACCTGGTTGACGGCCGCCGCGAGCCGGCCGCCGACTCCGCCGAGGAGCTGATCGTGACCAAGCCGTTCGACATCCGCCCGCGCCGGCGGGACCTCGCCCCGTGACCGAGGCCTGGCGACCGGACGAAGACGACGAGCAGCAGCGGCGCGGCGCCAGCGGACCGGTCCGCGTCCGGGTGCCGGCGAAGGTCAACCTGCACCTCGGGGTGGGGCCGTTGCGCCGCGACGGCTACCACGAGCTGAACACCGTCTACCACGCCATCTCCATCCACGACGAGCTCACCGCCCGTCGGGGCGACACGCTCACCCTGACCATGGAGGGCGAGGGCGCCGGCGAGCTGGCCCTGGACGACACCAACCTGGTGATCCGGGCCGCCCACGCCCTCGCCGGGTACGCCGGGGTGATACCGCACGCCCGGCTGCACCTGCGCAAGCAGATCCCGCTCGCCGGTGGCCTGGCCGGCGGCAGCGCCGACGCGGCCGCGGCGCTGGTCGCCTGCGACGCGCTCTGGGGCACCGGGCTGTCCCGCGACGAGCTGGCCAGCATCGCCGCCGACCTCGGTTCGGACGTGCCCTTCCTGATCCACGGCGGCACCGCGCTGGGCACCGGCCGGGGCGAGGCGGTCAGCCCGGTGCTGGCCCGCCCCACCTCCTGGCACTGGGTGGTCGCCGTCGCCGACGGCGGCCTGTCCACCCCGGCGGCCTACCGGGAGCTGGACCGGCTCCGCGATGCCGGCAGCGCCGGTGAGCCGCTGGGCAGCACCGACGCGCTGCTCGCCGCGCTGCGCCAGCGCGACCCCCGGGTGCTCGCCGCCACCCTCGGCAACGACCTCCAGGACGCGGCGCTGGCGATGCGCCCGTCGCTGGCCGACACCCTCAAGGCCGGCGAGGCGGCCGGCGCGCTGGCCGGCATCGTCTCCGGCTCCGGCCCCACCTGCGTCTTCCTCGCCACCGACGCCGCCCACGCCGAGCGGATCGCCGGCGATCTGGAGGCGGCCGAGGTGTGCCGGGAGGCCCGGGTCGCCCACGGCCCGGTCGCCGGAGCCCGCATCACCTGACCGGCGCGTCGTCCCGCGCCCCTCGACACCCCGGGCGCCGGCCTCGCCCGGGGAGCGCCACGGCGCGTCGCGCCCGCAAGATCGACTCCAGGGCGGCGACCTGGGGGTGTCCGGGTGCCGGGGACACCCCCGTTCCGGCGACCCGGAGTTGATCGTGCGCGCCGGGCCGCGCGGGCGCTCCGGCCCGAGCCGCGCGGCGCGGGCGGCCGGGCGGTCCGCGTACCCTTGGAGGTCAGGCGTCCCCAGGTGCCAGCCGGCACCGGGACGCCTTGATCATGGGAGGTGAGGTCGTGGCCAACATCGTCAATTTGGACCGGGTGTCCAAGGGGTACGGCGCTGCCGGGCCGCTGCTCACCGACGTCTCGCTCGGCCTCGACGACGCCGACCGGATCGGCGTGGTCGGCCTCAACGGCGCCGGCAAGTCCACCCTGCTGCGGCTGCTCACCAAGCAGGAGGAACCGGACGACGGCCGGGTCACCCACCGCCGCGACCTGCGGGTCCTCTGGCTGCCGCAGAGCCTCACCCTCGCCCCCGAGGCCACCGTCCGGGACGTGGTGCTCGGCACCGCCTGGCTCGGCCAGAGCATGGGCGCCGAGCACGAGTGGGCCGGCGACGCCGGCGTCCGCGCCATCCTCGACGGCCTCGGCATGCCGCACCTCGGCCTCGACCAGCCCGTCGGCCCGATGTCCGGCGGCGAGCGGCGCCGGGTCGCGCTGGCCGCGCTGCTGGTCCGCGAGTCGGACCTGCTGATCCTCGACGAGCCCACCAACCACCTCGACGTCGGCGGCGTCGACTGGTTGGCGAAGTACCTGGTCGGCCGCAAGGGCGCGCTGGTCGTGGTCACCCACGACCGGTGGTTCCTGGACGCGGTCTGCAGCTCCACCTGGGAGGTCGCCGACCAGGCCGTCCGCGCCTACGAGGGCGGCTTCGCCGCCTGGACCCTCGCGCGCGCCGAGCGGGAGCGGGTCGCCGCGGCCACCGAGGCCCGCCGGCAGAACCTGCTCCGCAAGGAGATCGCCTGGCTGCGCCGCGGCCCGCCCGCCCGTACCTCCAAGCCGCGGTTCCGGATCGACGCGGCCAACGCGCTCATCGCCGACGTCCCGCCGCCGCGCGACACCATGTCGCTGCAACGGCTCGCCACCGCCCGGCTCGGCAAGCAGGTGTACGACCTGGAGCACGTCCGCCTGCACGCCGGCCCGAAGGAGATCCTGCACGACACCACCTGGCAGGTCGGCCCCGGTGACCGGATCGCCATCCTCGGCCGCAACGGCGCCGGCAAGACCACCCTGCTGCGGATGCTCGCCGGCGTCACCCGGCCCGACGGCGGCCGGTTCCACACCGGCTCCACCGTCCGGCCCGCGTTCCTGTCGCAGGAACTGGCCGAACTCCCGGGCCACCTGCGCGTCCTGGAAGCCGTCGAGGAGATCGCCCGCCGGGTGCAGCTCGGCGACCGGGAGATCTCCGCCGCCCAGCTCGCCGAGATCTTCGGCTTCGACGACCGGCGACTCTGGACGCCGGTCAGCGACCTCTCCGGTGGGGAGCGCCGCCGGTTGCAGATGCTCCGCCTGCTCGCCGGCGAGCCCAACGTGCTGCTGTTCGACGAGCCCACCAACGACCTGGACACCGACACCCTGGCCTCGCTGGAGGACCTGCTCGACTCCTGGCCCGGGACGATCATCGTGGCCAGCCACGACCGTTACCTGATCGAGCGGGTCACCGACGTCGCGTACGGGATGTTCGGCGACGGCCGGCTGGTGCACCTGCCCGGCGGGGTCGACGAGTACCTGTCGCGGGCCGGCGGCGCGGAGCCGGCGCGGGTCCCGGTGGCTCCCCCGGTCGCCCCGGGTGCCGCGGCCCCGGCCGGCATGTCGGCCGCCGAGGCCCGGCAGGCCCGCAAGGAGCTGAGCCGGCTGGAACGGCAGATCGCCAAGCTGGAACAGAAGGAGACCGGGCTGCTCGACCAGCTCGCCGCGCACGCCACGGACTACGCCAAGGTGGCCGAACTCGACGCGCAGCTCAAGGAGGTACGCGCCGAGCGCGAGCGGACCGAGGAGACCTGGCTCACCCTGGCCGACGAGATCCCGCCGCTCTGACCGCCGCCGCGCGCCCGTCCCGCCCCGAGACGGGGGCCGTGTGCGGCGTCACATCCCGGCGTGCGGGACAATCGTCGTCGACCTCTCTCATCCCCACGGCGTTGGAGACTCAGACATGGCCCATACCCCCGTCAACCACCCCGCGCGGCCGATCTACCGGGCGATCGGCGGGCTCGTTGGTCTGTACCTGGTGGTCTTCGGTGTGCTCGGCGTCATCGCGAGCGCCGGCAACGACCTCTTCGCCCAGGATGACACCAAGGTCCTGGGTCAGGGGACGAACCTCGGATTCTCGCTGCTGAGCATCCTGCTCGGCATCGTCGTGCTGGCCGGCACCGTGATCGGCCGCAACCTCGACGTGGCGATCAACCAGTTCCTGGCCTACGGCCTGATGGTGCTCGGCCTGGCCGAGCTGGCGTTCCTGCAGACCGACGCCAACATCGGCAACTTCAGCATCCTCACCGTGATCGTGGTGCTGACGCTCAGCCTGGTCCTGCTGATGGCCGGCATGTACGGCAAGGTCGGCACCGACGAGGAGAAGGAAGCCTTCGAGAAGGCCCGACTCGTCCTCTGATCCTGGTGGTTGCGCTCCGGCGACAACCGTCTGTGGTCCCGCTTCGTCCGTTGGCTTGCTCCCGGGCGGGGCGGGATCTCTCGTTGGCCCGGTGCCCGGCCGGCTGTTCACCGGACGGCGGAGTCCGATCTGAGGGACAATTCTCCGGAAAGAGGTCTTCTCGGATGGAGGGGTCATGGCGCACTTTCCGGTGAACCATCCGGCGCGCCCGCTGTACCGGGTCTTCGCCGGGCTGGTCGGGCTCTACATCCTGGTCTTCGGCGTCTGGGGCGTCTTCGAGACCTGGGGGCAGCCGCTCTTCGACCGGGGCCCCAACTGGGCGCTCGGACTCCGCACCAACCTGGCGTTCTCGCTGGTCTCCGTGGTCTTCGGGATCGTGCTGATGGTCGGGGCGTCCCGGCGCAGCAACCTCGGCCACTACATGAACCTGACCGCCGGAGCGGTCTTCATGGTCACCAGCCTCGCCATGATGTCCGTCCTGCAGACCACCGCGAACTTCCTGAACTTCTCCATGTCCACGGTGATCGTGTCGATGCTCTTCGGGCTGCTGCTGCTCGCCACCGGCCTCTACGACAAGGTCGGCACCGACGAGCACGCCGAAGAGGAGCGCCGCCGCCGGGAACACCCGGTCGCGCGGGCCGGCACCCGCTGAACCGGCCGGCGGTCAGGCCCGCTTGCGGGTGATCAGACCCGGCTTCGCCTCCAGGTGGGACAGCCCGTTCCAGGACAGGTTCACCAGGTGCGCCGCCACCGTCTCCTTGCGCGGCTTGCGCACCTCCAGCCACCAGCGGCCCGTCAACGCCACCATCCCGACCAGGGCCTGCGAGTAGAGCTCGGCCAGCTTCGGGTCGTACCCCCGGGTGGAGAACTCGGCCGCCAGGATGTGCTCCACCTGGTGCCCGACGTCGTTCATCACGCTGCTGAAGTTGCCCGTCGCCGACATCAGCGGCGACTCCCGGACCAGCACCCGGAACCCGCTGGTCTCCTCCTCGATGTAGGTGAGCAGCGCCAGCGCCGCCTGCTCCAGCAGCTCACGCGGGTGCCCGGCGGTCAACGCCGTGGTGATCCGGTCCAGCAGGGCGCGCACCTCGCGGTCGACCACCACCGCGTAGAGGCCCTCCTTGCCGCCGAAGTGCTCGTAGATCACCGGCTTCGACACCTTGGCCCGCGACGCCACCTCCTCGATGGAGGTGGCGTCGAAACCGCGCTCGGCGAAGATCTGCCGGCCGATCGAGATCAGTTGCTCCCGCCGCTGCGACGCGGACATGCGTACCCGGGAGGTGGGCTTCGCGGCCGCCGCGCCCGCCGCCCGCCGCCGTCCGTCGGTGGCCTCGTCCGCCATCTCGTCACCTCGCCGGCGCTCGGTGACGCCCTGTCGTGGGATGTACCTGCCGCCGTGCCCGTCTGCCTCGGTCACCCGGCCATACTGCCAGGTAACCTCCACAGGCA
Organism: Micromonospora sp. CPCC 206171; assembly: GCF_036906755.1. Taxonomy (NCBI): domain Bacteria; kingdom Bacillati; phylum Actinomycetota; class Actinomycetes; order Micromonosporales; family Micromonosporaceae; genus Micromonospora; species Micromonospora sp. CPCC 206171. Next base: position 325,291 of record NZ_JBAKHT010000003.1, on the reverse strand, counting down.
TCGCCCGGTTTCAGCGCCGTGCGGCCGGCTTCACCAGTTTGGCGGCGATCCGATCCGGTTTCGGCCAGCGGACGTCCCGCGCCGCGCCGGCCTTCTCCAGCAGCCAGATCACCCGGGCCGAGATGTCCACCTGGCCGCGCAGCACGCCGTGCCGGGCGCTCGTCGGGTCGGCGTGGTGCAGGTTGTGCCAGCTCTCGCCGAACGACAGGAGCGCCAGCGGCCAGAAGTTCGACGCCCGGTCGCCCTGGCGCACGGCGAACGGCCGCTCGCCGTAGACATGGCAGACCGAGTTGATCGACCAGGTCACGTGGTGCAGCAACGCGATGCGGACCAGACCGCCCCAGAAAAGCGCCGTCCACGCCCCGGACCAGGACCAGGTCGCCAGGCCGCCCATCACCGCCGGCCCCAGCACGGAGACCACCACCAGCAGCGGGAAGAGCCGGTCCACCCGCCGGGTGTCGCGGTCGGCCAGCAGGTCCGGAGCGAACCGGGCCCGGTTGGACAGCTCCCGGCCGAACAGCCACCCCACGTGGGCGTGGAACAGGCCCCGGGCCAGCCCACGGACGCTCTCGCCGTAGCGCCACGGCGAGTGCGGGTCACCCTCGGCGTCGGAGAACGCGTGGTGCCGGCGGTGGTCGGCGACCCACTGGATGATCTCGCCCTGCACGGCGAACGAGCCCGCCACCGCCAGCGCCACCCGCACCGGCCGCGGGGCCTTGAACGAGCCGTGGGTGAAGTACCGGTGGTAGCCGATGGTGATGCCCAGCCCGGAGAGCAGGTACCAGAAGGCCGCGATGGCCAGGTCCGGGCCGCTCAGCCAACCGCCCCAGGCGACCGGGACGGCGGCGAGCAGGGCCAGGAAGGGTACGACCACGAAGGCCCACAGGGCGATCAGGATACCCGTGGACTGCGGGCCCTGGGTCAGCGGCTTCGGCCCGGTGGCACTCTCGTCCGTCACGGTCGACATGGCACCTCCCAGCGCAGATATACGCCTACGTCACCGTAACTTAGGGCTCCGTCCTGATGGAGTGAACAGTTGCGGACATGAATAAAGGACGTGCCGTACGCCTGTTCTAACGTTCCGGCCATGAGCGATCCGTCCGCCGACGAGGTGCGCCGCCTGCGTGTCGAGGAGAAGCTGTCCGTCCGCCAGATCCGGGCCCGGACCGGTCTCGGCCGCAACCGGGTGCACGAGCTGCTGCGCGGATCTGCAGCTCCTGGGCGCGGCGATCTACTGGTGCGAGGGATCCAAGTCGAAACCCTGGCGACGTCAGGACCACGTTCAGTTCATCAACAGTGATGCCCGCCTACTCCGGCTGTTCCTCCGCTTCCTTGAAACGTGCGGAGTCGACCGAAACGTGCCGACCTACCGGGTGAGCATTCACGAGTCCGCCGATGTCGCCGCTGCCGAGCAGTGGTGGGTCCACACACTCGAGCTACCGGCCACCCGATTTCAGCGGGCGACGCTGAAGCGCCATCGGCCGACGATCCGCTACAACACGCAGGAGGAGTACCACGGCTGCCTGGTAATCGATGTGCCGCGGAGCCGAGAGCTGTACTGGAGGATCGAGGGTCTCGTCGCAGGGCTCGGTGCAGCGATCACGTAGGGGTGGGGCCCCTGAGAGGGAGGCGCTAAGCTGTCTTGCGTCACAGTCGGCCGTGGTGTAATTGGCAACACCCGGGTCTTTGGTACCCGTGTTTCAGGTTCGAACCCTGGCGGCCGAGCCTTCTCTGATATCGCGCCGCACGTGGGGTATGGGACTAAGTGCCCGTCAGTCTGGTTAGCATGACCGCGAGACTGTCGCCTTCCCGACGGGAGCCACGTCGTGCCCCAGCCCCACCTCCGTACCGTCGTCGTGCTCGCCGCCGGTGAGGGCAAGCGGATGAAGTCGGCGCTGCCCAAGGTGCTGCACCCGCTGCTCGGTCGTACGCTGCTCGGTCACGTGCTGACCGCGGCCGCGCCGCTGGCCGCCGACCGCACCGTGGTGGTGGTCGGTCACGGAGCGGAGCAGGTCCGCGCGCACCTGACCGAGATCGCCCCGGACGCGACCCCGGTCCTCCAGGCGCAGCAGCTCGGCACCGGGCACGCCGTGCGGATCGCGCTGGACGCGGTGCCGGAGGCCGCCGGCACGGTGGTCGTGATCAACGGGGACGTTCCGCTGCTGCGCGCCGAGACGGTGGCCGCGCTGGTGGCGGCGCACGAGGGCGAGGGCGCGGCGGCGACCGTGCTCGCCGCCGAGGTGCCCGACCCGACCGGCCTGGGCCGGATCGTGCGCGATTCCGCGGGGCGGCTGGAGCAGATCGTCGAGGAGCGGGACGCGACCCCGGCGCAGCGCGCGCTGCGGGAGATCAACGCCGGCATCTACGCGTTCGACGCGGTGCGGCTGCGGGATGCGCTGGGCAAGCTCTCCACCGACAACGACCAGGGCGAGGAGTACCTCACCGACGTCTTCGGCCTGCTCGTCTCGGCCGGGGAGCCGGTGGGCGTGCACGTCGCCGCGGACCACGTCGAGACGCTGGGCTGCAACGACCGGGTGGAGCTGGCGGGGCTGCGCCGGCTGCTGCGCGACCGGGTCAACGAGGCGTGGATGCGGACCGGGGTGAGCATCCTCGACCCGGAGACCACCTGGATCGACGTCACCGCCACCGTGGAGCGGGACGCGGTGATCGACCAGAACACCCAGCTGCGGGGCACGACGGCCGTCGGCGCGCAGGCCGTCGTCGGGCCGGACGTGACGCTGATCGACACCCTGGTGGGGGCGGCGGCGACCGTGCTGCGCAGCCACGCGGTGGGTGCCGAGGTGGGTCCGGGGGCCAGCGTGGGGCCGTACGCGTACCTGCGCCCGGCCGCCCGGCTGGCCGAGAAGGCGAAGGTCGGCACCTTCGTCGAGGTGAAGAACTCCGAGATCGGTCCGGGCGCCAAGGTGCCGCACCTGTCGTACGTGGGTGACGCGACGATCGGGGCGAAGGCCAACATCGGCGCGGCGACGATCTTCGTGAACTACGACGGTGTGAACAAGCACCGCACCGTGGTGGGCGAGGCGGCCTTCATCGGCTGCGACACCAGCCTGATCGCGCCGGTGGAGGTGGGCGCGGGGGCGTACGTGGCGGCGGGTAGCGCGATCTCGCAGGACGTGCCGCCGGGCGCGCTCGGGGTGACCCGGGCCCCGCAGCGCAGCATCGAGGGCTGGGTGGCCCGCAAGCGGGCCGGCACGGTGTCGGCCGCGGCGGCGGAGCGGGCGCTGGCGGAGGGTGCGTCGGCCGACACGCCGGTCGCAAGGGAAGGTGAGGCAATCCACGGGGATGCCGAGACCGTGGGAAGGCCGTCGGCCGCGGGGGATACTGCAACCGAATAGTCCCCGGCTTCCGCCGCCGGGAACCACCGACCAACGGGAGCAGACGGGCCCATGGGCAGCATCGTCGCCGAAAACCGCAAGAGCCTGATGCTCTTCTCCGGACGTGGCTTTCCGGAGCTGGCCAAGGAGATCGGTGAGGTGCTCGGCGTCGCGCCGACGCCTTCCGACGCGTACGAGTTCGCCAACGGCGAGATCTTCGTACGGTTCAAGGACTCGGTGCGCGGTTCGGACGCCTTCGTGGTGCAGTCCGTCACGCACGGGGTGAACACCTGGGTCATGGAGACCCTGATCATGATCGACGCGCTGAAGCGCGGTTCGGCCAAGCGGATCACCGTGGTGCTGCCGTTCTACCCGTACGCCCGGCAGGACAAGAAGCACCGGGGTCGGGAGCCGATCTCGGCCCGGCTGGTGGCCGACCTGCTGAAGACCGCCGGCGCGAACCGGATCCTCACGGTCGACCTGCACACCGCGCAGATCCAGGGCTTCTTCGACGGCCCGGTGGACCACCTCTTCGCGATGGACGTGCTGGCCGAGTACGTGGAGCACAAGTACGCCGGCCGGCCGATGACGGTGGTCGCGCCGGACTCGGGCCGGGTGCGGGTGGCTGAGCGGTGGACCGACCGGCTGGGCGGCTGCCCGCTGGCGTTCATCCACAAGACCCGGGACCCGCTGAAGCCGAACCAGGTGGTGGCGAACCGGGTGGTCGGCGAGGTCGAGGGTCGGGTCTGCCTGATCGTCGACGACATGATCGACACGGGTGGCACGATCAGCAAGGCCGCCGACATCCTCAAGGAGTCCGGTGCGGCGGAGATCGTCGTCGCCTCCACCCACGCCCTGCTGTCGGACCCGGCGACCGAGCGGCTGAAGAACAGCCCGATCAGCGAGATCGTGGTGACCAACACGCTGCCGCTCCCGCCGGAGAAGCAGCTCGACAAGCTCACCGTGCTGTCGATCGCGCCGCTGCTGGCCCGGGCGATCCGCGAGGTCTTCGACGACGGGTCGGTGACCACCCTCTTCGGCGGCCTGAGCTGAGCGCGGCGCCGCGGCGGTGACCGCGGCGCCGCACCGTTCCCGCCGGCCGACGCGCCGGCGGCAACGGTGATGAGGGGACTGCCGGAAACCTCGGAATCAGCTCGGGTAGACTGGTGCGGTTGCCACGGCGAGGGTGCCCGGCGGGCCGCTGAAAAGCGCCGCACGGAGGCACCGTCATCGACGCGGTGCTCCGGGCAGTCGTTCATGACGCATGAGCCCCAGCGAGCCCCTCGCCCCAGCACCGCAAGACGACAAGCCGCCGTAGCGAAAGCATCAGGAGTTTCCCCGTGTCCGAGGTAAAGATCAGCGCCGAGCCCCGTACCGAGTTCGGCAAGGGTGGTGCCCGTCGTACCCGCCGGGCCGGCAAGGTGCCCGCCGTGCTGTACGGCCACGGCGAGAAGCCCAAGCACATCGCGCTTCCGGCGCGCGAGTTCGCGGCCGCGATCCGCAAGGGCGGCGCGAACCAGCTCTTCGCGATCGAGGTGAGCGACGGCACCCAGGTGCTGGCGCTGCCGAAGGCGATCCAGCGTGACCCGATCAAGGACACCTTCGAGCACGTCGACCTGCTGCTGGTCCGCCGGGGCGAGAAGGTCACCGTCGAGGTCGCGGTCCAGCTGACCGGCGAGGCCGCCAGGGACACCCTGATCGTGCACGACCACGACACCCTCTCGGTGACCGCCGACGCCACCAAGGTGCCGGACCACCTGGAGGCCTCGATCGAGGGCCTGGAGGCCGGCACCCAGGTGACCGCCGGCGACGTGCAGCTGCCGGCCGGCGTCGAGCTGGCCGCCGACGCGGAGCTGTTGGTCGCCTCGGTGACCGCCGCCCCGACCGCCGAGCAGCTCGAGGCGACCCTGCCCGAGGTCGAGGTGGCCGACGAGCAGATCGAGGCCGGGGTCGGCGAGGAGACCGCCGAGTCGTCCGAGGGCGCCGAGGCCGGCGAGCCGGCCGCCGCCGGTGGCGAGGAGAGCGCCGAGGCCAAGACCGAGGCCTGATCGGTTCGCAACGTTTACGGCAGGCGCTCCCGGCGGACAGCGGGGGGCGCCTGTCGGCGTATCGGGACACGTGCGGTGTGGTCCGATGGCGCCAGCGGGCGAGGCGGGACGGTGACGGCGGTGCTGCCCGGCGGCGCCGGCGGGCGAGGCGGGACGATGACGGCGGTGCTGCGCGGAGCGGGAGGGACGGGACGTGACGGACGAGGTGGGGCCGTGGCTGGTGGTCGGCCTGGGCAACCCCGGTCGGGAGTACGCCGGTAACCGGCACAACGTCGGTTTCATGGTCGCCGACCTGCTGGCGGGTCGGGTGGGGGCGAAGTTCGGTCGGCACAAGCGGGCGGTGGCGGAGGTCGCCGAGGGGCGGCTGGGGTTCGGTGGGCCGAAGCTGGTGCTGGTCAAGCCGCTGACGTACATGAACCTCTCCGGCGGTCCGGTGGTGGCGCTGGCCCAGTTCCACAAGATCCCCGCCGAGCGGGTGATCGCGGTGCACGATGAGCTGGACATCCCGTACGGCCAGTTGCGCATCAAGATCGGCGGCGGCGAGGGCGGGCACAACGGCCTGCGCTCGATGTCGAAGTCGCTGGGGACGAAGGAGTACGTCCGGGTGCGGTTCGGCATCGGCCGGCCGCCGGGGCGGCAGGACCCGGCGGACTACGTACTGTCGGATTTCGGCGCTGCGGAGCGCAAGGAGCTGGAGTTCCTGGTGGACCGGGCGGCGGACGTGGTGGAGTCGGTGGTCACCAAGGGTGTGGAGCCGACGCAGAACGCGTACCACGGGGCCTGAGGGCGGGGCGTACCGGGCACGGGCCGCCCCGGCCGGTAGTCTGCGCCTTCTGGCGTGCCGCGACCCGCGACCTGGATCGCGGCGAGGCGACGGGAGTGGTACGTGGGCAGTCCTCCGATGATCGACGGCGCGTTCGCCCGGTGGCTGGCGGCGCGGGCCGGGCAGGCGTTGCTGGGGTTGCGGGCCGAGATGGGCTTCGCGGACCCGGGTGCCCTGAAGTCGGCCGGGGACAAGGTCTCGCACGACCTGATCCGTACCGAGCTGGCCCGGTGGCGGCCCGGTGACGCGGTCCTGTCGGAGGAGGACGAGGGCTCGCGGCTGGCCTGGGCGGCGGAGGTGAACCCCGCGGCGGTGTCCCGGCTGACCGCCGACCGGGTGTGGATCGTCGACCCGCTGGACGGCACCCGGGAGTTCGCCGAGGAGGGGCGCTCGGACTGGGCGGTGCACGTGGCGCTCTGGGCGCGCAACGCGCCGACGCCGCACGGGCTGGTGGCGGGGGCGGTGGGGCTGCCGGCGCAGCACCGGGTGCTCGGCACGGACTACCCGCCGGCGTACCCGCCGCTGACGTTGGAGGCGGCGACCGCGGGTGGCGGGCGGACGCTGCGCCTGGCGGCGAGCCGGAGCCGGCCGCCGGTGTTTCTGACCGATCTGGCGGAGGACGTGGGCGCGCACCTGGTGCCGATGGGCTCGGCCGGTGCGAAGATCGCCGCGGTGGTGACCGGTGAGGTGGACGCCTACATCCACGCGGGCGGCCAGTACGAGTGGGACTCGGCCGCTCCGATCGCTGTGGCGACGGCCACCGGCCTGCACGCTTCCCGGATCGACGGTTCTGCGCTGAAATACAACGAGGCGGATCCGCGGCTGCCGGACCTGTTGGTCTGCCGCAAGGATCTCGCCACTCGGTTGCTTGCAGCGCTGCAGAGACATTCCGGGTAGCCTGAGCGCTTGTTCTTGATGTATCCGACCGGAAAGGTCTGGAATCCATGAGCGGATCCGCGCCGATCGAGACCGTGTCATGACCGCCCCCGCCCGCTTCTACCAGGTCTCGCACCTCGACGCGCTGGAGGCGGAGAGCATCTTCGTGATGCGCGAGGTGGTCGCGGAGATGGAGCGCCCGGTGCTGCTCTTCTCCGGCGGCAAGGACTCGATCGTCATGCTCCGGTTGGCCCAGAAGGCGTTCGCCCCGGCCAACATCCCCTTCCCGGTCATGCACGTGGACACCGGGCACAACTTCCCCGAGGTCCTGGAGTACCGCGACCAGCGGGTCGCCGAGCTGGGCCTGCACCTGATCGTGGCCAGCGTGCCGGAGGCCCTGGCCAACGGCATGGTCCGCGAGTCCGGCGACGGCATGCGCAACCGGATCCAGACCCCGGTGCTGCTGGACGCGGTGGAGAAGCACCGCTTCGACGCGCTCTTCGGCGGCGCCCGCCGCGACGAGGAGAAGGCCCGCGCCAAGGAGCGGGTGTTCAGCTTCCGCGACGAGTTCGGCCAGTGGGACCCGAAGAACCAGCGTCCCGAGCTGTGGTCGCTCTACAACGGCCGGCACCACCCGGGCGAGTCGATCCGGGTCTTCCCCCTCTCCAACTGGACCGAGCTGGACGTCTGGCACTACATCGCCCGCGAGCGCATCCCGCTGCCCTCGATCTACTACGCGCACGAGCGCGAGGTGGTCGAGCGCGACGGCATGCTCTACGCGGTGAACGAGTTCTTCCGCCCCCGCGCGGGGGAGGAGCGGTTCAAGGCCCGGGTGCGCTACCGCACCGTGGGCGACGCCTCCTGCACCGCGGCCGTCCGCTCGGACGCCGACACGGTGGAGAAGGTGATCGAGGAGGTGGCCGCCACCCGGATCACCGAGCGCGGCGCGACCCGCGGCGACGACCGGGTCAGCGAGGCCGCCATGGAGGACCGCAAGCGGGAGGGCTACTTCTGATGAGCACCGAGACCATCGCCGGAGGCGCGGCGGACAGCCGCGCCGCCACCGGGGCCGGGCCGGAGGCCCGGCCGATGGACCTGCTGCGCTTCGCCACCGCCGGCAGCGTGGACGACGGCAAGTCCACCCTGATCGGCCGCCTGCTGTACGACACCAAGTCGCTCTTCACCGACCAGCTCGCCGCGGTCGAGGCGGTCAGCGCGGCCCGGGGTGACGAGTACACCAACCTGGCGCTGCTCACCGACGGCCTGCGCGCCGAGCGGGAGCAGGGCATCACCATCGACGTGGCGTACCGCTACTTCGCCACCCCCCGGCGGAAGTTCATCATCGCCGACACCCCGGGGCACATCCAGTACACCCGGAACATGGTCACCGGCGCCTCCACCGCCGACCTGGCGCTGATCCTGGTGGACGCCCGCAAGGGCCTGGTCGAGCAGTCCCGCCGGCACGCCTTCCTCTGCTCGCTGCTGCGGGTGCCGCACCTGGTCCTCTGCGTGAACAAGATGGACCTGGTCGACTACTCGCAGGAGGTGTTCGAGCGGATCGCCGACGAGTTCACCGCGTTCGCCGCGAAGCTCGACGTGCCGGACCTGACCGTGGTGCCGATCTCCGCGCTCAAGGGCGACAACATCGTCACCCGCTCGGAGAACATGTCCTGGTACGAGGGCCCGTCGCTGCTGCACCACCTGGAGCGGGTGCACATCGCCTCGGACCGCAACCTGGTCGACGTGCGGTTCCCGGTGCAGTACGTGATCCGTCCGCAGTCCACCACCGTCACCGACTACCGGGGCTACGCCGGTCAGGTGGCCTCGGGCGTGCTCAAGCCGGGGGACGAGGTGATGGTGCTGCCCTCCGGCTTCACCAGCCGGATCTCCTCGGTGGAGACGGCGGACGGCCCGGTGGCCGAGGCGTTCCCGCCGATGTCGGTGACCGTCCGGCTGGAGGACGAGATCGACATCTCGCGGGGCGACATGATCTGCCGGCCGAACAACTCGCCAGCGGTGTCGCAGGACATCGAGGCGATGGTCTGCTGGATGGACGAGACCCGCCCGCTCCAGGTCGGCGGCAGGTACGCGATCAAGCACACCACCCGGTCGGCCCGGGCGATCGTCCGCGGCCTGCACTACCGGCTGGACATCAACACCCTGCACCGGGACGAGGCGGCCGGCGAGCTGAAGCTCAACGAGATCGGCCGGGTCCGGCTGCGCACCACCGTGCCGCTGCTGGCCGACGAGTACCGCCGCAACCGCACCTCCGGCGGTTTCGTCATCATCGACGAGACCACCAACCGCACCGTCGCCGCCGGCATGATCGTCGACACCGCCTGACCCACGCCGCCCCCGGATTTGCGGGCGCACTTTCCGAGAAAGAGTGGCTATTCCAGCGTGGATAGCCACTCTTTCTCGGAAAGAGGCCCCCTGGTGCCGCCGGGGTGGAAGGGGGGTTAGGCGAGGCGGGTGGCGCCGGGGGCGGGGAGGACGGTGGCGTGGGCGGGGGCGGGGAAGCCGCGGGCGGCGTAGGCGTCGGTGACGGCGCTCGCCACGGCGTCGGACCGGTCGGCGTCGACCAGGGCGAGGACGCAGCCGCCGAAGCCGCCGCCGGTCATCCGGGCGCCGAGCGCGCCGGCCGACAGGGCCGCCTCGACCGCGGTGTCGATCTCCGGGACGGTGATCTCGAAGTCGTCCCGCATGGAGGTGTGCGAGGCGGTGAGCAGCGGGCCGATCTCGCGTACCCGGCCGGCGCGGAGCAGGTCGACGGTGTCCAGCACCCGCTGGTCCTCGGTCACCACGTGCCGGACCCGCCGGCGGATCTCGTCGTCGTCGAGCCGGGCCAGCGCGGCGTCGAGGTCGGCGACCGGCACGTCGCGCAGCGCCGGCACCCCGAGCAGCGAGGCGGCCCGTTCGCAGGCGGCGCGGCGGGAGGCGTACTCGCCGTCGGCGTGCCGGTGCGGGGCGCGGCTGTCGACGACGAGCATGGCCAGCCCGGCGGCGTCGAGGTCGAACGGGATGTGTTCGACGGCCTCGGTGCGGCAGTCCAGGAAGAGGGCGTGCCCCTCGCGGCAGCGGATCACCGCGGACTGGTCCATGATCCCGGTCGGCGCGCCGACGTAGGCGTTCTCGGCCCGCTGGGCCAGCCGTGGCTGCTTCTCGGCGGGAAGGTCCAGCCCGCCCAGGTCGACCAGGGCGGCGAGCACCGCCGCCTCGATGGCCGCCGAGGAGGAGAGGCCGGAGCCCACCGGGACGTCGGAGGCGATCGCCAGCCGCGCCCCGGGCACGTCGTACCCGGCCTCACGCAGCGCCCAGACGACCCCGGCCACGTACGCCGCCCAGCCGGTGACCCGGCCCGGCTCGTCGACCTCGTCGGCGCCGAACTCCACCGCCTCGTCGGAGAGTTCCGACCGGACCGTCCACCGCGCACCGGGCTGCGGGGCGGCGGCGACCACGGTCCGCAGGGTCAGCGCGAAGGGGAGCACGAAGCCGTCGTTGTAGTCGGTGTGCTCGCCGATCAGGTTGGCCCGGCCGGGAGCCGCCCAGCGGCCGGCGGGCGGCTCGCCGTACGCGGCGTGGAAGCCGGCGGCGGCGCGGGCCGCGACGTCGCCCGACGCGGCCCCGGGTGGCGCGGTCCGCGCGGCCGGCCCGCTCATCGCTGCCCCAGCACGTGCGCGCGGTAGAAGGCCCAGGCGTCGCCGACCATGTCGTGCAGGGTCGGCTTTTCCGGCGTCCAGCCCAGCTCCTCGCGGGCCAGCGCCGAAGAGGCGACCAGCTCGGCCGGGTCGCCCTCCCGGCGCGGCGCGATCTCCACCGGCAGCGGGTGGCCGGTGACCTCGCGGACGACGTCGACCACCTGGCGGTTGGTGAAGCCGTTGCCGTTGCCCAGGTTGTAGATCCGGTGCCGGCCGGGCACGGCGGCGCTGAGCGCCAGCAGGTGCGCCCGGGCCAGGTCGGCCACGTGGATGTAGTCGCGCACGCAGGTGCCGTCGACGGTGGGGTAGTCGTCGCCGAAGAGTTGGAGCTTCTCCCGGCGGCCGGCGGCGACGTCCAGCGCGATCGGGATCAGGTGGGTCTCCGGGTCGTGCCGTTCGCCGATCGCCAGGTCGTCGCGCAGGTACGCCCCGGCGACGTTGAAGTAGCGCAGCGAGACGGCGGCCAGGTCGTGGGCGATCGCCTCGGAGGTGAGCGCCATGTCGACGGCGAGCTTGGTGGCCCCGTACGTGTTGGTGGGGGCCTTGACCGCGGTCTCCGGGATGGGCAGCTCGGTCGGGTTGCCGTAGACGGCGGCGGTGGAGGAGAAGACCAGGCGGGGCACCCGGGCGGCGCGGACGGCGTCGATCAGGGCGATCGAGCTGACCGTGTTGGCGTGCCAGTACAGCTCCGGGCGGACCATCGACTCGCCGGCGGCGATCAGCGCGGCGAAGTGCAGCACCCCGTCGAAGCCGGCCTCCGGGGTGAGCACCCGGGCGGCCTCGTGGACGGGCAGCTCGACGTGGGTGGCGTCCGGCGCGAGCGCGGCCCGGTGGCCGGTGCGCAGGTCGTCGAGGACCGTCACGTCGTGGCCGTTGTCGAGCAGCATCCGGGTCACCACGCTGCCGATGAAGCCGGCGCCGCCGGTGACGAGCAGTTTCACGTCGGGTCCTCCTGCCTGGCCGCGTCCCGTCGCGGCCGTTCGTGATCACCCTACGGCCGCACGCTGTGCCCGCGCTCAGCGTCGCGGCCCGCCCTCATTCCATCATAAACCTTCACGATTGAACAGATCCGAACATCGCCGGTCGGCGGTGACGCGCAGCCTTACCATCTTTTCCATGCGGGAAGCGGGCGGTCCCGGGCTGCGTCGACGCGCGTCGGGGCGGCCCCGACGCCGGCCCGGGCCGATCGCCCGGACGGTGGCCCGGCTCGTCGTCCGGGCCGCCGACGGCGCCACCCGCCTCGTCACCGACCTGCTCGGCGCCAGCCCGGCGGCCGGTCGGGAGCGGATCAGCGAGGACGAGCTGCGCGACCTCGTCGCCGCCAACACCCGGCTCCACCCGGACGAGCGGCGGATCATCGACGAGGTGCTGGTGGCCGGCGCCAGCCTGGTCCGCGAGGTGATGATGCCCCGCACCGAGGTCGTCTTCCTCTCCGCCGGGCTGACCATCGCCGAGGCCGAGCGGGTGGTCCGGGCCGAGACGCACACCCGCTACCCGGTGGTCGACGGCACCCAGGACGACGTGGTCGGCTTCGTGCACCTGCGGGACGTGCTGCTCCGCCCCGACCTCGACCCGTGCACCACCGTCGGCGAGCTGACCCGCGAGGTCAAACAGCTGCCCGGCAGCAAGCGGGTGCTCGCCGCGCTGACCGAGATGCGCAAGGAGGGACACCACCTGGCGGTGGTGGTCGACGAGTACGGCGGCACCGCCGGCATCGTCACGTGCGAGGACCTGATCGAGGAGCTGGTCGGGGAGATCCACGACGAGTACGACGCCGACCCCGAGCCCGCGCACGCGGGCCTGCCCGCAGTGGTGGACGGCCGGCTCAACCTCGCCGACTTCGCCGAGCGCACCGGGGTGCCGCTGCCCGTCGGGCCGTACGAGACGGTCGGCGGCTACCTGATGGCGGCGCTCGGCCGGCTGCCGGTGGCCGGCGACGAGGTGCCGGTGTCCCCGGTCAGGGCCGAGGCGCCGGACGAGCCGGTCGACGGCTGGCTGCTGCGGGTGCTGGCCCTGGAGGGGCGCCGGGTGTCCCGGGTCGCGGTCTCCGCGGCGCGCCTGCCGGAGCAGCGGCGCGAGGTCACCACCCCCGCCGGGCCGGCGGCGAGCCGACCCGCCGGCCCGTCATGACGTACGCCGGGCGTTGCTGACAGAATTGCCGTCATGTCCGACGTTCCCGCCCGCCCGCGCGTCTTCTCCGGCATCCAGCCGACGGCCGACTCGTTTCACCTCGGCAACTATCTCGGCGCGGTGCGGCACTGGGTGGCGTTGCAGGAGACCCACGACGCGTTCTACTGCGTGGTCGACCTGCACGCGATCACCGCGGGGCACGACCCGGCGGTGCTGAAGCAGCGCTCCCGGGTGGCCGCGGCGCAGCTCTTCGCGGTCGGGATCGACCCGGAGCGCAGCACCCTCTTCGTCCAGTCGCAGGTGCCCGAGCACTCGCAGCTGGCCTGGGTGCTCGGCTGCATCACCGGTTTCGGCGAGGCCAGCCGGATGACGCAGTTCAAGGACAAGTCGCAGAAGCAGGGCAGCGAGCGGGCCAGCGTCGGCCTCTTCACGTACCCGATCCTGCAGGCCGCCGACATCCTGCTCTACCAGGCCAACGCGGTGCCCGTCGGCGAGGACCAGCGCCAGCACCTGGAGCTCTCCCGCGACCTGGCGCAGCGGTTCAACTCGCTGTTCGGCCCGACCTTCACGGTGCCCGCCCCGCACATCGTCAAGGACACCGCGAAGATCACCGACCTGCAGGACCCGACGGCGAAGATGTCCAAGTCGTCGTCCTCGCCGGCCGGCATCATCGACCTGCTGGAGGAGCCGGCCCGCTCGGCCAAGAAGATCCGCTCCGCGGTGACCGACACCGGCCGCGAGATCGTCTTCGACAGCGAGACCAAGCCGGGCATCTCCAACCTGCTGACCATCTACTCGGCGCTCTCCGGCCGGAGCATCGACGACCTGGTCGTCGCGTACGCCGGCAAGGGTTACGGCGACCTCAAGAAGGACCTCGGCGAGGTGGTCCGGGAGTTCGTCACCCCGATCCAGGAGCGCACCCGCGCCTACCTCGACGACCCGGCGCAGCTGGACAAGCTGCTCGCCGCCGGCGCCGAGAAGGCCCGCGCGGTCGCCGCGCCGACGCTGCGCGCCGCGTACGACCGGATCGGGTTCTTCCCCCCGGTCCGCTTCGAGTAGCGGCTCCGGGCCGACGGGTACGGGTGGAGGGGTGGCGCGGAGCGTGGATCGCAGGGACGGGGCGCCGGTGAACGGCGGCACCATCCAGATCGGGATCGCGGTGGACGTCCCGGAGCCGTGGGGCGGCATGCTCACCCGGCGTCGGGCCGAGTCCGGCGACCCGCAGGTGGTCCCGGCGCACGTGACGCTGCTCGGGCCCACCGAGATTCCGGTGGCGGCGCTGCCGGCGGTCGAGGAGCACCTGAGCCGGGTGGCCGCCCGGCACCTGCCGTTCACCCTGCACCTGCGGGGCACGGGCACGTTCCGGCCGGTGACCCAGGTGGTGTTCGTGACGGTGGCCGCCGGGATCAGCGAGTGCGAACTGCTCGCCGCCGCCATCAACGCCGCACCCGAGCTGCACCGGGAGGCCCGCTTCCCGTACCACCCGCACGTCACCGTCGCGCAGGACGTCGCCCCCGAGGCGCTGGACCGGGCGTACGAGGACCTGGCCGACTTCTCGGCCATGTTCGAGGTGGACTCGTTCACGCTCTTCTCGCACAGCGGTGCGACCCGGTGGCAACCCCGCCGGGACTTCCGGCTCGGCGGCTGACCGGGCCGGGGGCCACAGGCCCGCCCCGCGGCGGGAGATCGGCGAGGATGACGTGGTGGACGCGTGGGGCCGGCTGACGGGCGGGATCGACCGCCGGTTCACCACGGCCCGACACCGGTGGCCCCGCTTCGACCACCTGTGGCGGGCCGTCGACCTCTACGCGAACGTGCTGGGCGGGCGGCTGGCCGCGGCGATCGCCTACTACGGCTTCTTCGCCGTCTTCGCGCTCGCCCTGGTGGCGTACTCGATCTTCGGGGCGATCCTGGAGGACAACGACGAGGTCAGCGACGCCGCGGCCGACTTCCTGCGGGAGAACCTGCCGTTCCTCGACCCCGGGCAGATCGCCGAGAGCAGCAACACCGTCGGAGTGATCGGCCTGGTCATCCTGGTCTTCACCGGGATCGGCTGGGTGGAGGCGATTCGCTCCTCGCAGCGGCTGATGTACGGCTTCAACCAGCAGCCCGGCAACCTGGTGGTGCGCCGCCTGGTCGACCTGGGCGTGCTGGTGCTGGTCTTCGTGATGCTCGGCGTCTCGGTGGCGGCCGTCGACGCCCTGGAGTCCCTGCTGCGCTTCCTGCTGCGGGCCACCGGCTCGGTCGGGCTGACCACGGTCAGCGCGGCGCTCAGCGTGGTGGTCAACGCGGTGCTGGCGACGGCGCTGCTGGTGGCGGTGCCCCGGCTGCGGATGAGTCGCCGGCGGCTGCGGCCGGTGGTGCTGATCGTCGCGGTGGGCATCACGCTGCTCAACACCGTCGGGCGCTACTACGTGGTGCGGACCGAGCGGAACCCGGCGTACACGGTGGTGGCCGGCGCGGTCGGGCTGCTGCTCTACCTGTACCTGCTCAACCAGCTCGTGCTCTTCGGCGCGGCGCTCGCCGCGACCAGCCGGCACGGGCGGGTGGTCGACCTCTCCGACGGGCCCGTCCCGGCGGACCTCGACGTCGAGACGGACCCGGACACCGATCCGGGGACCCCGGGAGGGGCGGGCTGACGTGCTGATCGAGATCGACCCGGGCTCGGCGGTGCCGCCGTACGAGCAGGTGCGCGGGCAGCTGGCCGCGATGGTCGGCGACGGGCGGCTGCCGGTGGGCACCCGGCTGCCGCCGGTGCGCCAGTTCGCCGCCGAGCTGGGATTGGCGGCGAACACCGTGGCGCGGGCGTACCGGGAGCTGGAGGCGGCCGGGCTGCTGGAGACCCGGGGGCGGCACGGGACGTACGTCGCGCCGGGCCGCGACGACGCGACCGACCGGTTGCAGCGGGCGGCGGCCCGGTACGCCGACGAGGCGGTGCGGCTGGGCGTGCCGCCGGATCGGGCACTCGCCCTGGTCCGCGCCGCTCTCGACGCCGCCCGCCCGGGTTGAGTCGACGGACGAACAGGTCAGGAAACCGACCCATGCGCGAACCGGCAGTTGCCGCAAATGCCACTCACCTTTCGGCCGTGACCAGCCATGATGAGCGCGTGGGCGCACTCGTGACATTGGACCTGCCGGACGACTCGCCGATGCTCGGCCTGCCGTGGATCATCACGTTCGGCCCGCTCGGCGACCCCGCCGAGTGGGAGCCGGTGGTCTGCGGCCCGTACGAGCGCCCGCACGCCCTGGCCCTGGCCGAGGCGGTGGTGGCCGAGGAGCAGCTGATGGCGGTGGTCGAGCCGCTGGTGCCGGCGTTGTCGGCCGAGGAGGTGCGCGGCGAGATCGCCGCCGCGCAGATCGCCGCCGAGGACGAGGCGGCCCGGATCGACGAGTCCGACCTCTACGGGGACTTCGAGGACGTGATCGACGAGGAGCTGGAGCAGGCGGCCGCGCGGGCCGAGCACCCGGTCGCGCCGCAGCCGGCACCCAGCGAGGACGAGCTGCGGGCCGGGTTCGAGCGGATCTCGGAGCTGCTGCGGCGCAAGGGCCGCTGACCCGTCAGCGGGGCGGGCCGTCCAGCACGCAGAACTCATTGCCCTCCGGGTCGGCCAACACGGCACGTGGCGCGGGGCCGGGCCGAGGAGGACACCGGCGCCCCGGGGAACTCCCCGAGGCGCCGGTGCCACCTCACCCCCCACCACAAGGGGTCGGCAGGCCCAGTCGCCCGTCGGCGCGAAGCACAACGGACGACCAGGTCAATGGCGGGTTACCCGGCTCAGCGCCGTTCGAACCACGCAGCCGCGTCCACCGGCAGGAGATGACCCGACCCCTGCTCGGTGAGGTCCTCGCTCGCGACGAGCGGCCGGCCGTAACCCTCGACGAGGGCCGGCGCGCCGCTGATGTTGACCACGCAGGTCAGCGTGGTCCCGCCGCCGGTGCGGCTGAAGGCGAGCATGCCGGGCCCGCCCTCCAGCCAGGTCACCCCGCCGCTGGTGCCGGCCAGCGCCGGGTGCTCGTGCCGGATCCGCAGCGCTGCCCGGTACAGCTCCAGTGTGGAGCCGGCGACGCCGGTCTGGGCGGCCACCGAGAGGGCGCGCCAGGTCGCCGGGGCCGGCAGCCAGCTCAGCTCGCTGCTCTTTGGGCCGAAGCCGTACGGGGCCAGCTCGCCGCTCCACGGGATCGGCACCCGGCAACCGTCGCGGCTCTCCCCGGTGCGCAGGAACGCCGGGTCCTGGCGCAGCGCGTCGGGGATGTCCAGCACCTCCGGCAGGCCCAGCTCCTCGCCCTGGTAGACGTAGGCGCAGCCGGGCAGGGCCAGCATCAGCAGGGCGGCGGCCCGGGCCCGGCGCAGGCCGACCTCGCCGTCGCCGTACCGGGTGACGTGCCGCTGCCGGTCGTGGTTGGACAGCACCCAGGTGGTCGGGGCGCCCACGATGGTGGACTCGGCCAGCGCGGTGTCGATGACCTTGCGGAACGAGTCGGCCGACCAGGTGGCGTCGAGGAAGTCGAAGCTGAACGCCTGATGCAGCTCGTCCGGGCCGATGTAGCGGGCCAGCCGCTGCGGGGTCTCCGCCCACGCCTCGGCCACCGCCATCCGGCCGCCCGGGTAGCTGTCCAGGATCGGCCGCCAGGCGCGGTAGATCTCGTGTACCTCGTCCTGATCGAAGTAGGGCAGGCGGCCCTTGCCGAGCAGCTCGGACTGGCGCTGGCCGGTGGTCATCGAGCTGAAGCCGACGTCCGGCAGCCCCTCGGCCTTGATCATCCCGTGCGCCACGTCGATCCGGAACCCGTCGACGCCGCGGTCCAGCCAGAAGCGGAGCACGTCCTCGAACTCCGCGCGCACCCGCGGGTGCCGCCAGTTCAGGTCGGGCTGGGCCGGGTCGAACAGGTGCAGGTACCACTGGCCGTCCGGCACCCGGGTCCAGGCCGGGCCGCCGAAGATGCTCTCCCAGTCGTTCGGGGGCAGCTCGCCGTGCTCGCCCTTGCCGTCGGCGAAGAGGTAGAGCTCCCGCTCCGGCGAGCCCGGGCCGGCGGCCAGCGCGGCCTGGAACCAGGGGTGCGCGCTGGAGGTGTGGTTGGGCACCAGGTCGACGATGATCCGCAGCCCGAGGGCGTGCGCGTCGGTGATCATGGCGTCGAAGTCGGTGAGCGTGCCGAACAGCGGGTCGACGTCCC
Organism: Micromonospora sp. CPCC 206171; assembly: GCF_036906755.1. Lineage (NCBI taxonomy): Bacteria > Bacillati > Actinomycetota > Actinomycetes > Micromonosporales > Micromonosporaceae > Micromonospora > Micromonospora sp. CPCC 206171. The sequence continues at coordinate 307,206 of NZ_JBAKHT010000003.1, read as the reverse complement.
GGTAGTCGGCGACGTCGTAGCCGGCGTCGACCTGCGGCGAGGTGTAGAAGGGGGTCAGCCAGAGCGCGTCGACCCCGAGCTCGCGCAGGTACGGCAGCCGCTCCCGGATGCCCCGGAGGTCACCGACACCGTCGCCGTCGGCGTCGGCGAAGCTGCGGACGTAGACCTGGTAGACGACCGCGGACCGCCACCAGTCGGCGTCGGCGGCCGGCGGTGCCGGGTTGGTGGCGTCGGTCATCGGTGACGATCCCCGTTCTGTAGAGCGCCCGGAGTGGGCCCGGGGGCGCGGATGCCAGTGCAGAATGCCGCCCGGTTGCTGCAAGAGTCAAGCATTTCTTGCGCAAGAAATGATGGCCCGCACACCCTCCGGCCGGCCTGGCCGTCCGGTGCGGCCGTCTCAGCCGGCGGGACGGCACCGGGCCGGCCGCCGTCGTGGCGGCCGTCCGGGGTGGGGTCAGGCCGGGACGGCGAGGGCGGGCGGTGCCGGCCGGTGCCGGGTGCCGCCCTGGACCGGGTCGGCGCCGGCCGGGCGGACGACCGCGGTGGAGCCGCGCACCACCAGCTCCGGGCGGAACAGGTACTCCGAGTGCGGCGCCCCGTGGCCGTTGATCTCGTCGACCAGGGCCCGCACCGCGGCGACCGCCATCGCGGCGACCGGCTGGCGCATGGTGGTCAGCGGCGGATCGGTGAAGGCCATCAGTGGGGAGTTGTCGTAGCCGACCACCGAGAGGTCCCGCGGGACCGACATGCCGCGCTGCCGCGCCGCCCGGATCGCGCCGAGCGCCATCAGGTCGGAGCCGCAGACGACGCCGGTGACGCCGCGTTCGATGAGCCGACCGGCGGCCGCCTCGCCGCCCTCCACGCCGAAGAGCGAGAGTTCGGCCAGCTCGGCCAGGTCCTGCTCGGCCGCGCCGGCGAGCCGGGTCATCGCGGTCCGCCAGCCGGCCACCCTGCGCTGCACCGGCACGAACCGGTCCGGGCCGGTGATCAGGCCGATCCGGCGGTGGCCGAGCGCGACCAGGTGTGCGACGGCCAGCTCGGCGGCCTCACCGTCGTCGCAGGAGACGAAGGGGGCGGCGACGTTCGGGACGTACCCGTTGATCATCACGACGGGCAGCGGGCGGGCGATCAGCGCGCGGTACCGGTCGTGGTTGGCGGCGGTGTCGGCGTGCAGGCCGGAGACGAAGACGATCCCGGAGACCTGCCGGTCCAGCAGCATCTCGACGTACTCGTCCTCGGTGACCCCGCCGGGGGTCTGGGTGCACAGCACCGGGGTGAACCCGCTCTGGGCCAGGGTCGACTCGATGACCTGGGCGAACATCGGGAAGATGGGGTTGTCCAACTCCGGGACGACCAGCCCGACGAGCCCGGCGCTGCGCTTGCGCAGCCGGGCGGGGCGCTCGTAACCGAGCACGTCGAGGGCGGTCAGGACGGCCTGCCGGGTCTCGGGGGCCACGCCGGGGCGGTCGTTGAGCACCCGCGACACCGTGGCCTCGCTGACTTCGGCCTGCTGGGCGATGTCGGACAGTCGAGCGCGCATGGCGGAACTTTAGCTCACGGGCAAGTTCTTGCGTGCACTCCTGCAAGCCCTTCCATTCCCTGCAACCTCTTGCTAACGTCCCCGCAACATGCGAGAGCAGCGGCGCAGCACCGCAGCGCCGGTTGGCAAGAACTTACAGAGGTTCCCACTGGCGGGCCGCCCTTCCCCCGGCGGTCGCCACAACGACAGGAGTACCGATGCGCATCCGTACCGCGGGTGTGGTCGCCGTTCTCGGTCTGGCGCTCGCGGCGTCCGGCTGCGGCGACAACAGCAAGGACGAGCCGGCCGCCAAGGATTCCCCCAAGGCCGCGAGCGGCAAGCTCGTCATCTGGGCCGACGACAAGCGGGCCGCGGCCCTCAAGCCGTTCGGTGAGAAGTTCGGCCAGGAGAACGGCGTCACCGTCGAGGTGCAGGCCGTCTCCAAGGACCTGCAGACCAACTTCGTCACCGCCTCCCAGCAGGGCAGCGGCCCGGACGTCGTGGTCGGCGCGCACGACTGGATCGGCAACCTGGTGCAGAACGGCGCCATCGACCCGGTGCAGCTCGCCGCCGAGCAGAAGAGCGCCTTCAACGAGACCGCCGTCAAGGCCGTGACCTTCAACGGTCAGGTCTACGGCGTGCCGTACGCGACCGAGAACATCGCGCTGATCCGCAACACCGAGCTGGCCCCCGAGGCGCCGAAGACGATCGAGGACCTGGTCGCCTCCGGCAAGAAGCTCAAGGCCGAGAAGAAGGCCAGCGAGATCCTCTGCCTCCAGTCCGGACAGAACGGCGACGCGTACCACATCTACCCGCTGTACACCTCGGCCGGCGGCTACCTCTTCGGCACCGCCGCCAACGGCGACTACGACCCGAAGGACCTGGGCGTGGGCAAGCCGGAGTCGATCACGGCGTTCCAGAAGATCGCCAAGCTCGGCGAGAAGGGTGACGGTGCGTTGAAGCGCTCCATCACCGGCGAGAACTCGATCGCCACCTTCACCGGCAAGAAGTGCGCCTACCTGGTCTCCGGCCCGTGGGCGATCGCCGACGCCAAGAAGGCCGGCATCAAGTACGACATCTCCCCGGTCCCCGGCTTCGCCGGTGGCAAGGAGGCCCAGCCGTTCGTGGGCGTCCAGTCGTTCTACGTCGCCGCCAAGGGCAAGAACAAGGCCCTGGCCCAGGAGTTCGTCACCAACTACGTGACCAAGCCCGACCTGGCCGTGGCGCTGTACAACGCCGAGCCGCGTCCGCCGGCGCTGACCGCCGCCTTCGACCAGGTCAAGGGCACCGACCCGGACCTGGCCAAGTTCTCCGAGGCCGGCAAGAACGGCCAGGTGCTCCCGGCGATCCCGGCCATGGCCGCGATCTGGGACCCGTTCGGCAAGGCCGAGGCCGCCGTCATCGGTGGCGCCGACCCGACCAAGACCGTCACCGCCGCCGGCAAGACGATCTCCGGTCAGATCAAGTAATGAGCGCGTCGCTGTCCGGCCCGGGGTCTGCCACGCAGGCCCCGGGCCGGGGGCCCGTCCGCTCCGGGCTCCCGCGCAAGTCCCGTGACGCGCGGCACCACGCGCCGATCACCCTGACCGGCCTCCTCGTCAAGGTGGTCCTGCTCGGCCTGGTGGCCGGGATCGCGATCTGGGCGGCCTTCCCGCTCATCGAGGCCGAGAAGTGGGTCGGGCTGGCCATCCTGTCGGCCACCACCGCCGGCCTGTTCTACCTGTACCTCACCCGCCGACACATCCCGGCGAAGTACCTGGTTCCCGGCACGATCTTCCTGATCGCCTTCCAGATCTTCCCGGTGCTCTACACCGCCAGCACCGCCTTCACGAACTTCGGCGACGGTCACCGCGGCGAGAAGTCCGAAGCGATCGTCGCCATCCAGAGCTCGTCGGTGAAGCAGGTCCCCGGCTCCACCCAGTACCTCCTCTCCGTCGCCACCAAGGGCGACCCGGCCACCGGGCCGCTGGTCTTCCTGGTGACCGACCCGAAGAGCGGCACCGTCTCCGCCGGCGACGCCGGCGGCCTGACCCCGCTCGACGCCGCCGAGGTCACCGTGGCGCCGGGCGGCAAGGTAACCGCCGCCGAGGGCTACCAGGTGCTCAACTTCGGTCAGGCCAGCGCCCGCAGCAAGGAGATCACCGACCTGGTCGTCCCGACCTCCGGCGGCGCGCTGCGCTCCTCCGGTCTCTCCCGCGCGTACGAGGGCAGGGCGATCCGGGCCTACGACGCCGGGTGCGACTGCGTCAAGGACACCGAGACCGGCAAGACCTGGACGGCCGACGAGGAGATCGGCGCGTTCGTCGCCGCCGACGGCGAGCAGTTGGCCCAGGGCTGGAAGGTCAACGTCGGACTCAAGAACTTCGATCGGGTGCTCACCGACCCGGCCATCTCCGGTCCGTTCTTCGGCACCCTGGTCTGGAACTTCGCCTTCGCGCTCGGCTCGACCGGCTTCACCTTCCTGCTCGGCCTGGCCATCGCGCTGGCGCTGCACTCGCCGCGAATGCGCGGCACCAACCTCTACCGGATCCTGCTGATCCTGCCGTACGCCATGCCGTCGTTCGCGATGCTGCTGGTCTGGCGGGACATGTTCAACACCGACTTCGGTCTGATCAACAACCTGTTCGGGCTCGGCGTCGACTGGTTCGGGCAGGAGTGGTCCGCCCGAATCGCGGTGATCCTGGTGCAGCTCTGGCTGGGCTACCCGTACATGTTCCTGGTCGCCACCGGTGCGCTCCAGGCGATCCCGCGCGAGCTCACCGAGGCCACCTCGGTCGACGGCGCGTCGCCCTGGCAGTCGTTCCGCGCGGTCACCCTGCCGCTGCTGCTGGTGGCACTCTCCCCGCTGCTGATCTCGTCGTTCGCGTACAACTTCAACAACTTCAACGCGATCTACCTGACCACCGAGGGTGGACCGTTCCCGGCGGACAACCCGACCTCCGGTGCGACGGACCTGCTGATCACGTACACCTACCGGCTGGCCTTCGGTGCCCAGGGGGCCCAGTTCGGCCTGGCGGCGGCGGTCTCGATCTTCATCTTCACGATCGTCGCGGTGGTCTCCGCGGCCAGCTTCTCGCGGACCCGCAAGCAGGAGGAGGTGTACTCGTGAGCACCCACGCGAACGCCCCGGTCACCCGGAGCAGCACGGCCGGCAGGCGGAAGAACCGCTGGTTCGCCCAGGTCGGCTGGCGGCACGTGGTCGGGGTGGTGGCGGTGGCGTTCAGCCTCTTCCCGATCCTGTTCGTGCTCTCCGCGGCGCTCAACCCGCTCGGCACCCTCTCCTCCACGGACCTGGTGCCCACCAGCGGCGTGTCGTTCGAGAACTTCACCAACCTCTTCGACCGCACCTCGTTCGGGTGGTGGTTCCTCAACTCGCTGGTCGTCGCCGGGGTGGCGAGCTTCGCCTCGATCTTCCTCTCGTCGCTGGCGGCGTACTCCTTCTCCCGGATGCGCTTCGCCGGCCGTCGGGTCGGGCTGCTCTCGCTGCTGCTGATCCAGATGTTCCCGCAGTTCCTGGCCATCGTGGCGATCTTCCTGATCTTCACCACGGTCACCGACCTGTGGCCGGCGATCGGCTTCAACACGCCGTGGGGCCTGCTGCTGCTCTACCTGGGTGGGGCGCTGGGCGTGAACACCTGGCTGATGAAGGGTTTCTTCGACACGCTGCCGCGGGAGCTGGACGAGTCGGCGACCATGGACGGCGCGTCGCACGCCCAGGTCTTCTTCCGGATCATGCTGCCGCTGGTGGCGCCGATCCTGGCGGTGACCGGGCTGCTCGCCTTCATCGGCACGATCAACGAGTTCCTGATCGCCAACGTGTTCCTCACCAACCCCGAGTCCAAGACCCTCGCGGTCGGCATGTTCGGTCTGGTGGCGGGCGAGCGCAACAACAACTTCGGGATCTTCGCGGCGGGCACCCTGCTCACCGCCGTCCCGACGGTGCTGGTGTTCCAGTTCCTTCAGCGCTACATCGTCTCCGGCCTGACCGCCGGAGCCGTAAAAGGATAAATCGGAGGGGTGGCCGCTCACCGCGCAGCGCGAGCTGAGCGGTCCGGCTCCGTACAACGGCCGGGGCTGAGTGGTCCGGGTCCGGACATGGGCCGGGCTGAGTGGCCCCGCCTGCGCGGAGCTCGACCGCTCAGCCCGGGCCGCGCGGAGAGTGGCCACCCCTCCGATCAGTCGTACACCGGAGCAGTCACGGGTTGGCCGCCGCGGCCGGGACACCGGCCGCGGCGGTGGCCCCTTTCTCTCCCCGTCCGACCGACCCGAAGGGGTTCTGTCATGTCCCTGTTGCCGCACCACGACGGATCCGCCCTGTACGTACCCGAGCAGGAGCCGGCGCTCGGTCAGACCGTGCCGGTCTTCGTCCGGGTACCGGCGGGCGCCGACGTGCGCACCGTGCACGTGCGGACCACCGGCGACGGCGAGCCCCGGTTCGCCGAGGCGGTCGTCGACCGCACCGAGGGCGGCGAGGTCTGGTGGCGGGCCGACGTCGAGGTCCGCAACCCGGTCAGCAACTACCGCTTCATGCTCTCGCAGACCTCCGGCTACCGCTGGCTGAACGCCGCCGGGGTGGTCGCCCACGACGTGCCCGACAACGGCGACTTCAAGCTGGTCAGCTACGCCCCGCCACCGGCCTGGGCGCGGGACGCGGTGATCTACCAGATCTTCCCGGACCGGTTCGCCCGCTCCGCGGCGGCCGCCGGCCGCACCCCGCCGGACTGGGCGATCCCGTGCGACTGGGACACCCCGGTGATCGGTCGCGGCCCCGAGACGCCGTACCAGTTCTACGGTGGCGACCTGGACGGTGTCACCGAGCGCCTGGAGCACCTGGCCCGGCTCGGCGTGAACACCCTCTACCTCACCCCGATCTTCCCGGCCCGCTCCAACCACCGCTACGACGCGGCCAGCTTCGACACCGTCGACCCGCTGCTCGGCGGCGACGCCGCGCTGGCCCGGCTCGCCGCCGCCGTCCGCGCCCGGGGCTGGCGGCTGCTCGGCGACATCACCAGCAACCACACCGGCGACGCGCACGAGTGGTTCACCGCCGCCGCCGCGGACGTGCGGGCCGCCGAGCGGGAGCTGTACTACTTCGACCAGGCCACCGGTGACTACGAGTCCTGGAACGGCGTCACGTCGCTGCCGAAGCTGAACTGGGGCAGCGCGGAGCTGCGCCGGCGGTTCGCCACGGCCGACGACTCGCTGCTGCGGCGCTGGCTGCGCCCGCCGTACGGGCTGGACGGGTGGCGGGTCGACGTGGCCAACATGACCGGCCGGCGCGGCGCGGACGCGTACACCCACGAGGTGGCGCGGCTGCTGCGCGAGGTGGTCGCCGACACCCGCCCCGACGGCCTGCTGCTCGCCGAGCACGGCCACGACCACACCGGCGACCTGGACCGGGACGGCTGGCACGGGACGATGAACTACGTCGGCTTCACCGACCCGGTCTGGTCCTGGCTGCGGCACGGCGACGAGCCGGTGCCGAACTTCCTCGGCACCCCGGGCGGGGTGCGGCGGCGCGACGCCGAGGCCGTGCTCGCGACGATGGACACCTACCGGTCGCTGATCTCCTGGCGCGCGTACACCCACTCGTGGCAGCTGCTCGGCTCGCACGACTCGGCCCGGATCCGCACCGTGGTCGGTGACGCCGCCCGGCAGGAGGTGGCCGCCGGCCTGCTCGCCACCATGCCGGGCACCCCGGTGGTCTTCGCCGGGGACGAGCTGGGGCTGACCGGCACCAACGGCGAGGGTTCGCGGACCCCGATGCCGTGGCACCGGCCGGAGAGCTGGGACCGGGCCACCTTCGCCGCGTACCGGGGGCTGCTGGCGCTGCGCCGCGACGAGCCCGCGCTGCGCCACGGTGGCCTGCGCCGGGTGCACGCCGACGCCGACACCCTGGTCTTCCTGCGCGAGGCCCCGACCGGGGCGGTGCTGGTGCTCGCCCGCCGGGCCGCCGGCCGGCCCGTCCGGCTGACCGGCCTCGGGGCGGGGGAGAACGCGTACGGCGGTGCCCCGGCGCTGCGCCCGGACGCCGACGGCGTGGTCACCCTCCCCGCCGACGGCCCCACGTTCCAGGTCTGGCGGCTGTCCTGACCCGGGCCCGCCCGGCACGGGGTCAGGCGGCTGGCTGGCCGAGCAGGGTGCGGACGCCGGCGAGGTAGCTGCGGCGGTCCGGCCGGCCGGTGAGCACCTTCTGCATCAGGTAGCCCGGGACCAGGCCGAACAGCGCGGTGCCGACGGCCTCGGGGTCGGCGTCGGGGGGCAGCTCACCCGACTCCCGGGCCCGCCGGGCCAGCAGCGTGAAGCGGTCCCGGAAGCCGCTGTACGTCGCGTTCACGAACGTCGCCAGCGCCGGGTCGCGCAGCGACTCGCTCCACACCTGGATCGCCAGCGGCAGGATGCCGTCCTCGCCCGCCTGCGCGTCGACGTAGGTCAGTGCCCGGTCCAGCGCCTCGACCAGGGGCAGCGGCGGCTCGGCGGCGGCCAGCTCGGCGAAGACCGCGTCCGCCCCGCCGATCACCGCCTGGGCGATCGAGGTGATCAGGTCGTTCTTGCTCGGGAAGTAGCGGTAGACCGCGCCGACCGACAGCCCCGCCTCGGCGATCACGTCCTGCATCGAGGTGTTGTGGAAGCCGTCGCGCAGGAAGCAGCGCCGGGCCGCGTCGAGGATCTGCTGTCGACGGGCCGCGAGGTGGGCGTCCGATACGCGTGGCATGACCCACAGTATAAAACGAACGCTCGTTCTTGACTCCGGACGGCTCGGAAGCGCACGCTGACTTCAAAGAGAACGAGCGTTCGTTTTAAGGAGTGGGCATGTCCCGGTCACCCCGGTCCCCGATGCTGCTCGCCGTGCTGGTCGCCGCCCTCGCGGTGGCGGCGCAGGCGCTGCTCGTACCCCTGTTCGCGGGGCCCGCCGCGAACCTGGCGCCGCGCGACCTGCCGGTCGCCGTCGCCGGGCCGGCGCCGGCCAGTGCGGAACTGGCCGGCCGGCTGGCGGCGGCCCGTCCCGGTGCCTTCACCGTCGCCGAACTGCCGGACGCCGCCGCGGCCGACCGGGCGCTGCGCGACCGCGAGGTCTATGCCGCCTTCGTCGTCGGCCCAGACGGCGTCGGGCTGCACACCGCCCCGGGCGCCAGCCCCACCGTGGCGGCCCTGCTCACCGAGGCCGCGGCCGGACTCGCCGGCGGACGGCCGGTGCCGGTCACGGCGGTGGTGCCGGCCGACCCGGACGACCCGCGCGGGGCCGGTTTCGCCGCCGGTTTCCTGCCGTTGGCGCTGACCAGCATGCTCGTCGGCGTCCTGCTCACCGTCCTGGTCACCGGCCGGCGCGCCCGGCTGGTCGGGCTGCTCGGCTACGCCGTGCTCGCCGCGCTGGTCGGCACCGCCGTGCTGCACGGCTGGCTCGGGGTGATCGGGGGCGACCCGGCGGCCGAGGCCGCGGCGATCGGGCTCTTCGCGCTCGCCGCCGCCGGTGCCGTCGCCGGGCTGGGTGCGCTGCTCGGCGGCCCCGGGCTCGGCCTCGGGGCGCTGCTGGTCTTCCTGGTCGGCAACCCGCTCTCCGCGGTCAGCGCCGCGCCGGAGCTGCTGCCGCAGCCGTGGGGCACCGTCGGGCAGTTCCTGCCCGTCGGGGCCGGCGGAACCCTGCTGCGCTCGGCCGCCTTCTTCGACGGTGCGGGCGCGGGCCGCTCCGTCGCCGTGCTGGCCGGCTACGCGGTGCTCGCGATCGGCCTGGTGCTGGCCGGCCGGCGCGCCTCGCCCGGGATCGGCCTGGCGCCGGCCGGCCGGAGCGGCTCGCCCCGGCCGTCCTCCACCGAGATCACGGTATGAGCTCAGCCCGGCGGGGCGGCTACTACAAACTGTCGTTGATGGGGCAGGATGGCCGGCGTGGAAGCTCTTCGGCTGGTACTTCTCTACGTCCATCTGATCGGGTTCGCCCTGCTGCTCGGCGGCGCGATCGCCCAGTACGTCAGCGGCCGGCTGCGGATCAACGCGGCCATGCTCTGGGGATCGGTGATCGGTCTGCTCACCGGCATCGGGCTCGCCGCCCCACTGCGCGAGGGTGACGAGCCGGCACCGGCGAAGCTTGTTACCAAGTTGGTGCTGGCTCTGCTGATCTTCGTCATGGTCTTCTTCTCCCGGAAGCGGGATCAGGTCAATCGCGGGCACTTCCTCGCTATCGTCGGGTTGACGCTGCTCAACGCCGCTGTCGCGGTGTTCTGGAGGTAGCCGTCCGGACCCGCTCGCGGGCCCGGGGAAAGGGACGTTCGGGACAGCGAACGGGTCACGTACCAGCACTCTGAGTGATCTGCCCCACGCCAGGGTTACGCCCGGATAACAGGCGTTCAACAGTCGTGCACGATTGGCGGCCGGTGGGTGGGCGCGGGCGTACGCTCCCGTCCGTAACGTGGGATGCCGGCAGCACAGCGCTGGTCGGTTCAAGGGCTGCCACCGCACGAGGCGCGGTGTGCAATGGGAAGGAGACGTCTTGCGCTCTGTGCGTGGGATGCGGATCGCCTCCGCGATCGCGGCGGGTGGGCTCGTGCTGGGCGCCGCCGCGTGTGGTGAGGCCCCCGAGGACGACAACAACGCCGGCAACGGCGCCAAGAAGTACAGCGCCTGCATGGTGACCGACGTCGGCGGCATCGACGACAAGTCGTTCAACACCTCCGCCTGGAAGGGTCTCCAGGAGGCCCAGAAGGCGAACAGCAACATCGACATCAAGAACGTCCAGTCGAAGGCCGAGGCGGACTACGAGGTCAACCTCAACGGCTTCGTCAACCAGAAGTGCGACTTCATCCTGGCCGTCGGTGGCCTGATGCAGGACGCCACCAAGAAGGCCGCCGCGGCGCACCCGGACCAGCAGTTCGGCATCGTCGACGCGAACCCGGGCGTGGACAACGTCTACCCGATGCAGTTCGACACCGCCCAGGCCGCCTTCCAGGCCGGCTACCTGGCCGCCGGGATGAGCAAGACCGGGAAGGTCGGCACCTACGGTGGCCTGCCGATCCCGCCGGTGACCATCTTCATGGACGGTTTCGCCGACGGCGTGGCCTACTACAACAAGGCCAAGGGCAAGAACGTCCAGGTGCTGGGCTGGGACAAGGCGACCCAGAAGGGTTCCTTCACCAACGACTTCGTCAAGCAGGACGAGGGCAAGAAGGTCTCCGACACCCTGGTCGCCCAGGGCGCGGACATCATCATGCCGGTCGCCGGCGGCTCGGGCCTCGGCACCACCGCCGCGGCGCAGGCCTCGGGTGGCAAGTACTCGGTGGTCTGGGTCGACGTCGACGGCTGCGAGAGCACCCCGAACTGTTCCGCGCTGCTGACCACGGTCGTCAAGAACATCCCGGACGCCGTCAAGGAGGCCGTGCTCAAGGCCGCCGGTGGCGAGAAGCTGCAGTCCAAGCCGGGCTTCGTCGGCAACCTGGCCAACAACGGCGTCTCGATCGCCCCGTACCACGAGTTCGAGAGCAAGGTTCCGGCCGAGCTCAAGGCCGAGGTCGACAAGATCAAGGCGGACATCGCCGCCGGCACCATCACGGTCACCTCGAAGGCCCAGCCGACCAAGTGACCGCCTCCCCGGCCGCCACGATGGGATCATCGGCAGCGGAGGCCGGCGGGCACCAGGCATGACGATCGGCCGCCTCGGCGTACACGGGACACCCGCGTGCGCCGGGGCGGCCGATCCGCTCCACCCGCGGCCGGCCCCGTCAGCCGGCCGACCGGCAGCTAGGCTGCACCATCGCTCGCACTCCAGGAGGTTGCGCTGAGACTCCAACTGCGCGGCATCACCAAGCGGTTCGGTGATCTGGTCGCCAACGACCACATCGACCTGACGGTGGAGCCTGGAGAGATCCACGCCCTGCTCGGCGAGAACGGCGCCGGCAAGTCGACCCTGATGAACGTGCTCTACGGGCTCTACCAGCCCGACGAGGGCGAGATCCTGGTCGACGGCCAGCCGCTGAAGCTGAAGGGCCCCTCCGACGCGATCGCGGCCGGGATCGGCATGGTGCACCAGCACTTCATGCTGGTGCCGGTCTTCACGGTCGCCGAGAACATCATGCTCGGCGCCGAGCAGGTCCGGGGCGGCATCGCCGGCTTCCTGGACCGCCGGCGGGCCCGCCGCGAGGTGGCCGAGGTCTCCGAGCGGTACAACCTGCGGGTCGACCCGGACGCGGTGATCGAGGACCTGCCGGTCGGCATCCAGCAGCGGGTCGAGATCGTCAAGGCGCTCACCCGCGACGTCGACCTGCTCATCCTGGACGAGCCGACCGCGGTGCTCACCCCGCAGGAGACCGAGGAACTGCTCACGGTCATGCGGTCGCTGAAGGCCGCCGGCAAGTCGATCGTCTTCATCACCCACAAGCTCGGCGAGGTCAAGGCCATCGCCGACCGGATCACCGTGATCCGGCGCGGGAAGACCGTCGGCACCGCCTCTCCGGAGGCGAGCCGGGACGAGCTGGCCGCGCTGATGGTGGGGCGCAGCGTCCGGCTCACCGTGGACAAGCAGCCGGCCACCCCCGGCAAGCCGATGCTCCAGGTCTCCGGCCTGGTGGTCGACGACGACCGGCGGATCCGCGCGGTCGACGGCGTCGACCTGACCGTGCACGCCGGCGAGGTGCTCGGCGTCGCGGGTGTGCAGGGTAACGGCCAGACCGAGCTGATCGAGGCGATCATGGGCCTGCGCCCGACGCTCGCCGGCACGGTCACCCTGGACGGCGAGGCGGTGCACGGCTGGTCCACCAAGAAGGTACTGCGGGCCGGCGTGGGCTACGTCCCCGAGGACCGCAGCGTCGACGGCCTGGTCAAGGAGTTCTCCGTTGCGGAGAACCTGGTCCTGGACATCTACGACCGGCCGCCCTTCGGCAAGGGCCTGGCTCTCAAGCCGGACGCGATCGCGAAATCGGCGAAGGAGCGGATCGAGCAGTTCGACGTCCGTACCTCCTCGGCCGACGCCGCCGTGGGCACCCTCTCCGGCGGCAACCAGCAGAAGGTGATCGTGGCCCGGGAGCTGTCCCGGCCGCTGAAGCTGCTCATCGCCGCCCAGCCCACCCGGGGCGTGGACGTCGGCTCGATCGAGTTCATCCACAGCCGGGTGATCCGCGAGCGGGACGTGGGCACCGCCGTCATGGTGGTCTCCAGTGAGCTGGACGAGGTCATCGGCCTGGCCGACCGGATCGCGGTCATGTACCGCGGCCGGATCATCGGCATCGTCAGCCCGGACACCCCGCGCGAGGAGATCGGCCTGCTGATGGCTGGCATCACCCCGGACGCCGCCGGCGAGACCGCCGGGGCGACCCCGACCGGCGGCGCCGCGGCCCCCGCCCCCGAAGGCCCTGGTAACGAGGACGAGGCATGACTGACCCGAACGTGACGTCGGGCTCCCCGGACAAGGAACCGGCGACCGAGGCGCAGGCGGCGCAGAGCACCTCCGGCGGCACCGACCGTAACGCCACCATGACCGCCCCGAAGCAGCCCGCGGAGCAGCCCCGGCCCACCCTGGGTCGGCTCTTCCTGGACAACCTCTGGGCGGCCAACACCGTCACCGTGACGGTGCTCGCGCTGGTGCTGGCGATGGTGGTCGGCGCGATCCTGATCATCGTCTCCGACCCGGAGGTGCTGGCCACCTACAGCTACATCACCGCGCGGCCGGGTGACGCGATCAACTCCAGCTGGACGGTGGTCAGCGAGGCGTACGCGAACCTGTTCAAGGGCGCCGTCTTCGATCCCGAGGCGGTCGGCTTCCAGGCGGCGCTGAGCCCGATCTCCGAGACGCTCACCTACACCGCGCCGCTGGTCTTCACCGGCCTGGCGGTGGCGCTCGCCTTCCGGGGCGGCCTGTTCAACATCGGCGCCCAGGGCCAGGCGACCATCGGCGTCATCCTCGCCGCGGTGGCCGGCTTCGCGCTGCCGCTGCCGCCGGTGCTGCACCTGCTCGTCGCGCTGATCGCCGGTGCCGCCGGTGGCGCGATCTGGGGCTTCATCCCCGGCATCCTCAAGGCGCGGACCGGCGCGCACGAGGTGATCAACACGATCATGCTGAACTACATCGCGGTCTACTTCCTCTCCTGGATCATCGTCCAGAACGGGGTGCAGAACCCGGACCGCGCCGATGCGATCAGCAAGCCGGTCGACTCCTCGGCGCAGCTGCCCCGCCTGCTCGGCGACAACCTGCGGGTGCACGCCGGCATCCTGCTCGCGGTGCTGGTCACCTGGTTCATCGCCTGGCTGCTCAACCGCTCCACGCTCGGCTTCGAGCTGCGTGCCGTCGGCGCCAACCCGGACGCCGCCCGGACGGCCGGCATCAGCGTCACCCGGACGTACGTGCTGATCATGGTGATCTCCGGCCTGCTCGCCGGCCTCGGCGGCACCCAGATGGTGCTGGGTTCGACGGCGAACGCGCTGACCCCGCTGGTGGTCGCGCAGATCGGCTTCGACGGCATCCTGGTGGCGCTGCTCGGCCGGGTGAAGCCGTGGGGCGTGCTGCTCGCGGCGCTGCTCTTCGGCGCGCTCCAGGCCGGCGGCAACCGGATGCAGTCGTACTCGGGGATCTCGCTGGAGCTGGTCACCGTGCTCCAGGCGCTGATCGTCATCTTCATCGCCGCACCGGCCCTGGTGAAGGCGATCTTCCAGCTTCGGGCCGCCCGTGCCGCCCGGTTGCAGACGAGCCTGGCGAAGGGCTGGTAAGGCATGTCCACCATGGCTGTCCCCGACGTCGCGGTCGCGAAGGTCGAGCAGGGCTTCTGGACCCGCAACCGCAAGATCGGCGCGGTCCTGCTGGCGCTGGGCGTGCTCGCCGCGGTGCTCTTCGGCGCCCTCGCCACCGGCCAGCAGGCGCGCTTCACCCTCAGCGAGACCGAGGGCGGCGCGGCACTGGAGATCAACGGTACGGTCGGCGCGATCCTCTTCGGGATCATCGCCGCCGCCGCCGGAGCGGCCCTGCTGGCCGGCATCCCGACGCGCTGGTTCACCCTGGTGCTCGGCGTCGGGCTGGTCGCCTTCGTGCTGAGCTTCCTGTGCTGGCAGGTGTCGGCCGCCCCCGAGGGCCGCAATTTCATGCCCATGGTCAACATCGTCCGGGGCACCTTCGTCCTGGCCCTTCCGCTGATCTTCGGCGCCCTGGCCGGCGTGCTCTGCGAGCGGTCCGGCGTGGTCAACGTGGCGATCGAGGGGCAGCTGCTGATGGGCGCCTTCAGCGGGGCGCTCTTCGGCAGCATCTCCGGCAACGTCTGGGTCGGCCTGGTCGCTGCGGCGATCGGCGGCGCGTTCATCTCGCTGCTGCTGGCCGTCTTCGCGATCCGCTACCTGGTCGACCAGGTGGTCATGGGCATCGTGCTGAACCTGCTGGCGGTCGGCGTGACCGGCTTCCTCTACGAGCGGCTGATGCAGACCCAGGCGGAGAAGTACAACAGCGCGCCGCGCTTCTCCAACTGGGAGATCCCGCTGCTCAAGGACATCCCGCTACTCGGCCCGGCGCTGTTCCGCGGCAACATCTTCCTCTACCTGGGCCTCCTGCTGGTGCTGGTCATCCACATCGCGCTGTTCCGCACCCGGTGGGGCCTGCGGACCCGCTCGGTGGGTGAGCACCCGACCGCGGCGGACACCCTCGGCGTCAAGGTGCTGGGGCTGCGCTACCGCAACGTGCTGATGGCCGGAATGGTCGCCGGGATCGGTGGCGCCTCGTACACGCTGGCGCTCTACTCGTTCACCAAGAACATGATCGGCGGTAAGGGCTTCATCGCCCTGGCCGCGCTGATCTTCGGCCGGTGGAGCCCGACCGGGGCGCTGCTCGCCGCGCTCTTCTTCGGCTTCGCCGACCAGCTCGGTACCTACCTGGGTGCCATCGGCAGCAGCATCCCGAGCCAGTTCCTCGCGATGCTGCCGTACCTCGCGACGATCCTGGCGGTGGCCGGCCTGGTCGGCCGGGTGCGCGCTCCCGCCGCGGACGGCAAGCCGTACATCAAGGGCTGAGCCTGCGGCACCAGCCAGCTCCGTGCCCGGTGGGGATCGCCCCGCCGGGCACGGTCGTTTTCCGGGCCGGGGGCGGGCGCGGGCGGGTGTCGGTGGACACCAGGGGTACCCCTTCCCGCGCCCGACCAGGGTGACTTGGGCAGAATGGTGGGATGACCGAGATCGACTGGGAGCGACTGCGGGCCGCCGCCACCGAGGTGATGCGGCACGCGTACGTGCCGTACTCGAAGTTCCCGGTCGGGGCGGCCGCCCTGGTCGACGACGGCCGGGTGGTGACCGGCTGCAACGTGGAGAACGCCGCGTACGGCGTCACCCTCTGCGCGGAATGCGGAGTGGTCTCCGCCCTGCACGCCAGCGGCGGTGGCCGGCTCGTCGCGATGTCCTGCGTCGACGCCACCGGCGAGCCGCTGATGCCGTGCGGGCGCTGCCGGCAGCTGCTCTGGGAGAACGGCGGGCCGGAGTGCCTGGTCGAGTCCAAGGGCCGGCCGCTGCGCATGGCGGAGCTGCTGCCGCACGCCTTCGACGTGGCCGACATCGAGGCGGTGACCGGGGAGCAGCCGGTCCCGGTGGTGCCGGAGCGGCTGGCCGCCTGGCGGGGGCGGGGCACCGTCTTCGTGCATCCCGACATGTCCGCCGGGCAGCAGGTCTGGACGGCGTACTGGGAGCGGTCGGCGGGGGACGCCGAGGGCGCCGAGACCGGGGTGCTGGAGGAGGCCCCGAGCTGGGACGAGCCCGCCGAGGCGATCACCTGGGGGCACGCCCGGACGCCCCGGGTGGTGGTGGTCGACGCGAGCGGCACCATCTTCTGGGCCGGCGAGGGCGAACCGCCGATGGAGATCCCCACCCGCTGGCCCGCGGGCTGAACCCCTGCGCGGCGTACCGCCGATCAGCAGAACCAGGACAAGCAGAGGAACTCGACGATGAGTGCGTTCACGGCGGTCGACGTCATCCGTACCAAGCGGGACGGGGGAGTGCTGAGCGACGCCCAGATCGACTGGGTGGTCGACGCGTACACCCGGGGGCTGGTCGCGGACGAGCAGATGTCGGCGCTGGCCATGGCGATCCTGCTGCGCGGGATGACCCCGCCGGAGATCGCCCGGTGGACCGCCGCGATGATCGCCAGCGGCGAGCGGCTGGACCTCTCGCCGGTCTCCCGGCCCACGGTGGACAAGCACTCCACCGGCGGCGTCGGTGACAAGATCACCCTGCCGCTCACCCCGCTGGTCGCGGCCTGCGGGGGTGCGGTGCCGCAGCTGTCCGGGCGCGGCCTGGGGCACACCGGCGGCACGCTGGACAAGCTGGAGTCGATCCCCGGTTGGCGGGCGGCGCTGAGCAACGACGAGTTCATCTCCCAGCTGCGCGAGGTCGGCGCGGTGATCTGCGCGGCCGGCGAGGGGCTGGCCCCGGCCGATCGCAAGCTGTACGCGCTGCGCGACGTCACCGGCACCGTCGAGGCGATCCCGCTGATCGCCAGCTCGATCATGAGCAAGAAGATCGCCGAGGGCACCGGCGCGCTGGTGCTCGACGTCAAGGTCGGTTCCGGCGCGTTCATGAAGTCCGTCGACGACGCGCGGGAACTGGCCCGGACCATGGTCGAGCTGGGTGGTGCGCACGGTGTGCGGACCGTCGCCCTGCTCACCGACATGTCCACCCCGCTCGGCCTGACCGTCGGCAACGCGGTCGAGGTGACCGAGTCGGTGGAGGTGCTGGCCGGGGGCGGCCCGGCCGACGTGGTGGAGCTGACCCTGGCGCTGGCCCGGGAGATGCTGGACGCCGCCGGCCTGCGGGACGCCGACCCGGCTGCCGCGCTGCGCGACGGGCGGGCGATGGACGCCTGGCGTGCGATGATCCGCGCCCAGGGCGGCGATCCGGACGCGCCGATGCCGACCGCCAACGAGGTCGAGGTGGTCCGCGCCCAGGCCGACGGCTTCGTCGAGTCCGTCGACGCGTACGCGATCGGGGTGGCCGCGTGGCGACTCGGCGCCGGGCGGGCCCGCAAGGAGGACCCGGTCAGCGCCGCCGCTGGCGTGGTGCTGCACAAGCGGCCCGGCGATCCGGTCCGGGCCGGCGACCCGCTCTACGAGCTCCGCGCCGACCAGGCCACCCGGATCCCGGCGGCGCGGGCCGAGGCCGAGCGGGCGGTCCGCCTGGCGCCCACCGCGCCGACCGCGTCGTCGCTGGTCATCGAGCGGATCGGCTGAACGGCCGACCGCCCGCGACCGGTCGGCCGGTGGGGGAACCTCGGCATGGTGCCGACCCGCCACGGGCGCTATTCTCCCAGCCCAGGGGGAGAGGCCGGCGGTGACGCCGGCGCGAGCAGACAGGGACTTCGACCGTGTTGGTACCCGCCCCCGATCCCCGGGAAGTCCGTGAGGCGAGCCTGGACGAGCTGTCCCGGTTGCGCCTGCCGTTGCCGCCTCCCCAGTTTCCGCTGGTGTGGGAGCCGGGCGACGAGATCGAGTTGCGTCCCACCGGGGAGATCGAGGCGCGCATCGCGGTCCTGCACCTGATCCTGGCCCGCTGCTTCGGGATGCCGCCGCAGGCGGCGATGAGCTGGCTGCTCGACTCGCACCTGGTCGAGCTGGTCACTCCGCCCGAGTGGCAGTTCGTGATGGGTGGCAAGGGCGACCACCGCTCGTTCGTGCTGCACCACGACGCGCTCTTCTCGCTGGCCTGGGTGCTCGGCCTGAGCAAGCAGCTCGACCCGACCATCCCGGTCGACGAGCGGTTGGTGGAGCGGATGCCGCACCTCGCCGATGGGGAGACGTTCGGCCAGTGGCGGGCCCGGATCCTGGCCGCGCCGCAGCACCCGGCCGATGCCGCCGCCCTGCTCGACCTGCACTACTGCCTGGACTGGGCGTACCTGGAGGCGGAGAAGCGCGGTCAGCCGCTGCCGGGGCTGGTCGACGCCAACGCGATCGGTCAGCGGCGCTGGGCGCTGGAGTGGGCGGTGATGCTGCGCGGGCCGTACCACGACGAGCCGCCGGGCTGGGAAGAGGTCGATCTCTCCACCTGAGCCGGCCTCAGCGCGGCCGCCAGACGGTGAGCCGGACCGCGGCGGTGACCGCGACCGGCTCCGGCAGCGTGGCGATCCGGGCGGCGAGCCGTTCCGGGTCGGTGTGCCAGGCGCTGGGGCCCATCCCGACCAGCGTCGCCACCTCGGCCGGGCTCAGCCGTAGCCGGGCGGTGTGCGCCTCGCCGCGCTCCTCGGTGAAGTGACCGGCCAGGCTGTCGGCGACCCGGTCCGCCTTGGCCGGGTCCACCCGCAGCAGGTCGAGCGCGTCGACCAGCTCGGCGAGGTGCGCGTCGGTCGGGGTGACCACCAGCAGCGCCCCGGTCGGATCGAGGACCCGGTGGAACTCGGCGCCGTTGCGTGGGGCGAAGACGTTCAGCAGCACGGCGGTCGAGGCGTCGGCCAGCGGCAGCCGCTGCCAGGTGTCGGCCAGCGCCGCCGCGGCCCGCGGGTGGGCCCGGGCCGCGCGGCGCAGCGCCGGCTTGGCGACGTCCAGGGCCAGACCCACCGCGTCGGGCAGCGCCGCCAGCACCGCGGCGAGGTGCCGGCCGGTCCCCGCCCCGGCGTCCACCACCAGCGGGTACGCCCCCACGCCCGGCTCGCCGTCCGCCCGCCGGCCGGCGCTCGTCGGTTTGACGACCCGGGTGGCCGCGTCGGCCAGCGCGGCGGAGATGACGTCGTAGTGCCCGGCGGCCAGGAAGTCCGCCCGGGCGGCGACCATGTCGGCGGTGTCGCCGACGTGCGGGGCGCGCCCGGTGAGCAGGTTGACGTACCCCTGCCGGGCGACGTCGAAGCTGTGTCGGCGCGGGCAGCGCAGCGCGCGGGTGTCGGGGGCCGGGGCCAGTGGTTCGGCGCAGACCGGACACCGCAGCCGGGCCAGCACGGCCGGGGGCATCCCGGCCCCGGGCTGCTCGGACGGGGGCGGCGCGGTCACCCGGTGAGCCTACGGGAGCGGCTCGGGACCCCGGCCGGGCGCGCGCCCGCCGTCGCCGGTCCCGGTCAGGCGGTCGACGACCCGGTGGGTGAACCGGTCGAGCGCGGCCAGCTCGTCCGGCTCCAGCAGGTCGATCAGGTGCCGGCGGACGGCGGCGACGTGGCCGGGGGCGGCGGCCCCGATCGCCCGTCGGCCCTCGGCGGTGAGCACCACCACCGAGCCACGGCCGTCGGTGGCGCACTCCGCGCGAACGACCAGCCCGCGCTGCTGCATCCGGCTCAGGTGGTGGGAGAGGCGGCTGCGCGACCAGAGCATCCGGTCGGCCAGCTCGCCCAGCCGCAGCCGCCCGTCCGGCGCCTCGGAGAGGTCGGAGAGCACGTCGTAGTCGGGCTCGGAGAGCCCGGCGTCGCGCATCAGGTCGCGGGCCAGCTGGAGGTCGAGCAGCCGGCGCATCCGGCGGTAGCCCCGCCAGGCGCGGTCTTCGCGGTCGTCGAGCCAGCGGGGTGCGTCCATGGCGACCAGCCTAGCCGGATGGTTGACACGTCATCTACATCGCTTCTAGGTTGGTGACATGTCAACCAGATTGTGGGAGCTCTTCGGCGAGCGGGGTCGCGGCGTGCTGGTGACGCTGCGCCGCGACGGCCGGCCCCAGCTGTCCAACCTCGACTACCTCGCCGAACCGGGCCTGATCCGCTGCTCGACCGTCGGCGACCGGGCCAAGGCGCGCAACCTGCGCCGCGACCCCCGGGCCAGCTTCCACGTCACCACCGGAGACGGTGGCGCGTACGCCGTGGCCGAGGGGACCGCCACCCTCACTCCGCCCGCCGCGGCCGAGGACGACGCCACCGTGGCGGAGCTGGTCGAGGTCTACCGCCGGATCCGGGGCGAGCACCCCGACTGGGCGGAGTACCGGGCGGCGATGGTCGCCGACGGTCGCCTGGTGATCCGGCTGGCCGTCGAGCGGGTGTACGGCTGGTGCCCCTGACCGGGTCCACGGTCGCGACACGGGGAGCGACCGTGGACCCGCGCGACGGGGCCGCTCAGCGGGGGCCGCTCTGGCTCGGGGCCGGCTCGTCGAACGACCGGTACGCCCCGGCGACCACGCAGCCGGGCCCGGGTAGCCGATAGAACGCCCAGCCCGAGAGATAGCTGCCGTTCACCTCCTGCTGGCGCAGATGCACCGCGAGCATCAGCCCCGCCGGGATCCGGTCCGGATGGATCACCAGCAGCCCGGCCTCGGGTCTGTTCAAGGTCACGGCGGCGTCCGGCCCGAGCATGACGGAGGGGTCCGATACCGATCGCACCTGGGCGCCCCGGTCCCCAGGCGGGCAGTCGGCCTCCGGCCGGGTCTTGACCAGCGTCGCCCGGGCGCCGATCCGGCGCAGCTCGTCGTTGACCCGGGCCGGGTCGGCGGCGTCGGCCACGGTCACCGTGACGGTGCCGTCGGAGGCCGACGCGCTCGCCGACGGCGGTGCCGCCGTCCCCTGGGGCGCCTGGGGTCGGCCGGCGACCACCGCCGCCGTCCCGGCCGCCGCCAGCGTGGCGAGCCCGACGGCGACGACGGCGAGGCGGCGCCGCGCCGGGGTCACCGGCCGCCGCCGCGCCGGGGCGATCTCGCGCAGCAGCGCGTCACGGCGTACCCGGACCCGCTCGGCGGGCAGGTGCGGCAGGTCCGGGCGGAGTGGACTGTGATCCATCGGGGCGGTCCTCCATCGCGAGATCGGCGAGTACACCGGTGCGCAGCTGACGGTGCGCCCGGGCCAGGCGGGACTTGACGGTGCCCAGGGGGATGCCGAGCGTGACGGCGGCTTCGGCCTGGGTCTGCCCGAGCCAGACGCAGGCCTCAACCACCTCCCGGTCCCGGCCGGCGAGCCCGGCGAGGTGGCGGTGCACGGCCGCGATCCGGCGCTCGGCGTCCACCCGCTCGACCACCGCGTCGGCGTGGTCGGCGGCGGGCTCGGGCGGCGGCACCCGGTCCAGCGCGGCCCGGTGCCGGCGCAGCGACCGGTGGTGGTTGCGGCTGACGCCCAGCGCGATGCCGTAGAGCCAGGGCAGGACGCTCGCGCCGTACGGCACCATCGCCCGTCTTCGCCGCCAGGCCTCCAGGAACACCACCGAGACCAGGTCCTCCGCGGCCGACCACGCCCCGGTACGCCGCAGGCAGTAGCCGAACACCGCGTCCGCGTGCCGCTCGAAGAGCGTGCCGAAGGCCGTGGTGTCACCGTCGAGGCTCCGGGCCCAGAGCTCTCGGTCGTCAGTCATGTCGCCCTCCCTGCCCCTGTCATGTCCGTACGGGGTGGTGCGGTTCACGGCGACGCGCCGGCCCGGCGGTCCCGTCCCGGGGCCGGTCGGGGGCTGACTAGGGTCTGAGCATGGTCGCAATCCGATACGAGGACATCGTCAAGGTCCCCAAGGCGCTGCTGCACGATCATCTCGACGGCGGCCTGCGGCCCGCGACGGTCGTCGAACTCGCCGCCGAGGTCGGTCACGAGCTGCCCACCACCGACGCGGAGGCGCTCGGCCGCTGGTTCGTGGACGCGGCGAACTCGGGTTCGCTGGAGCGCTACCTGGAGACCTTCGCGCACACCGTCGCCGTCATGCAGACCGCGCCGGCGCTGCGCCGGGTGGCCCGGGAGTGCGCGCTCGACCTGGCCGCCGACGGGGTGGTCTACGCCGAGGTGCGGTTCGCCCCGGAGCAGCACCTGGAGCAGCACCTCACCCTGGACGAGGTGGTCGAGGCCGTGGTGGCCGGCTTCGCCGAGGGCAGCGAGCAGGCCGCGGCGGCCGGCATGCCGATCCGGATCGGCACCCTGCTGACCGCGATGCGGCACGCCGCGCGCTCGCAGGAGATCGCCGAATTGGCGGTGCGGCACCGGGACACCGGGGTGGTCGGCTTCGACATCGCCGGCGCCGAGGCGGGTTTCCCGCCCACCCGCCACCTGGACGCCTTCGAATACCTGCAGCGGGAGAACTTCCACTTCACCATCCACGCCGGCGAGGCGTTCGGGCTGCCCTCGATCTGGCAGGCCATCCAGTGGTGCGGCGCGGACCGGCTCGGGCACGGGGTCCGGATCGTCGACGACATCACCCCCGGGCCGCCGCCGGTGCTCGGCCGGCTGGCCGCGTACGTGCGGGACAAGCGCATCCCGCTGGAGCTGTGCCCGTCGTCGAACGTGCAGACCGGCGCCGCCGCGTCGATCGCCGACCACCCGATCGGGCTGCTGCGCGACCTGCGGTTCCGGGTCACCGTCAACACCGACAACCGGCTGATGAGCGGCACCTCGATGTCCCGGGAAATGGCGCTGCTGGTGGACGCCTTCGGCTACGGCTGGAAGGAGCTCCAGTGGTTCACCATCAACGCCATGAAGAGCGCCTTCATCCCGTTCGACGAGCGGCTGCGGATCATCGACGAGGTGATCAAGCCGGCGTACGCGAAGCTGCCTGTGTGATCAGTGGTGCGGGTGGCTGGCGACCAGGCCGGCCACCCGCCGCAGCACGTCGCGCGCGCGGGCTTCCTCGGCGCCCAGCCCGGTCTGCCGGCGCAGCACCGCCGGCTCGGCGCGCAGCAGCGCCACCCCGCGCCGCAGCAGGACCTTCGGCGCCTTGCGCTGCTCGGCGAGATCCCGCGTCAGCCGGCGGACGAAGGTCGTGCCGCGCGGGCGCCGCAGCGCGTACGCCCCGGCCAGCAGCCCTCGACGGCGGCACTCCTCGACGATCTCGGCCGCGAAGATCCCTTCGGCGACGAAAAGTGGCGCTCCGGCCACCTCGAACGGCCGGGTGGCCACCCGCCGGTCGGCACCGATCGCATAAACCGGCACTTCGGCCTTGCCCTCCTGGGCCAGTCGGGCAATTGTTTCCACGGCCGTCCCGGCATCCCACGAGTCGGGCGAGTCCCAGTCCACCTGTCCGTTCTGGCGCGGCAACGTAGGGTCATCGCCGTCCTTGTAGAAGTCGTCCAGACAGAGCACCGGAAGTCCGGTTCGGTGGGCTATATACGACTTTCCGGAGCCGGAGGGGCCAGCGAGCAGGACAACGCGGTGACGGTATTCCATTACGTTCGGTAACTCCGGCCAGACGGATTGCTATCAAATTGCATCAACATCTCATCACACCTTCGGCGACCACCAACCTGGGCTTTCTCTTTCAGGGGCGGCGTGATGGAATCTCGGGGGTCCGACCCGCCGGGTCGGTCGCTGGGCGTTGCCCGTGGCAACGCGGGACGCTGCAATCGCGAGGGCGGTGACGTGAGCAAACGGCCGAAGACGGCGGGCTCCTTCCTGTCGCGTCTACGCCGGCCGGCCGGCCGGCTCCGCGACATGCCGATCTGGTCCAAGCTCGGTCTCATCATGATCGTGCCGACCATCGCCACGGTCGTCGTGGGTACCAGTGGTCTGGTCGACCACCTGCAGACGCTCAACAATGCCAACCGGGCCGGCGACCTGGCCAACCTGGTCGGGTACTCGGGTGACCTGGTCAACAGCCTCCAGGACGAGCGCACCTCCGCCGTCCTGCTGCTGGGCTCGCCCCAGGGCCAGGCCCGGGAGCAGTACCAGGAGGCGTACAACCGAATCAACCAGCGGGTCGACCAGGCCAAGGCGCCGTACTCGCAGCAACGGCTGGAGCTCGATGATCTCCCGGCCAGCCTCGAGACGCTGCTGGACCGGATCGACCAGGAGTTGAGCGACCTGCCCGGCACCCGGAGCCAGGTCTACAACGGCAAGCTCCGGCTCAGCGACGCGGTCGGGTCGTACCAGGGCCTGATCGAACAGCTGATCAGCGTCCGGGACTCGGCCACCCAGCTCGCCGGCGACAACGACCTGAGCGACCGGATGCGCGCCGCCGCCGCCGTCGCGCGGGCCAAGGAGTTCCTGTCGTTGCGCCGCGTGGCGGGGCACCGGGTCCTCCTGCAGAAGGCGTACATCGCGCCACTGCGCGACGACTTCATCGCCAACCAGAAGGGCGAGGAGCTGGCGCGGCAGACCTTCCAGTCGGTCGCCAACCAGTCCGAGCGCGAGCTGTTCAAGCAGACCGTCGCCGGCTCCGACCTGCGCCAGGCGGAGGCCTACAGCGGCTTCATCAAGTCCCGCGACACCGAGAGCATCGCCGGGGTCGAGTTCGGCACGGACCAGTGGGACGCGGCCATGGTCGCCAACGCCGCGCTGATCCGCAACGTCGAGGTCCAGCTCGACGGCAAGGTGGTCCGGCAGGCTGACGAGCTCCGCTCCGACGTGCAGCGCCAGGTCTTCCTGGAGACCGGCCTGCTGCTGAGCATGCTGCTGCTGGCGATTCTCTTCGCGTACCTGGTCGCCCGGTCGATGGCCCGCTCCCTGCGCGACCTGCGCCAGGGCGCCCTGTCCATCGCCCAGTACGGCCTGCCGCAGGCGGTGGCCCGACTGCGCGACCCGCAGCTCAGCGGCCAGCTCTCCCCGGCACAGCTGGCCAACCAGATCGCCGAGCCGCTGCCGGTGCGCAGCAAGGACGAGTTCGGTCAGGTGACCGAGGCGTTCAACGCGGTCCACCTGGAGGCGGTCCGCACCGCCGCCGAGCAGGCCGCGCTGCGCTCCTCCGTCGCGACGATGTTCGTCAACCTCGCCCGCCGTTCGCAGATCCTGGTCGACCGGCTGATCGGTCACCTGGACCGGCTGGAGCGCGGCGAGGAGGACCCGGACCGCCTGGCCGAGCTGTTCCAGCTCGACCACCTGGCCACCCGGATGCGCCGCAACGACGAGAACCTGCTGGTCCTCGCCGGTGCCGACTCCACCCGGGTGCAGCGCGAGCCGGCCGCCCTGATCGACGTGCTGCGCGCCGCGCAGTCCGAGGTCGAGCACTACACCCGGATCGAGTTCGGGATCATCGACCGGGACATCGAGGTCGCCGCCCACGCGGTCAACGACATGGTGCACCTCGTCGCCGAGCTGTTCGACAACGCGACCGCGTTCTCGCCGCCGGACTCGCAGGTCATGGTCGAGGCGCGCCGCATCGGCGACCGGGCCACCCTCTACGTCGAGGACCGCGGCATCGGCATCAGCCTGGAGCAGCTGGGCGACCTCAACGAGCGGCTCGCCACGCCGCCCCAGGTCGACGTCGCCGTCTCCCGGATGATGGGCCTGGTCGTGGTCGCCCGGCTGGCCTCGCGGCACGGCGTCAAGGTCGAGCTGCGTCCCGGCTCGGACCGGGGCACGGTGGCCGAGGTCACCATGCCCACCTCCGTGCTGGTTCCTCGGGCGCTCACCGGTCGTGGCCAGCCCACCCCGGCGCTGCCCGCGGCCACGCCCGGCCCGCAGCAGTTCGGTGCGGCCCCGGCCTTCGGCGCGCTGCCCGCGCTGGGCAACGGTCCGGCGCCGACGCCGCGTACCGGCGAGTCCGGCAACCAGGTCACCCTCGGCGGTCGGGCGTTCGACCCGGCCCCGCACAACGGCTCGCCGGCCAACGCCGGCGGGGGGCGCTCCATGCCGGCCTGGTCGGACCTGACCGGTGCCAGCGCGCTCAACGGCAACGACGGCTTCACGCCCCGCTCCACCAACGGGCAGCAGATCGACCCGCTGCCGCAGCGGCGGTCCGGCGACGTCGACCCGGTCACCGGCCAGCAGCCGGTGATCCCGCGGCAGCTGCCGAGCAGCCCGGAGGCCCGCCCCTACAGCGCGCCGCCGGTCCCGCCGGTGTCCGCGCCGCCGCTCCCGCCGGTCTCCGGCGCCCCGGTCTCCGGTCACCCGGTCTCGTCCTCGCCGTACTCGGGCCCGCCGGTGTCGGCCTCGCCGTACTCCGGTCACCCGGTGTCGGCCTCGCCGTACTCGGCGCCGCCGGCCTCGCCGTACTCCGCTCCGCCGGCCTCGCCGTACTCGGGGCACCCGGTCTCCGCCCAGCCGTACTCGGGTCAGCCCGTGTCGGCCGCCCCGGTCTCCGCCCAGCCGGCGTCCGCGCCGCCCCGGCAGAGCCCGCCGAGCCCGGCCGCCCCGCCGGCCTGGCCGCCGGTGCCGAATCAGGAGCAGGCCGCCCCGCCGGTGCCCGAGCGGCTCGCCGCCGCGCTGGACATGACCACGGAGCTGCCCCGGGTGGCGCGCCCCGAGCCGACCCAGCAGACCGCGCAGCCGTCCGCGCCGGCCACGCCGCCGGCCGTGCGGCAGCCGACCGCACAGCCCGCCGCGCCGCAGGTCCGCGCGGCGCAGCCAGCCCCGGTGAACCGGCCGCCGACTCCGCAGGAGACGGCGAACCGGCAGCGGTACGCGGACGAGACGATGGAGCTGCCGATCTTCCGGGAGCTCGAGTCGGCCTGGTTCCGTACCTCCCGCAAGCCGGGTCCGGAGGAGGCCGCCGCGGCCGGTGCGGCCGCCAGGCCGGCGGCCAACGGCGCCGCGACCCAGCAGATGCCCGCCGTCGACGCCGGTCGCTCCGTCCCGAACACCGCACCACGGACGACAGGTAACGCACCGATGGCAAACACTCCGATGGCCGGAGGGACGCCGCGCGACAACGGCTCGGCGACCAACGGTGGTGGCCGCCCCGGTCAGGCCGAGGCTCTGCCCAACCGCCGGCCCGCCGCACCGCAGTCGGCCGGCTGGCAGACCGCGGCCGACGACGGCTGGCGTGCCGCCGTGGCGGCCGCCGAGGTGCCGGTGGCGGCCACCACCGAGACCGGTCTGCCGAAGCGGACGCCGATGGCCCAGCTCGTCCCGGGCGCGGTGGAGAAGCCGACCATCTCGGCGCAGCGGCGTACGCCCGAGGCGGTGCGTGGTCTGCTGTCGGCCTACCACCGCGGCGTGCAGCGCGGGCGCAGCAACCCCTCGGACAGCAACCCCACCAGCTCGGAGGCGACTCCGGGAGGGCAGCAATCCTCGCAGTCTGGCTCCGGCCCGGCGGCCGGTAGCGGGCAGAAGGAGCAAGAAGGATGACAACTACGCAGGATCTCGGTTGGCTCCTCGCCAACTTCGCCGACCGGGTGCCCGGTGTCGCGCACGCGGTCGCCGTCTCCGCGGACGGCCTGCTCCTCGCGTCGTCACGGGACCTGCCGCGCGACCGGGCCGATCAGTTGGCCGCCATCGCCTCCGGTCTGGTCAGCCTCACCCAGGGCGCGGCCCGCTGCTTCGAGGGCGGCGCGGTGTTGCAGACCGTCGTCGAGATGGACAACGGCTTCCTGTTCCTGATGTCCATCTCCGACGGTTCCTCCTTCGCGGTGCTGGCCGCCCGCAGCTGTGACGTGGGCCAGGTCGGCTACGAGATGGCCCTGCTGGTCGATCGTGTGGGCGACGCGCTGACCCCGCAGCCCCGCACGGCCGTCGGGATGATGGGCTGACCGAGCTGACCACCGGGTCGGCACGGCAGCAACGACACGACAACAACGACGGGTTCCACCGGGCGAGAGCCGGTGCCGGGTACGAAGGAGGTGAGCGGCGACATGGCCGATCGTGACGAGCCAACCGGAGCGTTGGTCCGTCCATACGCCGTGACCCGTGGTCGTACCCGTCCCCGGCTCGACATCGCCATGGAGGCGCTCGTCGAGACGACGGTGCGCGGTCGCGCCGCTGCCAGTGGCAACGGCGGCCAGGGCCGCGAACACCAGTACATCGCCGCGCTGTGTGACGGACGCGTGCAGTCGTTGGCCGAGATCGCGGCGCGAATGCAGCTTCCGTTGGGTGTGGCCCGGGTGCTCATCGCCGACATGGCGACGGATGGCCTGGTCGCGGTCCACGAGCCGACCATCCTGGACGACTCCGACGACGCGGTGGGCACTGAACTGCTGGAGAGGGTGCTGAGTGGACTTCGCAGGCTCTGACATGTCGCACCGGCCGCCGGCCCCGAGCGGGCGCGTGACGTCGGCGAAGATCGTTATCGCCGGTGGATTCGGCGTCGGCAAGACGACCTTGGTCGGCTCGGTCTCGGAGATCACGCCGCTGACCACCGAGGCCATCATGACCTCCGCGGGCGTGGGCGTCGACGACACCCGGCAGGTGCCGGGCAAGACGACGACCACGGTGGCGATGGACTTCGGCCGGATCTCGATCGACCGGGACCTGATCCTGTACCTGTTCGGTACGCCGGGCCAGACGCGGTTCTGGTTCATGTGGGACGAGCTGGTACGCGGCGCGATCGGCGCCGTCGTCCTGGTCGACACCCGCCGGCTGGCCGACTGCTTCGCGGCGATCGACTTCTTCGAGCACCGGCGGCTGCCGTACCTGGTGGCCATCAACTGCTTCGACGGGATGCAGTACCACGACCCGCAGGATGTCCGGGACGCGCTGGCGATCTCGACGGACGTGCCGGTGGTGGCCTGCGACGCCCGGAACCGGGAGTCGACCAAGCACGTGCTGATCTCGCTGGTCGAGTACGTGCTGACCATGCGCCGCTCGCGCGCGGTCGCCCCGGCCTGACCGGCCTCGACGCGCCCGGTGGCGGCTTCGGCCGACGCCGGGCGCGTCTGCGCGTCCCCGTCCCGGGCGGGGGCTGGACGGGTAGGCCGGCACCGCCTGCTGACCCGGTCCCGGGTGGCGGCACCGACAGCCCGAAGCACCGTAGCCCGCAGGCACCGCGGCCCCGCGCGCCGGCGGTGCCGGTGCCGGGGCTGCGGATGGGAAGAGGGTCGGTAGAGGGCTCGGCCGAGGTCAGGAGACCCGGGCCCAGCTGCCCTGGGTGAGCTGGTAGACGCCCAACGAGTCGCGCTCCATCCCGCCGTGCCGGATCGGCGCGAAGGCGTACCACCCGGCCATGCCCTCGGTCACCTGCGTCTGCAGGTACGCCCGCAGTCGTCCACGGTCGACGCTGCTGGCCAGCCGGGCCGCGTCGGCGATGAGCTGCAGCGCGTCGGAGGCGTACGGGGCGAAGCCGCTGAACCCGCCGTACTCGTGGATGTACCGGAACACGAATTCGCGTCGGGCCAGGGCGGCGGTGCTGGTGCCCATCAGGGTGGAGTCCGTCAGGCAGGTCGGGTGCACCGCGTACGCCCCCTCCACGGCCGCCGCGTTGCTGCCCGCCACGGTCTCCTCGGCGACCGCGGCCGCGTCGAAGAAGAGCGGACCGCGCCAGCGGGCCCGGCGCAGGGCGCGAGCGGCACTGCCGCTGTCCGGAGCCGCCGCCCACACCACCACGCCGTCGGGGTCACCGGCCACCGCCGCGCGGGCGGCGCGGGCGACGTCGGCGGCGTCGCGCGGCAGGCGTACGGTGCGGTCCAGCTCGACCCCGGCGGCCCGGCACGCGGCCGCCACGGCCCGGACGCCGGAGTCGCCGTGCAGGCCGTCAGCGGCCAGCAGAGCGACCCGCTCCAGCCCTCGTGAGCTGATCAGCCGAGCCAGCCGGCGGGCGACGTCCACCGCGTCCGGCGTGAGCTTGTAGATGAACGTCCGCTGCGTCAGCGGCAGGACGATGCCGTCCCCGGGCGCCAGCGAGACGAAGGGAGTCTGCAGCCGCTGGGCCACCCCGGCGACCGCCATGGCCGTCTCGGTCAGCGTGGTGCCGAGCAGGGCGTGCACCCGGTCCTTGCGAATCAGGTCGGTGGCCTGCTGCGCGGCCAGCCGCGGATCGCTGCGGTTGTCCCGCACCAGCACCCGTACGCTCCGGCGCAGGTTGCCCACCTGCACCCGGTCGACGTTCAGGTCCTCCAGCGTGATCCGCAGGGCACGCTCCTGGGGGACGCCGAGGGCGGCGCCCCGGCCGGTGAGTTCCAGGCTGACCCCGATCAGCAGCTCCGGGCCGCCCGGCGAGGGACTGCCGCCCGGCTCCGCCTCGTCCTGCGGCTGCCCCTGCCCGCAGCCGCTCAGCAACAGACTGCTGGTCGTCGCGGTGAGTACTCCCCGTCGGGTGAGCACGGAGGAGCCGATTGCCGGTGTCGCCATTGGAGTCGCCTTCCCACCCCGGCGTCACCTGCCGCCGACGGTTCCGCCGGTATGCTTCCGGCCGCCCCGACCCGCCGTCAAATTATCCGGGTGTGGGCAGGAACATACAGGTGGAAGGCGCTTTTCCCGGGCTCAGGAACGGTAACCGGCCGACCGGAACTCGTACTCGCGGTCGTCGTCGCGCTCGGCCGGGTCGCGGCTGAAGTCCCAGCCGCCGGCCGACTCACGACCCGGTCGCCCGCCGACCGCGAACCCGCCGATCTCCTGCCCGCGACGCCAGCCGCGGAAGTAGCCGGTGGTGTTCTCGGCGAGGCTCGCCGCGTCCCGGACGATCCGCAGCGGACGCTCCTCGCGCAGCGGCGAACCGGGCACCAGGTTGGCCTGCGGGACCCGCTTGGGCAGGCCGGCGGAGGTCTCCGCGCCGACCGCCGGGCGAGCCGCCTGCTCGGCGGCCTGCCAACCGGTGTCGGCCGTGGTCGACCAGTCCAGCTCGGACTCCTCCTCGCTGTGGCCGACGAACCAGGCGGACCTGGCCTGCGCGAAGATCAGCAGGTCGCCGTCGCCCTCGTCGGAGATCGGCGGGGGCCGGTGCTCCATCGGCGCGGGCCGGTGCTCCATCGGCGCGGGGCGGCGCTCCGCCGGCTCGGGCCGGCGCTCCGGGGTCGGCCGGTCCGACCGCGAGGCACGCCCGAAACGGCTCGCCTCCTCGCGGTCGACCAACCGCAGCGGGGGCGTCTCCAGACGCGGGTCGCCGCCCGGGGCGTCGCGCAGGGCCCGGTCCGCCAGCGGCGGCGGCTCGACCAGCCGCAGCATCGGCGGCTCCGGCGGCAGGTCGTCGGCGAGCCACGGCGGGGTGATCCGACGCTCCGAGCCGGGGTCGGTCGGCGCGTCCACCTGCCGGCCCGCGCGCTCGCCGTACGGCGGCACGACCGGGTTGTTGGCGGAGCTGTCGGCCGGGTCCTCCGGGTTGTTGACCAGCGGCCAGTTCGCCCGGGAACCGGGCGGAGCGGACTCCGCGTCGGGGCGCGGGGTCGGCACCGGGATGCTCAGGTCGGTGGCGCTGAAGCCGCCGGTGGGTGCCGACAGCGCGCCGTTGGTCTTCGGGCGGGGCGGGATGACCGTGCGCTGCCGCTCGGCGCGGGCGCTGTTGATCGCCGCCGTGGTCAGGGTCGGTCGGAACGGCTCACCCGCCTCGGCGGGGGGCACGGTCCCGCGCTGCGCCGGGGCGATCGGCGTGATGCCGGGCGGCGGCGGGGGCGGCGCGGAGACCGGACGGTTGGTCGGGGGGTCCCGCCGGACCACCGGCATGGCGGGGTCGGTGCCCCGGCGCACGGCGGGCATGCCCGGGTCGGTGCCCCGGCGCACCAGCGGCATCCCCGGGTCGGTGCTCCGGCGTACCGCGGGCATGCTCGGGTCGGTGCCCCGGCGCACGGCGGGCATGCCCGGGTCGGTGCCCCGGCGTACCAGCGGCATGCCCGGGTCGGTGCTCCGGCGTACCGCGGGCATGCCCGGGTCGGTACGCGACGGCGGCGCCGAGGTCGGGGTGGCCGCGGCGGCGGCGGGGGTGACCGGCGAGGGCGCGACCGGTGGCGGCGTGACCGGGGCCGGTGCGACCGGCGGCGGACCGAGCGGCCGGGGCGTGGACGGCAGTGACCCGCCGGAGACCGGCTCGGGCCGGCTACGCCGGCCGGTGGGGGTGGGACGTTCGGGCTCGGCCGGCCGGACGGGACGCAGCCCCGTCGTGCCGCCGCCGAGGGCGGACAGCTCGCCGACCGGCTCGCCACGTCGGGCGGCGGCCCGCCGGCCGGATGCCGGAACAGGCGTGCTGACCCGGGCGCTGAGCGCGCCCACCAGGGCCTCGCAGCCGGCGTCGCAGGCCCGTACCGAGGCGACCGCCTGACGGACGGTCTCCGCGACGGCGGAGGTGAGCGCCCGGTTGACGGTGGCCCGGCGGGGGGTCTCGGAGATGGCCACCCGCAGGGCGGTGACGGCGGCGTCGATCTCGTCGGCGTCGGCCACGCCGTCGGCGGCCAGGTGCGCGGCCACCGCGTCGGCGGCGACCGAGACGTCGCGGCCGTGGGCGCCGAGCATGCCGGGTTCGGGGAGGGCGTCGAGCACCGCGAGCGACACCGGCTCGGCCGGGTCCGGGTACGCCCGGAGGGCGGCCGGGTAGAGCTCGCGCAGCACCTCGCGCAGCGCCACGGCGGCCGAGTGGCGACCGGTGGACAGGGCGGCGTGCGCCGCCAGGACCTGCTTGAAGCCGGCCAGGTCCCGGGGTGCCGGCAGGGTGACCGCGGAGAGCGCCCCGGCCTGCAGGGCACGGGCCAGGCCCACCGCCCGCCGCTCGGCCGGCGGCGACTGCATCTCCTCCAGCGAGTCGTCGTCGGCGAAACGCTCGGCGAAGTCGTCGACCGAGTCGTCGTCGGCGATCGCGAGTGGACGCCCGGCGGCGCTCAGCAGCGAGGTGACCGTGTGGTCGTCGCTGTCGGCCGCGATCGCCACGCCACTCGGCCCGCCCGACCGCTCCACGAGCAGCGCGACCAGCTGGGCGTAGCCCGTCGGGTCGTCACCGATCTCGCAGACATGCAGCAGCCGGCCTGCGTCGTCGACCACAGCGGACGTCAGCGACGATCCGGCCGATGCCGGTCGGTCGGCCGGATCCGCCGAGGCCAGACCGCAGTACACGCGCACGAGCGCCACGGCGTCGTCCTCCTCCCGGGACACAGGTCTTTTCTCTGCCAGAGACTGATGCTCCCCGCTCGGGGTCAGTCGCGCCAGTCCACGACAGCAGAGATCTTGCCGACAATGGTGCGCCAACCCAAGCTTGCGGTTTGTGCCCCGATTTTCTTGAGCCGCCGCCGGCCGAGGAATCCACCGATTCCGCCGTTGACAGTTGCCCTCAGCGCCTCGTCCAGGTCGTCCAGGCTGGAGCCGGCGGAGAGCATGTCGAGCACCGCCGGTAGCCGCAGCGCGTACGACAGGTCACGGGCCACCTCGCCGGCCTCGATCAGCAGCGTCGGGTCCCACGTGTCGTGCCCGCCGCGCAGGTTCTCCACTACCAGGTCCAGCTCGTACGTGTCCTCGTCGAGTGGCGCGATGTCGGCCGGTTCCACCCGTTCGGACAGTTCATTCCAGCTGTCCAGTTGGGACATGTCGTTGGGCGCGCCGGAACGGATGAAACTGACCAGCGCCTCGGGGGTCTTGAAGAGCAGCAGCCGCCCCTTGTGGGTGAGGAAGACCGGCACCTCCTCGTCGGCCGCCGCGTCCTGCTCGTCCTCCTCCGCCTCGGACTCCTCGTCCTCGGCGTCGGCCTTGCGCTTGCGACCCGCGGGCCGGCCGTCCTCCTCGTCCTCCTCGGCGGAGAGCGCGGCGAACTCCTCGTCGAGGATCACCACCTTCTCCTCCTCGGCGTCCTCGGCCTCCACGACCTGGCGGCGGGCGAGGAACGGGTCGTCCTCGTCGCGCTCGGCGACGTCGGTCGGGGTCAGCTCTCGGGCCGGCCGGTACGCCCGCAGCGTGAAACCGGTGCCGGCGGGGAGAGCGATCTCCACCGGGTCGATCCGCAGCTCGTCCCAGAGGGAACGGTCGGCCGAGCCGCGCTCCACCTCGGGCTCGACCGGCCCGTCGGTGGCGTCGAGCTCGGGCTCGTCGGCGTCGGGCCGTTGGGGCGACTGGCGGGCCACACTGACCTCCGGGTGCGTCGGGTTGCCCACTCGCCGACACTTCCGGTCGGCTAGTGACTCTGGGCACATACCCTAGTGGTCACCTCGCGGGGACCGGACCCCGCACCCCGCTGGCGATCCGCACGGCTGACAAGTAGCGTTACTACGTATGAGGGCTCAGGCGCTGCACGGACACCTCGACGCGCTGCTGCTCGCGGTGCTGGAGCAGGGCGCACTGCACGGCTACGCCATCATCGAGGCGCTGCGGGCCCGCAGCGACGGCAACCTCGATCTGCCCACCGGCACCATCTACCCGGCCCTGCGCCGGCTGGAGCGGGCCGGGCACGTGGCCAGCTCGTGGAGCACCGTCAGCGGTCGGGAGCGGCGCACGTACGAGCTGACCGACTCCGGCCGCCGGGCGCTGGCCGGCGAGCGGGCCGGCTGGCGCGAGTTCAGCGCGACGGTCGGCCGTTTCCTCGGCCCCGACACGCCCCCCAGCGCCCCCGCCTGACCGCACCGCCCCGGCTCGCCGACCCGCCGCACACCCGCAGCCTTCGGCCGTCATGATCGTCTGCACTTCTCCGGCTCGTCACGTCGGCTGGCCCGTCGGAGAACTGCAGACGATCATGGACCGGCTCCCGCCGCGCCGGCCCAGTGCCGTTCCGGAACCAGGCGGCCGCGTCGATTCAGCGTCGCGCCAGGCTGGGCAGGGCGCGCGTCGAGGCGGCGGGTCAGTGGGCGGCGCGCAGCCAGCAGCGGGCGGCCCGGGCCAGGGAGAAGTAGCCGGCGCCGACCAGCACCGCACCGATGATCATCGGGGGCCAGGTCAGGGCGGCGTCCCAGAGCTCCACCGACCAGGCGAACAGGGCGACCCCGACGACTGCGCCGAGCACCAGCGCACCGGTCAGGCCCCACCCCAGCAGCCGCCCGGCCACGGGCACGCCAGCCTTGCCGCGTCGCGCCGCGCGCACGCCGAGTGCCAGCCCGGCCAGGGCGAAGCCGGCCACCGCCAGCCAGATCCAGTTCACCGAGGCGGAGAGGAGCTGGTAGCCGGCGGGCGGTGGCGGGCCGCCGCTCCAGCTGGAACCCCGCCAGGTGAGGTCGCCGGCGACCAGTAGGACCAGGGCCACCGCGAAGGCCCGCATCGACAACCCGCGCAGCGCGGCCGCCGCCAACTCCGCCTGGTAGGCCGGCACGAGCTGCGCCGGCGTGCCGAACTCGGCCACCGCCCGCCGCTCGGCCTCCGCCGCCGACAGCCCACCCTCCCGGTACGCCTCGGCGGCGTCGTCCAGCGCGTCCCGCAGCTCGACCATCAGCTCCGCCTTGAGCCGGGCCGGCCCGCGCAGCCGGTCGTCCAGCTCGCGCAGCCGGTCCGCCACCCGTACGTCTTCGCAGCCCCGCATGGAGCCACCCTGTCACGGGGACGGGGCGGCCGCGTCGGGGAGATTCCCGGAACCGGGCCCGACAGCCGCTCAGGGGGCCAGGGCGAGGTACCCGCGCTCGGCCGCCGCCTGGAGCAGCCACTGGTCGCGGTACCAGCCGGGGGTGGCCATCAGCTCGGCGTGCCGGCCCCGTTGGACCACCCGTCCGGCGTCGAGCACCACGATCTCGTCCAGCCCGTCGAGGCCGCTGAGCCGGTGGCTGATCAGCAGCACCGTGTGCCCGGCCGGGGTGGCGGCCAGCGCGGAGGCGAGCACCGCGTCGGCGGCGGCCGGGTCGAGCCCTTCGGTGGGCTCGTCCAGCACCAGCACGCCCGGGGCGGCGAGCAGCGCCCGGGCCAGGGCGAGCCGCTGCCGCTGGCCGCCGGAGAGCTGGCCGCCCTCCTCGCCGACCACGGTGTCCCAGCCGTCCGGTTGCTCGCGTACCCAGTCGAGCAGGCCGGCGGCCCGGGTGGCGGCGGCCAACTCCTCCTCGCCGGCGGCGGGCCGGCCGAGCAGCAGGTTGTCCCGGACGGAGGCGTGGAAGACGTACGCCTCGGCGAGCAGCCCGCCGATGGCGCGGGGCAGCTCCTCGGCCGGGTACGCCGACAGGTCCACCCCGTCCAGGGTGACCCGGCCGGCGTCGGGGTGCACCGCGCCGGTGAGCACGGCGGCCAGCGTGCTCTTGCCGGCGCCGCTCGGACCGACCACGGCGACCCGGCGACCGGCCGGCAGATCCAGGTCGACGCCGTCCAGGGCCGGGGTGGTGCCCTCCCGGTAGCGCACGGTCACCCCGTCGAACCGCACGTCGTGCCCGGCCCGGGGGGCCACCGTCGCACCGCCGCCGGGAGCGGCCGGGGCCGGCGGGGTGTCGAGCAGCGTGGCGACCCGGTCGAGGCCGGCGCGCAGCTGGGTGCGTTGCCGGGCCGCGCCGACCAGGGCCAGCGCGATCTCCACCGCGGCCAGGGTGCCGACGGCCAGCACGCCGACCAGCACCCCGTCGACCCCGGCGCGCAGCGCGGTGAGTACCACGCCGGCGGCGGTCAGTCCGGCGACCAGCACCCCGACCGCGTCGACGGCGAACCCGGTCCGGGCGAGCCTGCGTTCGAGCCGGGCCAGCCGGTCGGCGCGGTCGGTGGCGGCCCGCAGCGCGTACCCGGTGGCACCGAAGGCGGCCAGGTCGGCGGCGCCGTGGGTGAGGTCGACGGCGTCGGTGGCGAGCGCCCCGCGCAGCGGCGCGACCTCGTCGGCGGCCCGCCGGGTCAGCGCGGTGGCCAGTACGGGCAGCGCGACCCCGGCGACCAGCAGGCCGACCGCGAGCACCCCGGCCGCGGGCAGCGAGATCAGCGCGGCCCCGCTGACGGCCAGCAGGCTCACCAGCGCGGCGGCGGCCCCGGGGACGAGCACCCGCAGCAGCAGGTCCTGGACGGCCTCCACGTCGGAGACGAGCCGGCTCAGCGCGTCCCCGGACCGCTGTCCGGCGGGCCCGCGACGGGCGGCGAGGGTGGCGAAGACCCGGGCCCGCACGTCGGTGATCATGCGCAGCACGGCGTCGTGGCCCGCGAGTCGTTCGGTGTAGCGGAACATGCCCCGGCTGATGGCGAGTGCCCGGACCGCGACGATGGCCACGGTGAGCCGGTCCAGCGGCGGCCGGCCGGCGGCGCTCATCAGCAGCCAGGTGGCGGTGGCCATCAGCGCCAGCCCGGCGAACTCCGTCGCCGCGGCGAGCAGCCCGGCGCCGACCAGCCGGCCCAGGTACGGCCGGGCCAGCCGCAGCACCCGGCGCTCCGCGCCGGCGCGCCCGGTGCCGGCGGGTGCCGGCAGCAGCTCCGCCGGGGTCGGGCCGCCGGTGTCGCGGCCCTCCGGGTGCACTCCTCCGGTGGTCATCTCCTCGCCTCCCCGGCGGGGATCGGGGTCAGCTCGGTGACCCGGCCGTCCTCGATCCGGAGGATCCGGTCGGCGTCCGCCAGCAGCGCGGGCCGGTGCGCGACCAGCAGCGCGGTACGCCCCGCGACCAGTCGCCGGGTGGCGGCCAGCACCACCGCCTCGCTGGCGCTGTCGAGCCGGGCGGTCGGCTCGTCGAGGAGCACCAGCGGGGCGTCCCGGAGGAAGGCCCGGGCCAGCGCGACCCGCTGCCGCTGCCCGCTGGACAGGCCGTGCCCGCGCTCGCCCAGCGTGGTGGCGAGCCCGTCGGGCAGGTCCGCGACCACGTCCTGGAGCGCGGCGTCGGCGACCGCCGTGGCGAGCGCCGCGTCCGGGGTGTCGGGGGCCCCGAGCCGGATGTTGTCGGCGAGCGAGGCGGCGAAGAGGTGCGCCCGCTGCGGCACCCAGGCGACCTGCCGGCGCCAGGCGTCCCGGTCGACCTCGGCCAGGTCGACGCCGTCGACGGTGACCCGGCCCGAGGTGGGGGTGACGAAGCCGAGCAGCAGGCAGAGCAGGGTGCTCTTGCCGGCGCCGCTCGGCCCGATCACCGCGATCCGCTCGCCGGGCCGGATGGTCAGGTTGACCTCGCGCAGCGCGGTGGTCCGCTCGTACGCCACGGTCACGTCGGTGAAGCGGATCTCGCCGTGGCCGTCCGGCGCCGGGGCCGGCTCGCCGGCCGGCGCGGCCTCGGCCGGTGCGGCGGAGACGGTCAGCGCCTCGTCCAGCGCGGTGAGCCCCTCCATGCTGGCGTGGAACTTGCTGCCGGCGGCCCGCAGCGGCAGGTACGCCTCCGGGGTGAGCAGCAGCACCAGCAGCGCGGTGGAGAGGGTGATCCCGCCGCTGAGCAGCCGGATGCCGACCGGCACCGCGACCAGCGCCACCGACAGGGTGGCGACCAGCTCCAGCACCAGCGCGGAGAGGAAGGCGATCCGCAGGGTCTTCATGGTGGCGACCCGGTGCCCGTCGGCCATCCGGCGCACCACGTCGGTCTGGGCCCGGGCCCGGCCGAAGGCGCGCAGCGTGGGGAGCCCGGCGACCATGTCGAGGAAGTGCCCGCCGAGCAGCGACAGCCGTCGCCACTGGCGTTCGGTGGCGGCCTGCGCCTGCCAGCCGAGCAGCGCGCCGAAGACCGGGATCAGCGGGATGGTCAGCGCGATGATCAGCGCCGAGCCCCAGTCGGCCAGGACCAGCCGGGTCAGCACGGCCAGCGGCACGGTCACGCTGAGCACGAGCTGCGGGAGGTAGCCGGTGAAGTAGGCGTCCAGCGCGTCCAGGCCCCGGCCGGTGAGGGTGGCGAGCTGACCGGCGCGCTGCCCGGCGACCCAGCCCGGCCCGTGCCGGCCGACGGCGGCGAGCAGGTCGGCGCGGAGCGTCGCCTTCACGGTGGCCGCCGCCCGCGCGGCGACGGTGCCCTGCGCCCAGGCGACCAGTGCGCGGGCGCCGACGGCGGCGACGAAACCGGCCAGCGCCACCGTGTCGAGCCGGCCGTCGATCGCGGTGGCCAGCAACGCGGCCAGCGCGGTGGCCTGCGCCACGACCAGCAGCGCGGTGAGCCCGCCCAGGACCGCGAGCACGGCGAGGTCGCGCCGGGCCGCGGGGACCCGACGCAGCAGACGCGGGTCGAAGGGACGGCGGTTCACCAGTACACCGGTGCCCTGCCGTCGGTCCGTCCCCGGAAAACCCACCAGCACATCGCCTGAAAGCCTAGTAGGGCCGGCAGGAGCGGCAGCGCCAGCCAGCCGAGCAGCCGCAACGTCGGGCCGCTGGCCGCCGCGTCGACGACGCCGAGCGAGGCGGCCGGGTCGACGGTGGAGACCAGCACCGCGGGCCACAGGGTCGCCCCGACCAGCGCCACCGGCAGCGCCAGCGCCACGCCGGTGGCGGCGAAGGCCACGCCGGGCCGCCCCCGGCGCAGCGCCGCCCGCGCCACCAGCAGCGCCGCGACCAGCGACAACGGCAGGAGTACGGCGAACAGCGGGCGCGCCGCGGCGGCGCGTACCCGGTCGGAGAGCAGGCCCAGGACGGTGGCCGCGGCGAGCGCGGCGAGCGCCACCGGGACCAGCCGGCGGGCCAACCGGCCGACCGCCGCGGCGTCGCCGGCCGGCAGCCGGAGGGTGAGGAACGTCGCACCGTGCACGGCGACCAGGGCGAGCATCGCGAGCGCGGCGGCGGCGGCGAACGGGGTGGCCAGGTGGGTCACCCCGGCGACGTGGCCGCCGGCGTGCCGGGGTACGCCCTGGAGCAGCCCGCCGAGCAGCGCGCCCCAGCCCAGCGCGGCGAGGGCGCTCCCGGCGACCACCACCCGGTCCCAGCGGGCGCGGGTCGCCTCGGCCGTGGGTCGGCTGCGCAACTGCACCCCGGCGGTCACCAGGATCACCCCGACCAGCGCCCCGACCACGGCCGGGTAGAAGCCGGAGAGCAGTTCGCCCTCCAGCGTCGGGAAGGCGCCGAAGAGGATGCCGACGGCGGCGACCAGCCACACCTCGTTGCCGAGGAAGAACGGGCCGAGCGCGGTGAGCGCCGCGCGCCGGCGGGCGGGGTCGGTGCCGCGGGCCAGCAGCAGCCCGACGCCGTAGTCGTAGCCGCCGAGGACCAGGTACGTGGCGAAGAAGAGCCCGAGCAGGGCGTACCAGGCGAGTTCCACGGTCGTCTCCTCAGGCGAAGGCGGGTTCGGGGCGGGCGTCGTCGTCGCGGGCGCCGGGCGGGCGGCCGAGCGCGGGGTCGGCGGCGCCCCGGGCGGCGTGCCGGGCGAGCAGCGTCCAGTTGGTGACGGCGAGGGCGCCGAGCAGCAGGCTGAAGCCGACCAGGGAGGCGAGCATCACCCCGGCGTCCACCCCGGAGACGGCCTGTCCGGTGGGGAGCAGCCCGTACGCCACCCAGGGCTGGCGACCGACCTCGCGGGCGATCCAGCCGAGGATCACCGCGACGAAGGGCAGCGGCAGGGCGAACAGGATCAGCCAGAGCGGGAAGCGCAGCCGGATGACCCAGTCCCGCCAGAGCAGCGGCAGCAGCAGCCAGACGCAGCCGAGCGTGAAGCCGATCAGGATCATGAAGCCGAGGCCCACGTTGGAGAGCACCGGCGGGCTGTAGCCGCCGGGGCCGAACCGGGCGGTCCACTCGGCGATCAGGGCGTCGGCCTCCGGTCCGCCGCCGAACTTGGTGGGCTGTACCTGGCCGACCGGCCCGAACTGGGCGAAACCGAAGCCCTGCACCAGGGTCACCGCGACGGCGGCGGTGACCAGCCCGATCCGCAGCGAGGTGCGGAACAGCGCGAAGTCAGGCGTACGGCGGATCAGGTGCCAGGCGCTGACGGCGGCCATCAGCACCCCGCCGGTGAGCAGCGCGGCGGCGATCACGTGCCCGAACGCCATGCCGAGGGTCGGGTTGGCCAGCAGTGCGGTGAAGTCGGTGAGGTGGGCGACGCCGTCGCGCAGCTCGTAGCCGACCGGGTTCTGCAACCAGGAGTTGGCCACCATGATCCAGAAAGCGGAGGCGTACGCGGTCAGTGCGACGCCCCAGAGCAGCGCGAGGTGCACCCCGCGGCGCAGCCGGTGCCAACCGAAGATCCACATGCCGAGGAACGTGGACTCCAGGAAGAACGCCAGCAGCGTCTCGATCGCCAGCGGCGCCCCGAAGACGTTGCCGACGTACCGCGACAGGCCGCTCCAGTTCAGCCCGAACTGGAACTCCATCACGATGCCGGTGGCGATGCCGAGCACGTAGTTGATCACGTAGAGCTGGCCCCAGAAGCGGGTCAGGCGCTCCCAGGCCGGGTTGCCGGTGAGGAACCAGGCGGTCTGCAGGCCCACCAGCAGGGTGACCAGGCCCAGAGTGACCACCACGAAGAGGAAGTGGATCGAGGTGGTGGTGGCGAACTGCAGGCGCGCGAGGAGCAGGGTGTCCATGACCGCTCTCCAGGGGTTGGCTCGCTTGTCGTAGCAACCCTACACGTAGTTTCCCTACGCATATCTACTACGCGATGTCGTAGGTGATGCTACGACAGTTCGTAGTAGATGGGTGCCGTGCAGGCAGGAGAGGTGGGACAGGGAGCGGTGCAGGGCCCGGGTCAGCTGAGGAAGAGGGAGACCGGCAGCGCGACCAGGGCGGTCGCCACCGCCAGCGCGGCGGCCCCGATCAGGCGGGGCGGGCGGTCGGCCACCATCAGCCGCTGCACCCTGGCGTCCAGGTCGCGGTCGCCCATGCCCAGCGCCCCGGCCGGGGTGATCCGGTCCCCGCAGGCCGCGAAACGGCGCAGCGCGCCCGCCAGCGGCGCCTCGGCGTGCAGCTCGCGGGCCTTGTCGTCGGCCCGCATCTCGACCAGCAGGGCGACCCGCTCGTGCGCGTCGCGTACCCAGCGGAACCAGGGCAGCGCGCGGCAGAGCGCGGTGAACGGCAGCAGCACCAGGTCGTGCCGCTCCTGCGCGTGCGTCCGCTCGTGGGTGAGCACCGCCGCCAGCTCGGCCCGGTCGAGCAGGCTCAGCGTGCCGGCGCTGACCACCACGCGGGGCTTCACCCCGGGCAGGCAGTACGCCGCCGCGCTCGGGTGGTCCAGCACCAGCGCGCCGGGCACGGTGGGGTCCCGGCGGGCGACCAGGGTGAGCAGGTCCCGGTGGCGGCGCTGGGCGCGGACGCTGGCGTGGATGCTGCGGACGGTCGTGGTGAGCAGGACGGCGCCGATGCCGAAGCCGACCCCGACCAGCCCGAGGTGCACGGCTCCCAGCCCGGCCGGGAGCGTGCCGTGGCTCAGGTCGGTGGCCAGGGCGAGCAGGGCGCTGCCGGTCGGCCGGTCGTACGGGGCCAGGCCGAGCGCCATCGGCAGGCCCATCGCGGAGAGGCCGAGCGCCAGCCCGACCGCCTGCCAGCAGACGATCGCGACCCGGGGGGCGCGCCACGTCCAGGTGGACCCGGCGAGGACCTGCGCGGTCAGGTAGCAGGCCAGCATCGACACGGCGAAGTGCACGGCGAAGGCCACGGCTGTCGCCCTACCTGTCCGTGGCCTCGTCGGCCAGCCTGGCCCGGCCGGCCCGCGGGTCCTCGACCCGGTCGGCCAGCCCGGCCTCGGCGCCCAGCGCCGCGCGGAGCACGTCCGCCTCCGTACCGGTGACCGAGCGCGCGAAGCGGACCAGCGCCGCGTCCCGGCTGCCGCCGAGGTCCAGCGCGTCGAGCATGAGCTGTGCGATGTGCGCCTCGCGGCTGGCCGCGGCCCGGTACCGCCAGGCCCGCCCCTCCCGCTCGCGCTGCACCATGCCCTTGCCGGCGAGCCGGTCCAGCACGGTCATCACCGTGGTGTACGCCAGCTCACGGCCGTCGAGAGCGTCGGCGACCTCGCGCACGGTCACTCCGTCCGACGCGGCGGGGACCGAGTCCCACAGCACGTCCATCACCGCACGTTCGAGATCACCAAGCCGAGTCACCCCGCAATCCTACCCCCCGTAGTAGACCCCTCCCAGGGCAGGAGTCGCGAGCTGACCATTCCCGCGGGCCCGGCAGGCCGAGGTGTTCGGGGGAGCCCCACCCGCGCAGGGATCAAGCCTGACCGCCCGGAGCGGGTGGGGCTCCCCCGAACACCCCACCCGGACCCGCGATCACACCCCCTTGGGGTGCCAGACCGTCTTGGTCTCCAGCAGCGTGGTCATCCGGGTGATGCCCGGGTCGGCGGTCCAGTCGTGGTCCGCCGGGGCGGGACGCAGCACCCGCTTGAGGTTCTGCGCCGCCTTGACCTCCAGCTCGGCCGCCAGCTCGGCGTCGGTCACACCGCTCAGGTCGAGGGCGTTGACGTCCATGTGCGCGGCCAGCGTCGGCACCGTCTCGGTGATCTTCCCGGTGAGCAGGTTGACCACCCCGCCGGGCAGGTCGGACGTGGCCAGCACCTCGGCCAGGGTCACCGCCGCGAGGGGCTGCGTCGGCGAGGTCGCCACCACCACCGTGTTGCCGGTGACGATCGCCGGGGCGATCACGCTGACCAGGCCGAGCAGCGCCGGCGTCTCGGGGGCCACCACGGCCACCACGCCGGTCGGCTCGGGCGCGGACAGGTTGAAGTACGGGCCGGCGACCGGGTTGGCCCCGCCGTACACCTGGGAGAGCTTGTCGGACCAGCCGGCGTACCAGACCCAGCGGTCGACCGCCGCGTCGACCTCGTCGCCCGGCACGCCCAGCGCGATGAACTGCTCGCGCCGGCCCTCCAGCATCTCGGCGACCCGGTAGAGGATCTGACCCCGGTTGTACGCGGTCGCCCCGGCCCACCCCTTCACGGCGGCGCGGGCGGCGAGCACCGCGTCCCGGGCGTCCTTCCGAGACGCCAATGACACGTTCGCGTCCTGCACGAGATACGACCGCCCCGACTCGCTGCGTGGGAACTTTCCGCCGATGAAGAGCTTGTACGTCTTGCGTACCGCGACCCGCTCAGACATTGAGGTAGCCCTCCAGCCCGTGCCGGCCGCCCTCGCGACCGTAGCCCGACTCCTTGTAGCCGCCGAATGGCGCGGTGGGGTCGAACTTGTTGAACGTGTTGGCCCAGACCACGCCGGCGCGGAGCCGGTCGGCCGTCCAGAGGATCCGGGAGCCCTTGTCGGTCCAGATCCCGGCCGACAGCCCGTACGGCGTGTTGTTGGCCTTCTCGACGGCCTCGGCCGGGGTGCGGAAGGTCAGCACGGACAGCACCGGCCCGAAGATCTCCTCGCGGGCGATCCGGTGCGCCTGGGTGACCCCGGTGAAGATGGTCGGCGCGAACCAGAAGCCCCGCTCGGGCAGCTCGCACGGCGGCGACCAGCGCTCGGCGCCCTCGGCCGACCCGGCGTCGGAGAGCTCGCGGATCCGCTCCAGCTGGGCGGCGGAGTTGATCGCGCCGATGTCGGTGTTCTTGTCCAGCGGGTCGCCGACGCGCAGCTGGGCCATCCGGCGCTTCAGCGACTCCAGCACCCGGTCGGCGACGTTCTCCTGCACGAGCAGCCGGGAACCGGCGCAGCAGACGTGCCCCTGGTTGAAGAAGATGCCGTTGACGATTCCCTCGACCGCCTGGTCGACCGGGGCGTCGTCGAAGACGATGTTGGCGGCCTTGCCGCCCAGCTCCAGGGTGAGCTTCTTGCGGGTGCCGGCGACCGAGCGGGCGATCGCCCGGCCGACCTCGGTCGAGCCGGTGAAGGCGACCTTGTCCACGCCGGGGTGCTCGACCAGCGCCCGGCCGGTCTCGCCGGCGCCGGTGACGATGTTGACCACGCCGGCCGGCAGCTCGGCCTGCTGGCAGATCTCGGCGAAGAGCAGCGCGGTCAGCGGGGTGGTCTCAGCCGGCTTGAGCACCACCGTGTTGCCCGCCGCAAGGGCGGGGGCGATCTTCCAGGCCAGCATCAGCAGCGGGAAGTTCCACGGGATGACCTGCGCCGCGACACCAAGAGGCTGCGGCTCCGGCCCGCCGTGCTGGCTCGTCGGCCGCCGGCCGAACCCGGCGTACTCCAGCTTGTCGGCCCAGCCGGCGTAGTAGAAGAAGTGCGCGGCGACCAGGGGCAGGTCGACGTCGCGGGACTCCTTGATCGGCTTGCCGTTGTCCAGCGACTCCAGCACGGCCAGCTCGCGGGAGCGCTCCTGGATGATCCGGGCGATCCGGAACAGGTACTTGGCCCGGTCCCGGCCCGGCATCGGGCCCCAGACCTTCTCGTACGCGGCCCGGGCGGCGCGGACCGCACGGTCCACGTCCTGGGCGCCGGCCTCGGCGACCTCGGCGAGGACCTC
Organism: Micromonospora sp. CPCC 206171; assembly: GCF_036906755.1. Taxonomy (NCBI): domain Bacteria; kingdom Bacillati; phylum Actinomycetota; class Actinomycetes; order Micromonosporales; family Micromonosporaceae; genus Micromonospora; species Micromonospora sp. CPCC 206171. Next base: position 262,218 of record NZ_JBAKHT010000003.1, on the reverse strand, counting down.
CTCGGAGGCCGGGTTGATCGACTTGAAGGTGCCCCCGTCGGTCGGGTCGACGAACTCGCCGTCGACGAAGAGCCCGTAGGAGGCTTTCAGGTCCACCACCGAGCGGGACTCGGGGGCGGGAGCGTATTCGAACATCACTCTCAGTCCAGGGTGAAGTAGTCGGGACCGGAGTAGACGCCGGTCGTCAGCTTGGTGCGCTGCATGAGCAGGTCGTTCAGCAGGCTGGAGGCGCCGAAGCGGAACCAGTCCGGGTCGAGCCAGTCCGCGCCGACGGTCTCGTTGACCATGACCAGGTACTTGATGGCGTCCTTGGTGGTCTTGATGCCGCCCGCCGGCTTCACGCCGACCTGCCGCCCGGTGGCGGCGCGGAAGTCGCGGACCGCCTCCAGCATCACCAGCGTCACCGGCAGGGTGGCCGCGATCGGGACCTTGCCGGTGGAGGTCTTGATGAAGTCGCCGCCGCCCAGCATGGCCAGCCAGGAGGCCCGCCGCACGTTGTCGTAGGTGGCCAGCTCGCCGGTCTCCAGGATGACCTTGAGGTGGGCGTCCCCGCAGGCTTCCTTGGTGGCCACGATCTCGTCGTAGACCTCCTTGTACCGCCCGGCCAGGAACGCGCCCCGGTTGATCACCATGTCGATCTCGTCGGCGCCGGCCGCGACGGCGGCCCGGGTGTCGGCCAGCTTGATCTCCAGCGGCGCCTGGCCGGAGGGGAAGGCGGTCGCCACGCTGGCCAGGTGCACGCCGGATCCCCGCAGCACCTCGGCCACGTACGGGACCATCGCCGGGTAGACGCAGACCGCGCCGACGTGCGGGCAGCTCGGATCGGCCGGGTCGGGGCGCAGCGCCTTGGCCGCGAGCGCCCGCACCTTGCCGGGGGTGTCCGCGCCTTCCAGGGTGGTCAGGTCGACCATCCGGATGGCCAGGTCGATCGCCTGGGCCTTGGCGGTGGTCTTGATGGAGCGGGTGCCGAGCTGTGCCGCCCGCTGCTCCGCGCCGACCTGGTCCACGCCGGGCAGGCCGTGCAGGAAGGTCCGCAGAGCGGTCTCGGATCGTCCCAGCTCGGAGAGGTCCGACCGGGCCGACGTCGCTGTCGCCGTCATGCCCCGAATACTACGCATCCTGGGGGGCAGTGATCATGGTCACGCCGGCTCCGCGGCTCCGCCGTACGTGAGCGGGGTCGCTGGTCACCCCGCACCCGCAGTGCGGGGGCGGGCGGACCGGTAGGTTGAGCGATCGTGGACGTACACGTCATTGACCACCCGCTCGCCCAGTCCCGGCTGACCGCCATGCGGGACGCCCGCACCGACTCGTCGTCGTTCCGGGCCGCGCTGCACGAACTCACCACCATGCTGGTGTACGAGGCCGCGCGCACCTTCCCGGTCGAGAAGTACCCGGTGCAGACCCCGGTCACCGGCACCGAGGGCACCCGGCTGGCCAACCCGCCGCTGCTGGTGCCGGTGCTGCGGGCCGGTCTGGGCATGGCCGACGCCGCGCTCGGGCTGCTGCCGGAGTCCTCGATGGGCTTCGTCGGCCTGGCCCGCGACGAGCAGACGTACGAGCCGCGCGCGTACATGGAGTCGCTGCCGCGCGACCTGACCGGCCTGCCGGTGCTGGTGCTCGACCCGATGCTGGCCACCGGCGGCTCGCTGGAGCACTGCTGCCGGCTGCTCGCCGACCGGGGCTGCACCGACATCACCGTGCTCTGCGTGCTCGCCGCGCCGGTCGGCATCGCCCGGCTGGAGCAGTCCGGCCTGCCGCTGCGCCTGGTCACCGCGTCGATCGACGAGGGGCTCAACGACAACATGTTCATCGTGCCGGGGCTCGGCGACGCCGGGGACCGGCAGTTCGGCGGCATGCCCCGGTTCTGAGCCGGTCACGGCCGGCGGGACGGATCTCGGCGGGTCGGCGCGCGGGCGAGCGCCCAACCGCTACCGTCTCGGGCCATGACTGGTGTTGCGCTCGCCGAAGAGCTGCTGCTGCTGGCGTACGACGACGAGACGGGCCGGGCAACCATGCCCCGGATCAGCCTCGACCTGGGGATGGCCGCCGCCGTCCTGGTCGAACTGGCCCTGGCCGGGCGGATCGCGTACGCCGACGGGTCCCTGACGGTGACCGACCCGACGCCGGTCGGCGAGCCGATCATCGACGGGGTGCTCGGCCGGATGGCGGCCGACACCCCGCACAGCCCGTCCTCCTGGGTGCAGCGGCTGCGGCACGGCCTGCGCGACCGGATCCTCGGTGACCTGGTCGCCCGGGGCGTGGTCCGGGACGTCGAGGAGACCGAGCTGGACTTCATCGTGGTGCACCGCTACCCGGTGGCGGACGCCTCGGTGGAGGACGACAGCCGGCAGCGGCTGGCCGAGGCGCTCGCCGGCGGGCAGGTTCCCGACGAGCGGACCGCCGCGCTGGCCACCCTGGTCGCGGTGCTGCGGATGGAGCCGGCGCTCGGCCTGAGCGGCGACGCCGCCGTCGACGCCCGCCGCCGCCTGGAGGAGATCGCCGGCGGCGCCGGCTTCTCCGGCAACGTCAGCCTCGACGACTCGGTCGTCCGCCCCTCCGTCGGCCTGGTGGTCGCCGCCCTCGCCCAGGCCGTCGACCAGGCCCTCGGCAAACGCCCCTGACCCCCCGCCCCGCCGGTTCCCGCCCCGCCGGTTCCCGCCCCGCCGCCGTTGATCATGAAGTTAGCGGTGCCGGAAAACGCTCTCCTCGCCGCCAACTTCATGATCGACACGTCGGTGCGGGGGTTAGAGGCCGAGGGCTGCTGCGATCTCGGTGCGGAGGGTGGTTACCGCCGTGTGGGCGCGGGTGCGGGCCGCGGGGACGTCGCCGTCGACGACCGCCTCCACCACCTCCAGGTACGCCTTGAGCTTCGGCTCGGTGCCGGAGGGGCGGATCACCACCCGGGCGGCGTCGGTCCGCAGGATCACCACGTCGGAGGCGGGGAGCAGGTCCTCCGCCTCGCTGACCGGCTGCCCGAGCAGGGTGGTCGGGGTTGCCGCCCGGATCCGGGCCATCGCGGTGGCGATCTCCCGCAGGTCGTCGACCCGGACCGAGAGCTGGTCGGTGTGGTGCACGCCGAACTCGGCGGCCAGCTCGTCCAGCCGGTCGGTCAGCGTCCGGCCCTGCGCCTTGAGACCGGCGGCCAGCTCGGCGACGGTCAGCGCGGCGGTGATGCCGTCCTTGTCGCGGACGTGCTCCGGGGCGACGCAGTAGCCCAGCGCCTCCTCGTACCCGAACACCAGCGGGTGCGCCCCGCCACCGGCCCGGACGATCCACTTGAACCCGGTCAGCGTCTCGTCGTACGGCAGGCCCCGCGCCCCGCACATCGCCCGCAGCAGCGAGGACGAGACGATCGTGGTGGCGTACAGGCCCTTGACGCCGCGCCGCATCAGGTGATCGGCGAGCAGGGCGCCCACCTCGTCGCCGCGCAGCATCCGCCAGCCCGTCCCACCGTCGCGGACCACCACCGCGCACCGGTCCGCGTCCGGGTCGTTGGCGATCGCGATGTCGGCGCCGGTCGAGTCGGCGAGCGCGACCAGCCGGTCCACCGCGCCCGGCTCCTCGGGGTTGGGGAAGTTCACGGTCGGGAAGGCCGGGTCCGGCTCGGCCTGCTCCGGCACCACTCCGGGCACCGGGAAGCCGGCGTGGGCGAAGGCGGCGGTCAGCACCGCCGCGCCGACCCCGTGCAGCGGCGTGTACGCCACGGCCAGGTCCCGCGGGCCGTCCGGCGAGACGACCTCGGCGGCCCGCTGGACGTACGACGCCACCAGGTCGTCGCCGAGCACCTGACCGGCCGGGCCGAGCGGCACCTCCGCCAGCGGGCCGACCGCCCGGATGGCGGATTCGATCCCCGCGTCGGCCGGCGGCACGATCTGCGCCCCCGCGCCGAGCGCCTGACCGAGCTGGGCGCCGAGGTAGACCTTGTAGCCGTTGTCCTGCGGCGGGTTGTGGCTGGCGGTGACCATCACCCCGGCGACCGCGTCGAGGTGCCGGACCGCGTACGCCAGCACCGGGGTGGGCAGCGGCCGGGGCAGCAGCAGCGCCGGCCGACCCGCGCCGGTGGCCACCTGGGCGGTGCGCTCGGCGAACTCCCGCGAACCGTGCCGGGCGTCGTACCCGATCACCAGCGGACCCTCGCCGCCCTGGGCGGTGAGCCAGCCGACCAGCCCGGCCGCGGCCTGGGTGACCACGGCGAGGTTCATGCCGTTGGGGCCGGCGCGCAGCGGGCCGCGCAGCCCGGCGGTGCCGAAGGTCAGCGGCCCGGCGAACCGGTCGGCCAGCTCCGGCGCGCTCGCCGGCAGCCGGTCGAGCACCGCGCGGAGCTCGTCCCGACTGGCCGGGTCGGGATCGTCGTCGAGCCAACGCCGGGCCCGGTCGCGAATGTCGTCAAGGTCAGTGGTTTCCGCCGCCATTGCCTATGGATAGCACGGCGGCGGATCACCACGGCCCGGTGGCCTCGACTCAGCCGGCCGCCGTGAGCTGGAACGACTTCACCATCTCGTCGAAGATCGGCTTGCTCTCGGCGAACTTGGCGTCGGTGGCGGAGAGGTAGAACGAGTAGACCTTGCCGTCGTGGACGACGCCCCGCCACACGCCGTGCCGCTTGGCCTCACCGTCGCCGCAGGTGTACTCCAGCTCGGCGGCCGGCTGCCCAGCCAGCTCCGGCTCGGTCATCGCGACCTGCTCGTACGGCTTCACGCAGGACTTGGAGCGGGTGCGCAGGCCGGTCTCGGCCACCTCCGCCCAGCGTGCCGGCGTGCCGTTCCACTTCTCCGCGAGGATCCGGACCTTCCGGCCGCTGTCCTGCGGGTCGACGTAGTCCACCCAGTCGCCGGCGCTCTTGCGCTCCCAACCCTTGGGCACCAGCACCCGAACGCCCTTGCCGCTGTGCTCCTGCATCTGCGGCAGCGACCCGGCCCCGGCGGGCGCGCTTGGCTGGACCTGCGCCGGCGTACGGGGCTCCTCGTCGCCGCCGCCGAACATCACGATCATGCCGATCAGCAGCACCACCGCCAGGCCGCCGGCCGCCGCGAGCTGGAGCTTGCGGGGCCAGCCGTGCACCGTGGCGACCAGCTTGCCGCCGGTGCCTCTGACCTTGTCGAGCCCGCCACCGCCGGTGGCCCCGGCCGGCGCGGTGGTCGGTGAGGTCCACGGCTGGCCGGTGCCCGGCACCGACCACTGGCCCCCGCCGTAGACCGGCTGGGTGGCCTCCGGCGCGCCGCCGTACACCGGCTGGGTCGCGTCGGGGTGGCCGCCGATGCGCTGGGTGGCGTCGGCGCGCCCGCCGCCGATCCGCTGGGTCGCGTCCGGGTGTCCGGTTCTGAACCGCTGGGTGGCCTCCGGCGCCCCGCCGTACATGGCGCCCGGCGGGCGGCCCGCCGAGGGCATCGCGCCGGTCGGGGTGTGCAGCGGGCCGGCCAGCGCGTCGGCGCTGGTGTCGTCGAGCCCGGCGGCGGACCCGGCCGGGCTCGGCCGCTCGCCCCGGCGCAGCGCGGCCAGCCGGTCGGTCAGCGACTCGCCGGGAGCCAGCATGGCCCGGCCGCCGATCTGTCCGCTGGGCTTCGGCTCGGGCTCGGCCGCCGGGGGCGGCGTCGACGGGCGCTGCACCGGGACCACCGCGTACGGGTCGGTGACCGAGTTGACCGCGGTGGCGGTGCTGGTCAGCGGCCCGGCGAGCAGCTCGCGGAGCATCGCCCGAGCGGTGTGCACGTCGAGGCGGCGGCCCGGGTCCTTCTCCAGCAGGCCCATCAGCACCCGGGTCAGCGGCCCGCTGCGCTGCGGCGTGGCGGGCGGGTCCTCGACCACGGCGTGCATGGTCTCGATCGGGTCGCCCTTGTCGAACGGCGGCCGGCCCTCCACGGCGGTGTAGAGGGTCACGCCGAGGGAGAACAGGTCGCTCGGCGGGCCGAACTCCTGGCCCATGGCCCGCTCGGGGGAGATGAAGTGCGGCGAGCCGAGCACCATCCCGGGGGTGGTGAGCTGGACGTCGGTGGGCATCCGGGCCACCCCGAAGTCGGTCAGCACGCAGCGGCCGTCGGTGCAGATCAGCACGTTGGCCGGCTTGACGTCGCGGTGCAGCACACCGTTGGCGTGCGCCACCTCCAGCGCGCCGAGCAGCGCGATGCCGATCTTGGCGACCGCGCGGGGGGCGACCGGCCCGTCCTCGATCACCATGTCGGCGAGGCTGCGCGCGTCCAGCAGCTCCATCACGATCCACGGCCGGCCACCCTCGGTGACCACGTCGTACACCTGGACCACGGCCGGGTGCTGGATGGCCGCGGCGGCGCGGGCCTCGCGCAGGGTGCGCTCGTACATCGAGTCCCGGTCGCTGGGGGCCAGCCCCGGGGGCAGGACGACCTCCTTGACCGCCACGTCGCGCCGCAGCAGCGTGTCGGTGGCACGCCAGACCGTGCCCATGCCGCCGTTGCCCACCGCGGACCGCAGCGAGTAGCGGCCACCGATGATCGTGCCGGGTGCCGCGCGTCCGTTGGGAGGACTGACCGGTCCGCCGCTCCACGTCGGGATCTGAGTCACAGAAAAGCCACCGGGGGATATCGAGGGGGCTGGGACACAACCCCCCTATCTTGCTGGTTCCGACGCCCGATGCGAAACCCGACGCGGCGCACCTTTGCTTACCGGACCGTACGTGCCCGAGTGCTCACCTGCCGTCGACCGGGGTGTGCGCTATCCCTCACCCATCGACACGCTCGCGCGTCCTACCATCCGGTGATGAGCGAACGGCGGTCCAGCGAGTCCGGTTTCCCCATCAAGGGCGTCTACACGGCGGCCGACCTCCCCGAGGAGCTGGAGACCCGGCTGGGCGGCCCGGGGGAGTATCCGTACACCCGTGGGGTCTACCCCACCATGTACACGTCCCGCCCGTGGACCATGCGGCAGTACGCCGGCTTCGGCACCGCCACCGAGTCCAACGCCCGCTACCACCAGCTGCTGCGGGCCGGCACGATGGGGCTGTCGGTCGCCTTCGACCTGCCCACCCAGATGGGCTACGACTCCGACGACCCGATCGCGCACGGCGAGGTCGGCAAGGTCGGGGTGGCCATCGACTCGATCGATGACATGCGGATGCTCTTCGACGGCATCCCGCTGGACAAGGTCTCCACCTCGATGACCATCAACGCGCCGGGCTCGGTGCTGCTGCTGCTCTACCAGCTCGTCGCCGAGGAGACCGGGGTCGCCGGCTCCGCCCTCAACGGCACCATCCAGAACGACATCCTCAAGGAGTACATCGCCCGGGGGACGTACATCTTCCCGCCGAAGCCCTCGCTGCGGCTGGTGGCCGACACGTTCGGCTACTGCCGCAAGGAGGTGCCGAAGTGGAACACCATCTCCATCTCCGGCTACCACATGGCCGAGGCCGGCGCGACGCCCGCGCAGGAGATCGCGTTCACCCTGGCCAACGGCGTCGAGTACGTCCGCGCCGCGCTGGAGGCCGGGCTGGCCGTGGACGACTTCGCGCCCCGGCTGTCGTTCTTCTTCGTCGCCCGCACGACGCTGCTGGAGGAGGTGGCGAAGTTCCGCGCCGCCCGGCGGATCTGGGCCCGGCTGATGCGCGACGACTTCGGCGCCAAGGACCCGAAGTCGATGATGCTGCGCTTCCACACCCAGACCGCCGGCGTGCAGCTCACCGCCCAGCAGCCCGAGGTCAACCTGGTCCGGGTCGCGGTGCAGGGGCTGGGCGCGGTGCTCGGCGGGACCCAGTCGCTGCACACCAACAGCTTCGACGAGGCGATCGCGCTGCCCACCGAGAAGGCGGCCCGGCTGGCGCTGCGTACCCAGCAGGTGCTGGCGTACGAGACGGACCTGACCGCCACCGTGGACCCGTTCGCCGGGTCGTACGTGGTGGAGGCGATGACCGCCGAGATCGAGGCGGCGGCGGTGGAGCTGATGGACCGGGTGGCCGACCACGGCTCGGCGGTGGACGCGATCGAGGCGGGTTTCCAGAAGCGCGAGATCGAGCAGTCCGCGTACCGGATCGCCCAGGAGATCGACTCGGGCGAGCGGGTGGTGGTCGGCCTCAACCGCTTCACCGTCGACGAGGAGGAGCCGTACGAGCCGCTGCGGGTGGACCCGACGATCGAGGCGGCCCAGGCGTCTCGGCTGGCGAAGCTGCGCGCCGAGCGGGACAACGGCGCGGTCGAGCGGGCCCTGGCGGAGCTGCGCGCCGCGGCCGAGGGCACCGAGAACGTGCTCTACCCGATGAAGGACGCGCTGCGGGCTCGGGCCACGGTCGGCGAGGTCTGCGGGACGCTGCGCCAGGTCTGGGGGAGGTACCAGCCCAGCGACCGCTTCTGACCAGCGTGTGAACGGCGGCCTCCGCCGGTGCCCCCGGGTGCCGGCCGGGGGCCGCCGTCGTCTGCGGTCGGGGTCGACAGGGGTCGTCAGGGGTGCCTCGCCGGAGCTACGGTCGGTGCAGGTACCCGGTGCGGCACGGAGTTCCTCGAGGCTCCCGTGGGCGCCCGGGCAGCGTGGCCTTCCGGGCGGGGCGTGTGCCGCGTGGGTTCCTGGGTAACCCGGACGGGTGAACGGGACGGACAGCGTGTCCGGCCGCGCGCAGGACGACCGTGTCACCGTCGGGAGTCGCCTGGTCGCCGGCTGTCGTCGGTTAATTGTCCGAGCGGCAGTTAATTGCGGCGACTAATGCGACAATTCGGAACGACGGCCCCGGATCGACGCCGATTTCGCGACCGCCCAATCGGTTACGCGTTGTAGGAGGTGTGGGGCAGATGACGGCGTTCGAACGCGATCTACCTGCTGTCCCGCAGATATTCGAGCCCTCTCACCAGGGCTTACGTGACGCTGTGCGGTCCGATCACTACCGTAACGAGGTTGCCCAGCGTCACCGTCGGAGGTCTAGGCTGTCTGCTGTCCTCCCCGACGATCCGTCCATTCCTAGTGATCGAGAATTCGACGTGACGAGTGCGTTGACACTGCCGAACGGCAGCCAGCTGGCGTCGTCCTGGCCGGAGGCGCCATCCGGGTCCCAGCCCCTGCCCCACGAGCTCGACCATCTGCTCGCCCTGCGGGTACCCGGCCTCATCGCCACCCGTCGCCACATCCACTCCCACCCGGAGCTTTCCGGCGAGGAGTTCGAGACGGCGGCGCTGATCGCGCGGGAGCTCTCCCTGGCCGGTCTGCACCCGCGGCTGCTGCCCAAGGGCAACGGCGTCATCTGCGACATCGACGGCCGCCCCGACGGGCCGGTCATCGCGCTGCGCGCCGACATCGACGCGCTGCCGCTGACCGATGTCAAGGACGTGTCGTACAGGTCCACGGTGGAGGGCGTCTGCCACGCCTGCGGCCACGACGTGCACACCACGGTGATGCTCGGCGTCGGCATGTTGCTGGCCCAGCTCGCCGACGCGGGCCAGCTCGACGGCCGGGTGCGGCTGATCTTCCAGCCCGCCGAGGAGATCCTGCCCTGCGGTTCGCTGGAGGTCATCGAGGCCGGCGGCCTGGAGGACGTGGTCCAGATCTTCGCCGTGCACTGCGACCCCAACCTGCCGGTGGGCAAGGTCGGCCTGCGGGTCGGCCCGATCACCGCCGCCGCCGACAACGTCACCGTGCGGCTCACCGGCCCGGGCGGGCACACCGCCCGGCCGCACCTGACGGTCGACCTGGTCGACGCGCTCGGCCGGCTGGTCACCGAGGTGCCGGCGTTGGTCAGTCGGCGGGTGCCGGCCAACAGCGGGCTGCTGCTGGTGTTCGGCCACGCCTCGGCCGGCACCCGGTACAACGTCATCCCGTCCGAGGCGTGCGCCTCGGGCACCCTGCGGGTGATGGACCGCGACACCTGGGAGCTGGCTCCCAAGATCGTCGCTCAGGTGGTCCGGGACGTCATCGCGCCCACCGGCGCCACGGTCGACCTGGAATACCTGCGCGGCCGTCCGCCGGTGAGCAACGACGCCCGCGCCATCGGGGTCCTCACCGCCGCCACCGCCGCGGCGCTCGGCCCCGAGGGGATCGCCGAGACGCCGCAGAGCATGGGCGGCGAGGACTTCTCCTGGTACCTGGAGTACGTCCCCGGCGCGTTGGCCCGCCTCGGCGTCGGCCGGTCCGGGCCCAACGTGGACCTGCACCGGGCGTCGTTCGACGTCGACGAGCGGGCCATCCCCGCCGGGGTGCGTCTCATGGTCCAGACCGCGCTGCGGGCACTGGCGGCGGTGCGGTAGGCACCGGCGGACGCGGCGCGCCGACCGGCGTGGTGGGCGGCGCCGGTGGCGCGGGCCGCCCGCGACGCCGCCGGCGCAGCACCGCCAGGAACACCACCAGGGGTACGCCGAACGCCAGCAGCCAGGGCAGCACCGCCCCGAGCACGGTCAGCAGGATGGTCATCGAGGCCACGAAGACCTTCCAGCCGCCGCGTAGCCCGACCATGAAGCCCGTCTCGGTCTCCTCCTCGGCCGTGGAGGCGTCCATCCCGACGAACGTCACCGTGATCGTGGAGAGCGCGGTCAGGTCGGCCAGCCGGCGCTTCTTCGCCTCCAGCGAGGCGAGGTCGGCCTCCCGCCGGGACACCTCGTCCTCCAGCGACACCAGCTCCGGGATCGAGGTGGCCCGGGACAGCAGCTTGCGGGCACTGTCCACCCGGGCCCGCTGGGTGGCGATCCGGGCGTCCAGGTCCACCGTCTCCTCGGTGACGTCCTGCGTCTTCACCTCCCGGCGCTGCTGCCGGCCGTACGTCGCCAGTTCATCGATGAGCGCGGTGAACTTCGCCGCCGGCACCCGCAGCTCCAGCTCGGCCTCGGCGTCGGCGGCCACGCTGCGCCGGTTGTCGCCGCCGACGAACCCGCCGGCCGCGACCACCGCGGCGACCGCGCGACGGGCGGCGCCCTCGACGTCGTCCACCTGCACCCGCATCGTTCCGGTGTAGATGATCGATCGCTGGTCCACCCGCAGGTCCGGCGCGCCCGCGCCGGCCTTGCCCGGCTGGGCCTCACCCGCCGGCGCTCCGCCGGCCGGGGCCTCGGCCGCCGAGTCACCGGCCGAGGTCGAGCGGTCCGCCGCTCCGCAACCGGCCAGCAGCAGCGCCGCCAGCCCCAGCGCCGCCAGGGCCCTGCCCGGGCGTCGGGTCGTCTGTCTGTCCATCCCCGCTCCGTCCTCTGACTACCCCGGTCCCGGGGCGATAGCTCGGACGCGACGCGACACCGCGCCGGTTCCGGCAGACTGCGCTGAGGACGTCACGATTCGATAATCGAGGAGTCACGTATGCAACTCACCAAGTACGCCCACTCCTGCCTCCGGCTGGAGCACGACGGGGGAGTGCTCGTCGTCGACCCCGGGGTGCTCAGCGAGCCGGCGGCGCTGGACGGGGTGGACGCGGTGCTGATCACCCACGAGCATCCGGACCACGTGGACGCCGAGGCGCTGACCCGGGCGCTGGAGCGCCGCCCGTTCACCGTCCACGGCCCGGCCTCGCTCGCCGGCGTCCTGGGTGACGCCGCGGCGGCGCTGACTGTGGTCGCCCCCGGGGAGACGTTCACCGCCGCCGGCGTGGCGGTCCGCGCCCACGGCGGCCGGCACGCCGTCATCCACCCCGACATCCCGGTCGTGGAGAACATCGGGTACCTGTTCAACGACGTCGTCTACCACCCGGGGGACGCGCTGTTCGTGCCGGACGACGTGCAGGTGGACACCCTCTTCGCGCCGATCCACGCGCCCTGGTCGAAGTTCTCCGAGGTGGTCGACTTCATCCGGGCGGTCGCGCCGCGCCGCGCGTACGCCCTGCACGACGGGCTGCTCAACGACAACGGGTTCGCCGTGCTCGACCGGCAGTACACGGCCCTGTCCGGGACGGACTACCGGCGGCTGGAACCGGGCACCCGGATCGACGCCTGAAGCCGTGCCCGCGCTCCCCTCCGACCTGGTCCAGCGGCTCTACCGCACGCCCCCGGACCGGTTCGTCGCCGCCCGGGACGCCGCCGTCGCCGAGGCCCGCCGGGCCGGGGACGCCGCCGGCGCCCGCCAGATCGCCCGGCTCAAGCGCCCCACCGTGGCGGCCTGGCTGGTCAACCTGCTCGCCCTCGAACGCCCCGAGCTGGTCGCCGACCTGGGCCAGCTCGCCGACGCGTTGCGCACCGCCCAGCGGGACCTGAAGGGGCCGAAGCTGCGCGAACTCTCCGCCCAGCGGCGCGCGGTCGTCGCCGCGCTGGTCGCCGAGGTGCGCCGGATCGCGGCCCGCACCCCGGACGCCCCGTCGGTCGGGAAGCTGCCGCTGGGCGAGGTGGAGGCCACCCTCAACGCGGCGCTCGCCGATGCCGAGGTGGCCGAGCAGGTCCGTGCCGGCACCCTGCTGCGGGCCGTCCACTACGCCGGCTTCGGCGAGGTGCCCCGGCCGCAGCTGCGGCTGGTCACCGGCGGGGCGGAGGAGCCGCCTCGGGCACCGGACCGGGCGGCGGAGCGGGCCGGGGAGCGTCGGGCGCGCGACGAGCGGGCGGCGGAGCGGGCCGCCCGGGCCGAGCGCGCGAACCGGCGCCGGGCGCTGGAACGGGAGCTGGCGTCGGCGCGTACCGAACAGGGGCGGGCGGAGAAGGAGCTGGACGGCGCGGCGGCGGCCGAGCGGGACGGCGGCGCCGCGCTCGAGGAGATCGAGGTCGAACTGGCCGAACTGGAGCGTCGTCGGGCCGCCGCCGAGCAGGAGCTGAGCCGGTCCAAACTGGCCCGCCGGGCCGCCGAACGGTCGCTCACCGCCGCGCGTCGCCGCACCGGTGAGGTGGAGGCGGCGATCGAGGCGCTGGACGCCGAAGAGGAGGATGTCGCCACCGGCGACGGCGAGGCACACTGAGCACGATGGATGCGTGCAGCGGGCGGTCGGGATGACGCCGGAACAGGTGGCAGCCGCCAGCAAGCCCGCCGTGCTCGAACTGGGCGAGCTGTTCAGCCGCTGCCCGGGGACGCTGCGCCGGGCGCGGCTGCTGGGCATCTCCGGCTGGGCCTTCTACATCACCGGGCGGGCCGGCGCGCTCGGCGACGTCCGCGCGGAGACCGTCGCCGCCGCGGTCGGCTTCATCGCCCCGGACGCGGTCGCCGACGGCTGGGACGCCGCCGCCCGGGTGGTCCGTCCGTTGGAGGTGGCCAACGCCAACCTCGCCGAGTGCTGCCGCTGGGGCGCCCAGCACCTGGACGACCTGCCCGGGATGCCCCGGCTGGCCGTGCTGCTGGAGCGGGTGGTCGCCGCCGCGGACGCCACCGGGATGCCGCTCTTCGCCGCCTGGCGGGCGATGCCGGTGCCGCAGCACGCCGCCGGCGCCCGCGCGGCGGTGGCGCTGCTGCTGCTCCGCGAGCACTTCACCGGGGCGTACCTGCTGGCGGTGCGGGCGGCCGGGATGACCCCGCTGGAGGCGGTGCTCGCCGGGCCGGAGGGCGAGGCCGGTGCGTCGGCCTGCGGCTGGTCGCCGCCGTACCCGCCGGTCGGTCCGCTGGTGCGGCGGCGGCTCTGGGCCGAGACGATGACCGACCGGTTGACCTCCACCGCCTTCCGCACCCTGCGCCCCGGGGAGGGCCCGGAGCTGGTGGAGCTGCTCACCGCCACCCGGGCCCTGCTGGCCGGCACCCCGGCGCGCTGACCGCCGCCGGTCTCTGGGCCTCGGACGGGCGGTCGACCCCGGGCCGGGGGTCGACTCCGTTTGCGGCGGGTGGGGGTGTCGTGCGAGTCGGACACCCCGACACGCCGCAAAGCGAGTGGATCACGGCGGTGAAAAAACCGGCGGCGTCGGACCCGCCCGCCCTGCCAGGATCGCGCCGTGACGCTTCCCGCCGGTTGGACCCCCCGCCGCCCCACCCTCGACGACGTTCCCGCCATCCTCGCCGTGGTGCACGCCGCCGACACCTTCGCCGTCGGTTACCCGGACTTCGACGCCGAGGACGTCCGGGCCGCGCTGACCGCCCCCTTCTTCGACCCCGCCCGCGACTCCTGGCTGGTCACCGACCCCGACGGGACGGTCGTCGCCTGGACGGCGGTGGACAACCCGACCGGGGTGGGCCGCGACTTCGTCGAGGTCTACGTCGACCCGGAGCGCGGCGCGGACCTGCGCGCCCCGCTGCTGGCCCGGATGCTCGACCGGGTCGCCGAGCGGGCCGCCGAGCGGGAGCTGCCCGCGCTGACCGTCCGGTCCACCGTCTTCCCGCCGGAGACCCGTTGGGCGGCGGAGCTGGCCGACGCCGGCTTCACCCGGATCAAGCGGTACGTGCGGATGACCCGCTCGCTGGCCGGGCTCCCCGCCGAGCCGCCGCCCCCGCCCGGGGTGACCGTCCGCCCGCTGCGCGCCGACGACGAGGCGGACCTGCGCCTCTTTCACCGGATCTTCGACACCGCCTTCCGGGACACCCCGGACTACGAGCCGGTCGGCTTCGACCGCTGGCGGGAGCAGATCCCGGCGTCCGGCAAGGTCTGGGACGAGTGGTTCGTGGCCGAGGTCCACGGCGAGCCGGCCGGCGCGCTGCAATCCTCCGACCAGGCACTGGATCAGGACATGGGCTGGGTCCGCACGCTGTCGGTGCTGCCCGCGTACCGGCGGCGCGGGGTGGGGGCGGCGCTGCTGTGGCGGGCCTTCACGGTCTACGCCTCCAAGGGCCGCGCCGCCGCCGGGCTCGGCGTGGACCTGACCAACCCGACCGCCCCGGTGACCCTCTACCGCTCGGTGGGGCTGGCCGAGGTGCGCTGGACCGACATGTACGAGCGGATCGTCCCCGCCGCCGGTGTGTGATGGGCTACGCCGCCCGGGGCCGGCGGTGACGGTCCGTGGCGTCGGGAGCAGACTGGAGGCGTGCGATACGCGCTACGCCGACGCGGTGCCGGTGGGGCGGGACCGCAGCTCGGTGACGTAGTCGTCCGGCGCGCCCGCCTTCTCGGCCGCGTTCGCGATCTCCGACAGGTACCAGGAGGTCGGCAGGCCGCCCTCGTACCCGTCGAAGACGTAGACCCACGCGGTGACGTCGCCGTCCAGGGTCGAGACGCGGACGTGCAGCTTGCGGTACGTGCCGGCGGTCACGCCCTCGATCTCGTCGAGCTGCGCGGCGTCGTACGGGTGGATGTCGTACAGCGCCACGAAGACCCGGTCGCCCGGGGACTCGACGACGGTGCTGACGGAGCCCTCCCAGCCGATCACGTCCTCGCCCGCGAAGGTCAGCCGCCAGCCCTCCAGCCAGCCGGTGCCCACCATCGGCGAATGCGGACAGTAGGCGCGCATCCGGGCGGGGTCCAGGTTTGAGCCGTAGGCGGCGTAGTGACGCACGGCGATGACGATAGCCCGGCGGGCGGGTGGGGGAGAATACGACGGTGCGTGTCGGACACGTTCGGGAGAAGAAAGTCACTGTGAACATCGACGAGGGGCGTGCGCTGTGAGCCGGATCGTGATCATCGGCGGGGGACCGGCCGGCTACGAGGCGGCGCTGGTCGCCGCGCAACTGGACGCCGACGTCACCGTCGTGGAGGCCGAGGGGGCCGGCGGCGCCTGCGTGCTCTCCGACTGTGTCCCGTCGAAGACGTTCATCGCCAGCTCCCAGGTGGTCACCGGCTACCGGGACACCGAGGAGTTCGGGGTGCACTCCGACGGGCTGGAGGCGGTCACCGTCGACGCCCGCGCGGTCCACGAGCGGGTCAAGCGGCTCGCCCTGGCCCAGTCCGACGACATCCACACCAAGCTGGTCAAGGCCGGGGTGACCTTCGTGGCCGGGACCGCCCGGCTGGGCGAGGACACGCTCGGTCACACCCACCGGGTGATCGTCACCCCGGCCGACGGCGGCGACGAGCAGTCGATCGCCGCGTCGACCGTCCTGGTCGCCACCGGCGCCACTCCGCGCCAGCTGCCCACCGCCGTGCCCGACGGCGAGCGGATCCTGACCTGGCGGCAGGTGTACGACCTGTCCGAGCTGCCCGAGCACCTGATCGTGGTCGGCTCCGGCGTCACCGGCGCCGAGTTCGCCAGCGCCTACCTGGCGATGGGCGTCCAGGTCACCCTCGTCTCCAGCCGGGACCGGGTGATGCCGCACGAGGACGCCGACGCGGCGATGGCCATCGAGCGGGTGTTCCGCAACCGGGGCATGAGCATCCTCAACAACTCCCGGGCGGACGCGGTCCGCCGCACCGACGACGGCGTCGAGGTGCAGCTCTCCGACGGCCGGCTCGTGTCCGGCTCGCACGCGCTGATCGCCGTCGGCTCGATCCCCAACACCGCCGACCTGGGGCTGGCGGAGTACGGCGTCGAGTTGGCCCGGGGCGGTTACGTCACCGTCGACCGGGTCTCGCGCACCAACGTCCCCGGCATCTACGCGGCCGGCGACTGCACGGGAGTGCTGCCGCTGGCCAGCGTCGCCGCGATGCAGGGTCGGATCGCGATGTGGCACGCGCTCGGCGAGGCGGTCCGGCCGCTGCGGCTGCGTACCGTGGCGGCGAACGTCTTCACCGACCCGGAGTTGGCCACGGTCGGCGTCTCCCAGGACGAGGTGGACGCCGGCAAGGTGCCCGCTCGCCAGGTGATGCTGCCGCTGTCGGGCAACGCCCGGGCGAAGATGGACGACCTGGCCGACGGCTTCGTGAAGCTGTTCTGCCGCCCGGCCAGCGGCCAGGTGGTCGGCGGCGTCGTGGTGGCGCCCAAGGCGAGCGAGCTGATCCTGCCGATCACCATGGCGGTGGAGAACAACCTCACCGTCAACGAGCTGGCCCAGACCATCACGATCTACCCGTCGCTGTCCGGGTCGATCACCGAGGCCGCCCGCCAGCTCATGCTCCACGAGCTGGAGTGAGTCCCGGGTCGCCGGGCCGGCCCGCCGGCCCGGCGCTCCCCGGTCCCCGGCCATCCCGGCGGACCAGGGCGGTGGCGACGACCGCGAGCAGCCCCACCTCGACCAGGATCAGCAGCCGCTCGGCGAGCCCGATCAGCAGCCGGTCGCCCGGATAGGCCGACCAGATCATGGCCCCGGCGAGCGCGAGGCTGACCAGTGCCAGGGCGCGCAGCCAGCGCGCGGTCCCGGGCAGCTCGTCCCGCCGGGCGAGCAGCCAGCCGCCCACCGGCAGCGCCACGAACGTCACCACGGACGCGTACCGGTGCAGGTAGGCGGCGGCGTCCATGGGCAGGCCGGGCTCGTTCGTGGGCACCACCGCGGCCAGCAGCAGCCCGCCGGCCGCGGCGGCGAGCGGCAGCTCGCCGACGGTCCGGGACCGGCGGACGCGACGCAGGGCGGGGACCAGCACGGCGGCGGCGACCGCGAGCGCCACCATCGCCACGTCGATCACGCCGCCCCGGTCGGACACGGCGAAGTCGCTGACGGTCAGCGACCAGGGGTTCAGGTCGTCGTTCACCTCCAGGTGGCCGATGACGGTGAGCAACGCCGCCAGGGCGATCGCGCCGAGGGCCACCAGGCCGAGGTTCCGGGTCGTGGGCATGCCGCAAGCCTGTCGCCGGAGCGACCCGAAACGGATCGGGGACGCCCACCGAGATCGCGGCCCGGGTCCACCCCTAGTGCGGTGCCGGTGGGCGACGGCCCGCCGGTGGGGAGGGCCACCCCACCGCTGAACGCTAGGGACTTGATGACACCAACGACTCACGCCGCGCGATCCGTTGACGTCATCAGATCGGTAGCGCCGGAAGGGGTGCCCTCGTCGTGCCGGGCGCCGGGTCGTGCCGGGCGTCGGGTCGGGACGGGCGTCGGGTCGTGCCGGGCGTCGGGTGGTGCCGGGCGCCGGGTCGTGCCGGGCATCGGGTCGGGACGGGCGTCGGGTCGTGCCGGGCATCGCGCCGTGACGGGCGCCGGTCGTGCCGGGAAGCGCGCCTTGACGGGCGCCGGGTCGTGCCGGGAAGCGCGCCTTGACGGACGCGCATGGTGACGGGCGCCGCGCCGTGACGGACGCCGAGGGGCGGGCGTCAGTCGACGGGTACCTCGCCGCGGGTGCGGGCACCGACCAGCGTCATCGCCCAACCCGCCGCCGCGAACCCGGCCGCCGCCGCGGCCGCGATCAGCGCCAGCCGCCAGGCCGACTCGGTCAGCGCCGTGCCGCCGAGGTGGCCGACCAGGCCGCCGTAGGCCGCCCAACCGGTCGCCGCGGCGCCCTCGTAGAAGAGGAAGAGCCGGTAGGGGTACCGGCTGCGGCCGGCGGAGAAGCAGGCCGCCATCCGGCCGCCGGGCACGAACCGGCACAGCAGGATGACCAGCGGACCTGGCTGGCGCAGCCCCTGGGTCACCCGGCCGGCCATCCGGCGGGCCCGGCTCGGCTCGGCGTGCCGGGGCGCGCGCCGGTCGGGGGCGCTGCGGCCGAGCAGGTAGCAGGCCAGGTCACCGGCGAAGACGCCGAGCGCGCCGACGCCGATGGTCACCGGCAGGCTGAGCCCGCCGTAGACGGTCAGCGCGCCGCTGGTGATCATTATGACCTGGGTCGGGATGACCGGTACGAACGCGTCGGCGATCAGCAGGCCGAGCAGCACGACGTACGCCCACGTCGGCGAGGCGACGTCAGTGAGAAGTTCGAGCACGACTGCCACCTCGCCGGTCAAGGCCGATCAGATTCCCCGAGCCTGACGGCGTGTCCGCCGTCACCGGGGACAGGCCCGGCCGGCGGTGACGGTGGACACGACAGGGCCACTTGGGTACAACGACGTAGTTCGGTCGGGGGTGACGGGCGGAACGGGTCGAATCCGGGCGGGATGCGGACGGCGGATCCCCGCTCCTCGGCGTACCGTTGTCGGCGCGCGGCCACACGCGCGTCGGGCCCCCCGTTCCTGACGAGCCGGCCGCCGCGGGTCGCCGGCAGGTCCCGTGCCGGCGGCCCGCCCCTTTTCTCGGTTCGCCCCGACGCCCATCCGGGCGGCCGGCGGCGCGCGCCGGAAATGTACTGGCACCGCCGCGCGCCGGGACCGTACCGTCGGAGCATGCGCAGCGCGGTGGTGACCACGACGCCGGGAAACCCCGGCGCGCCGCACTGACGTTCGACGTCGACGAGGCCCCGGGGCGATCCGCCCCGGGGCCTCGCGGCGTCCGTGGCGAGGCCGCTCCCGGGTCATGACCCGCGAGGAGAGCGACATGATCGACCACCGCAGGCTCGGCCGGGAGCTGGACCTGTTCGTCTCCGACCCGCTCGCCGGCGCCGGGCTGCCGATCTGGCTGCCGGCCGGTGCCGCCGCCCGGCACGCGGTCGAGGAGTACGTCCGCGAGCTGGAACGACGGGCCGGCTACCAGCACGTCTACTCGCCGCCGCTGGGCAGACGGGAGCTGTTCGCGCTCTCCGGGCACCTCGGCTACTTCGCCGACGACATGTTCCCGCCGCTGCCGCTCAGCGCCGACGACGAGTTCGTGCTGCGGCCGGCGCTCTGCCCGCACCACGCGCTGGTCTACCGGGCGCGCGGCCGCTCCTACCGGGAGCTGCCGCTGCGCATCGCCGAGCTGGGCGGGATGTACCGGGCGGAGCGGTCGGGCGTGCTGGGCGGCCTGTCCCGGGTCCGCGCCATCTCGCTCAACGACGCGCACAACTTCTGCGCCCTGGAGCAGGTCGCCGAGGAGGTGCGGGAGATCCTGCGGCTGATCCGCGAGGCGCACGCCGCGCTCGGCGTCCGCCCGGCCGGGTTCCGGCTGTCGCTGCGCGGGCCGGGGGAGAAGTACGTCGGCGACGACGCCCAGTGGGCGCGGGCCGAGGACCTGCTGCGCGCGGCGCTCGACGGGGTCGACTTCACCGAGGCCCCGGGCGAGGCCGCCTTCTACGGCCCGAAGATCGACATTCAGATCGTCGACGCCGCCGGCCGGGAGTCCACCCTCTCCACCGTCCAGCTCGACTTCGACAAGCCGGAGCGGTTCGACCTGTCGTACACCGACGCGTCCGGCGCCCGACGGCGGCCGGTGATGGTGCACCGCAGCCTGGTCGGCAGCATGGAACGGCTCTTCGCCTACCTGATCGAGGTGCACCAGGGCGCCTTCCCGCCCTGGTACGCCCCGGTGCAGCTGGTACTGCTGCCGGTCGACGCCGGGCAGGCGGGTGCGGCGGCCGAACTCGCCCGCCGGGCGGTCGCCGCCGGGCTGCGGGCCGAGGTCGACGCCAGCGGCTCGCTCGGTGCCCGGATCCGTGACGCCGCCCACCGCCGGGTGCCGTACGTCGGGGTGGTGGGCGCCCGGGAGGCGGCCGACGGGTCGGTCTCGCTGCGCCTGCGCGACGGCCGAGGGTTGGCCCCGATGCCCGTCGGGGACGCGCTGGGGCTGGTCGGGGCGGTGGTCGCCGCCCGCTCGCCCGACCTGCTGCCGGCCGCCGCCTGAGCCGGTCATGAGGAGAGCGCCCCCTGGACCGACGGGGTCCGGGGGGCCGTTCCCTTGTCCTCGTCGTCCACCAGCGCGCCGACGAACTGCGACCGGTACAGCCGGTGGTACGCCCCCTTCGCGGCCAGCAACTGCTCATGGGTGCCCTGCTCGACGATCCGGCCGTGCTCCATCATCAGGATCAGGTCGGCGTCGCGGATGGTGGAGAGCCGGTGCGCGATGACGAAGCTGGTCCGGTCCGAGCGGAGCGCCGCCATCGCCCGTTGGAGCAGCACCTCCGTGCGGGTGTCCACCGAGCTGGTGGCCTCGTCCAGGATCAGCAGCGACGGCTCGGCCAGGAACGCCCGGGCGATCGTGATCAGCTGCTTCTCGCCGGCGCTGACGTTGTTGCCCTCCTCGTCGATGACGGTGTCGTACCCGTTCGGGAGGCTGCGCACGAAGCGGTCCACGAAGGTCGCCCGGGCGGCGGCCAGGATCTCCTCCTCGGTCGCGTCCGGCCGGCCGTAGGCGATGTTGTCCCGGATGGTGCCGCCGAAGAGCCAGGTGTCCTGGAGCACCATGCCGATCCGGCTGCGCAGCTCGTCCCGCGGCATGGCGGTGATGTCCACCCCGTCAAGGGTGATCCAGCCCGCGTCCAGCTCGTAGAAGCGCATGATCAGATTGACCAGGGTGGTCTTGCCGGCACCGGTCGGGCCGACGATCGCCACGGTGTGACCCGGCTCGGCGACCAGCGACAGGTCGTCGATCAGCGGCTTTTCCGGGTCGTACCGGAAGGAGACGTGTGCGAACTCGACCCGGCCGGTGACCCGGGGCGGCGCGACCCTGTCCTGGCTCTGCTCCTCGGCGTCGAGCACCGCGAAGACCCGCTCGGCGGAGGCCACCCCGGACTGGAGCAGGTTGGCCATCGAGGCGACCTGGGTGAGCGGCTGGGTGAACTGCCGCGAGTACTGGATGAACGCCTGCACGTCGCCGAGGCTCATCGAGCCGGACGCCACCCGCAGCCCGCCGACCACGGCGATCGCGACGTAGCTGAGGTTCCCGACGAACATCATCGCCGGCATGATGATCCCGGAGATGAACTGAGCGCCGAAGCTGGCGCGGAACAGCTCCTCGTTCTTCGCGTGGAAGGCGGCTTCCACCTCGTGCTGCCGACCGAAGACCTTGACCAGCTCGTGGCCGGTGTACGCCTCCTCGATCTGACCGTTCAGCTCGCCGGTGTGCCGCCACTGGGCGATGAACTTCCGCTGTGACCGCTTGGCGATCCGCTGGGTCACGATCACCGACAGCGGCACCGCGACCAGCGCCACCAACGCCAGCAGCGGCGAGATCCAGAACATCATGGCCAGCACGCCGACGACGGTCAGCAGCGAGGTGAGCAGCTGGCTGAGCGTCTGCGAGAGGGTCTGCGAGATGTTGTCGATGTCGTTGGTGACCCGGCTGAGCAGTTCGCCCCGGGGCTGCCGGTCGAAGTAGGGCAGGGGCAGCCGGTGGAGCTTCTCCTCCACCTCGGCGCGCAGCCGCAGCACGGTCCGCTGCACCACCCCGTTGAGCAGCCACCCCTGCCACCAGATCAGCACACTGGCCGCCAGGTAGAGCGCCAGGGCCAGGACGAGCACCCGGCCGAGGGCGGTGAAGTCGATCCCCGCGCCCGGCACCACGTCCATCCGGGCGAGCATGTCGGCGAAGTTGTCGTTGCCGGCGGCCCGGGCCGCCGCCGCGGCCTGCTCCGTGCTGGTCCCATCGGGCAGTTGCCGACCGATCACCCCGTTGAAGATCAGGTCGGTGGCGTGGCCGAGGAGCTTCGGCCCGATGACGCTGAGCCCGATGCTCGCCACGGCGAGCGTGATCACCGCGGCCAGCTGGAGCCGGTGCGGCCGCAGCCGACCGAGCAGGCGCCGGGCCGACGGACCGAAGTTCATCGACTTCTCGGCCGGCATCGCGGCGCCCATCCACGGCGGGCCGCCGCGCTGGCCGCCGGGGGGCAGCCGCTTCGGCGTCCGTGCCTCCGGGACCTTCTGCTCAAGTACGGGCGCCCGGCCGTCACCGGCCGGCGTGGTCCGCTCGTCGGGCTCGCTCACGCCGGCACCTCCGCCGTCTGCTGGGACGCGACGATCTCGGCGTACGTCGGGCAGCTCACCAGCAGTTCCTCGTGTCGTCCCCTGCCGACGACGCCGCCGTCCTCGAGCACGATGATCTGGTCGGCGTCGACGATCGTGGAGACCCGCTGGGCCACGATCACCACGGCCGCGTCCGCGGTGACCGGCCGCAGCGCCGCCCGCAGCCGGGCGTCGGTGCCCAGGTCCAACGCCGAGAACGAGTCGTCGAAGAGGTAGATCTCCGGCTGGCGGACCAGTGCCCGGGCGATCGCCAGCCGCTGCCGCTGACCGCCGGAGACGTTCGTGCCGCCCTGGGCGATCGGGGCGTCCAGCCCGCCCGGCATCTCGGCCACGAAGTCCCGCGCCTGGGCGATCTCCAGCGCCTGCCACAGCTCCTCGTCGGTGGCGTCCGGGTTGCCGTACCGGAGGTTGCTGGCGATCGTTCCGCTGAACAGGTACGGCCGCTGCGGCACCAGCCCGATCCGGCGCCACACCTCGTTCGGTTCCAGCAGCCGTACGTCCACCCCGTCGACCAGCACCGCGCCGGCGGTCGGGTCGACCAGCCGGGGGATCAGGGTGAGCAGGGTGGTCTTGCCGGCGCCGGTGGACCCGATGATGGCGGTGGTCTGGCCCGGTCCGACCCGCAACGAGATGTCGTGCAGCACCGGAGCGCTCGCCCCGGGGTACTGGAAGGCGACGCGGCGAAGCTCCAGCTCGGCGCGCCTGGTCATCGCGATCAACGGATCGGCCGGCGGCACCACCGACGACTCGGTGTCCAGCACCTCGACGATCCGCTCGGCGCACACTGCCGCGCGCGGCACCATCATCAGCATGAAGGTGGCCATCATGACGGCCATCAGGATCTGCATCAGGTACTGCAGGAACGCGGTCAGCGCGCCGACCTGCATCTGGCCGGCGTCGACCCGCTGCGCGCCGAACCAGAGCACCGCGACGCTGGAGACGTTGAGCACCAGCATGATCACCGGGAAGATCAGGGCCATCAGTCGGCCGACCCGCAGCGCCGTCGCGGTGAGGTCGGCGTTGGCGACGCCGAACCGGTCCGTCTCGTACGGCTCGCGGACGAACGCCCGGATCACCCGGATGCCGGTGATCTGCTCGCGCAGCACCCGGTTGACCGTGTCGATCCGGGTCTGCATCTCCCGGAAGCCCGGCACCATCCGCCGGACGACCAGGCCCAGCGCGATCGCCAGCACCGGCACGCTGACCAGCATCAGCCAGGACAGTCCCAGGTCCTCCCGGAGCGCCATCACCACGCCGCCGACGCTCATGATCGGCGCGGCGACCAGCATGGTGCAGCTCATCAGCACGAGCATCTGCACCTGCTGCACGTCGTTGGTGTTGCGGGTGATCAGCGAGGGTGCGCCGAACCGGGCGACCTCCCGGGCCGAGAAGCGGTTGACCTGCGCGAAGACGGCGGCCCGGGCATCCCGGCCGAAGGCCATCGCGGTCCGCGCGCCGAGGTAGACGGCGGCCACCGAGCAGGCGATCTGGACCAGGCTGACCAGCAGCATCCACCCGCCGGTACGCATGATGTAGTCGGTGTCGCCCCGGGCCACGCCCTGGTCGATGATGTCGGCGTTGAGGCTCGGCAGGTAGAGCGAGGCCATCGTGCCGACGAACTGGAGCAGCACCACACCGGCCAGCGGCCGGCGGTACGGGCGCAGGTGATCGCGCAGTAGGCGGATCAGCACGGGCGACCTCCCGGTCTCGCCTCGTCGGGTTCCTGGTCTGCCGGGTTCAACCGGGTGTCCTCCCCGTCGGACATGGTCACAATCAACTCGGTCAGGAACTCGCGGATCACCGCCTTCTTCGCCGGGTCGGCGTCGACGGAGGTCAGCGGGGTGTCGCTGTGGATCAGATCGAAGAGGGCCTGCACGTGCTCGCGTCCCTTGTCGGTCAGGGCGAGCTGCACCGTACGGCGGTCGGTGCCGGCCCGGTGCCGCTCGACGAAGCCGTCGCGCTCCAGGGTGTCGACGATCCCGGTGAGGGTGGCGGGCCGGACGAAGCAGCGCTCGGCGACGTCCCGGTGGGTGGTTGCGCCGGTGTGGGACAGGGTGAACAGCACCCGCATCCCGGCGGGCGAGAGGCCGTGGTGTTCGGACAGATAGCGCCCCCAGCGCTGGTCGATCAGATGGCCGGCGACCGAGACCAGCCGCCCCATCGGCACGCTGCACAGCGCGTCCGGGAATCGGGCCAGGGGTTCCATGTGCACGGCGCTGACGTTAGCCCCCGGATCGTCAGGGGCCAAACTAATATCCGACACTGCATCTTGTCGTTGGCAAGTTATGCTGCCCGGCATGACGACGCGCGGCTACCACCACGGCGACCTGCGGCGGGCCCTGCTCGACGCGGCGGTCCAGGCGATCGAGGAGTCCGGCCCGGCCGCGCTGAGCCTGCGTGACCTCGCCCGCCGCGCCGGCGTGTCACACGCCGCCCCGGCCCACCACTTCGGCGACAAGGCCGGTCTGCTCACCGCGCTCGCCGTCGAGGGGTACGACCGTCTCGCCGACGAGCTGCGCGGGGCCGGCGACGACCTGGTGGAGGTCGGGGTGGCCTACGTCCGGTTCGCCGTCGACCACCGGGCCCACTTCGAGGTGATGTTCCAGCCGGACCTCTACCGGGGCGACGACGCCGAGGTGCGGGCCGCCCGGGACCGGATCCGGGCGGTGCTCCCCGGCGAGCTGGCCGCCCTGCCCGCCGCCGCGCCCGACCGGGACGCCCTGGCCGCCTGGTCGATCGGGCACGGGTTCGCCACCCTCTGGCTGGCCGGCGCCCTGCCGCCCGAGGCCGGCCGGGACCCGGAGCAGACCGCCCGCGCGGTCATCCGCCGCCTCTTCGAGTGACCGCGACCGCCGCCCGGGGTGAGCCACCCCGGCTGCGGCGAGTCGCGGTGTCCCACCAACCGGACATCGCGACTCGCCGCGAACGAGGTCGACCGCCCGCGTCGGGCGGGGTGGTCACCAGCTGGTGGGCAGCGGCATGCCCTCGGTGTAGCCGGCCGTGCTCTGCACGCCGACCAGCGCGCGCTCGTGGAACTCGTCCAGGTTGCGGGCGCCCGCGTAGGTGAAGGCGCTGCGCACCCCGGCGATGATCTCGTCGATCAGGTCCTCGACGCCGGGCCGGGTCGGGTCCAGGTACATCCGGGCCGAGGAGATGCCCTCCTCGAAGACCGCCTTGCGGGCCCGGTCGAAGGCGCTGTCCTCGGCGGTACGCGCGCTGACCGCCCGCGCCGAGGCCATGCCGAAGCTCTCCTTGTACCGCCGGCCGTCGGGCTCGGTGTAGAGGTCGCCGGGGGACTCGTAGGTGCCGGCGAACCACGATCCGATCATCACGTTGGAGGCCCCGGCGGCGAGCGCCAGCGCCACGTCGCGGGGGTGCCGCACGCCGCCGTCCGCCCAGACGTGCCGGCCCAGCGCCCGGGCCGCGGCCGCGCAGTCGAGCACGGCGGAGAACTGTGGCCGGCCCACGCCGGTCATCATCCGGGTGGTGCACATGGCACCCGGACCGACGCCGACCTTGACGATGTCGGCCCCCGCCTCCACCAGGTCGCGTACGCCCTCGGCGGTGACCACGTTGCCGGCCGCCACCGGCACGGCGGGGTCGAGCTTGCGTACCGCCCGCAGCGCGGAGATCATCCGCTCCTGGTGGCCGTGCGCGGTGTCCACCACCAGGGTGTCCACCCCGGCGGCCAGCAGCGCCTCGGCCTTGCCGGTCACGTCGCCGTTGATGCCGACGGCGGCGGCGACGCGCAGCCGGCCCCGGTCGTCAACGGCCGGCCGGTAGAGGGTGGCGCGCAGCGCGCCCTGCCGGGTCAGCACGCCGATCAGCCGGCCGTCGTCGTCCACCACCGGAGCCAGCCGGCGCCGCCCGGCCGAGAGCCGGTCGAAGCCGGTACGCGGGTCCGCGTCCGCCGGCACGGTGTGCAGCTCGGTCGACATGACGTGCCGCAGCTGGGCGAAGCGGTCCACGCCGACGGTGTCCGCCTCGGTGACCACGCCGAGCGGGCGGCCCGCCTCGTCGACCACGATCACCGCGCCGTGCGACCGCTTCGGCAGCAGGTGGATGGCGTCGCCGACGGTGTCGGTCGGGCCGAGCGTGATGGGCGTGTCGTGCACCAGGTGCCGCTGCTTGACCCAGGCGACGACGTTGGCCACCACCTCGATCGGGATGTCCTGCGGGATGACCGCGATCGCGCCGCGCCGGGCGACGGTCTCCGCCATCCGGCGGCCGGAGACCGCCGTCATGTTGGAGACCACCAGCGGGATGGTGGTGCCCGTGCCGTCGCCGGTGGCCAGGTCGACGTCGAGTCGCGAGCCCACCTCGGAGCGGGCCGGCGCCATGAAGACGTCGTTGTAGGTCAGGTCGTGCGCGGGGACCGCGCCATGAAGGAACCGCACCCGGCCATCATTCCTGCTCGCGGCCCTGTCCGCCGCCGCTGGTGTCCCAAACCACCCCCGCCGGGCCGCCGCGCGACCGGGCAGATGGCTGGTCAGCGATATGCCTGAGAGGCATGAATATGACTCCCAGGCATATCGCTCACAGTGGTGTTGCGCCCCGGCGCACCGGAGATGGGCCGTGCCGACCGGATCAGGCGATGGTGCAGATGGCCGCGCCGGCGGTGATCACCGCGCCGACCTCGGCCGACAGCCCGCTGACCGTACCGGCCTTGTGGGCGTGCAGCGGCTGCTCCATCTTCATCGCCTCCAGCACCACCACCAGGTCACCTTCGGCGACGGTGTCCCCGTCCGCCACGGCGATCTTGACGATGGTGCCCTGCATCGGGGAGGCGAGCGCGTCGCCGCTGACCGCCGCGCCGGCCTTGGCGCCGCCGCCCCGGCGGGCCGGCTTGCGAGCGGCGGGCGCGGCGCTGGTCGTACCCGCGCCGAGGCCGGCGGGGAGGCTGACCTCCAGCCGCTTGCCCGCCACCTCGACCACGACGGTCTCGCGACCGGCCGGCGCCTCGGCGGCGCCGGCGGCGGCGGTGAACGGCGGCACGGTGTTGTCGAACTCGGTCTCGATCCACCGGGTGTGCACGGTGAACGGCTCGGTGGTGAACGCCTCGTCCCGGACGACCAGCCGGTGGAACGGCAGCGCGGTGGCCATGCCCTCGACGACCATCTCGTCCAGTGCCCGGCGGGCCCGCTCGATCGCCTCGGCCCGGGTCTCGCCGCTGATGATGACCTTGGCGAGCAGCGAGTCGAAGTTGCCGCCGATCACGTCGCCGGCCGAGACGCCGGTGTCCACCCGCACGCCCGGCCCGGTGGGCAGGCGCAGGGCGGTGATGGTGCCCGGGGCGGGCAGGAAGTTGCGGCCCGGGTCCTCGCCGTTGATCCGGAACTCGATGGAGTGCCCGCGCGGGGTCGGGTCCTCGGAGAACCGCAGCTTCTCGCCGTCGGCGATCCGGAACTGCTCGCGGACCAGGTCGACGCCGGCGGTCTCCTCGGTGACCGGGTGCTCGACCTGGAGCCGGGTGTTGACCTCCAGGAAGGAGATGGTGCCGTCCGCGCCGACCAGGTATTCCACGGTGCCGGCGCCGTGGTAGCCGGCCTCCCGGCAGATCGCCTTGGCGCTCTCGTGGATCTGGGTGCGCTGCGCGGCGGTGAGGAACGGCGCCGGGGCCTCCTCGACCAGCTTCTGGTGCCGGCGCTGCAGCGAGCAGTCCCGGGTGCCGACCACGATCACGTTGCCGTGCTGGTCGGCGAGGACCTGCGCCTCGACGTGCCGGGGCTTGTCCAGGTACCGCTCGACGAAGCACTCGCCCCGGCCGAACGCGGCGACCGCCTCGCGGGTGGCCGACTCGAACAGGTGCGGGATCTCCTCCATGGTGCGGGCCACCTTGAGGCCGCGCCCACCGCCGCCGAAGGCCGCCTTGATGGCGACCGGCAGGCCGTGGTCGACGGCGAACGCCATCACCTCGTCGGCGTTGCCGACCGGGTCCGGGGTGCCGGGGACCAGGGGCGCGCCGGCGCGCTGGGCGATGTGCCGGGCGGTCACCTTGTCGCCGAGGTCGCGGATCGCCTGCGGGGTGGGACCGATCCAGGTCAGCCCGGCGTCGATGACGGCCTGGGCGAAGTCGGCGTTCTCGGAGAGGAAGCCGTAGCCGGGGTGCACGGCGTCGGCGCCGGACCGGCCGGCGACGTCGATCAGCTTGTCGATCCGCAGGTACGTCTCGGCCGCGGTGTCGCCGCCGAGGGCGTACGCCTCGTCCGCCAGCGTGGCGTGCAGGGCGTCCCGGTCCGAGTCCGCGTAGACGGCGACGCTGCCCAGGCCGGCGTCGCGGCAGGCGCGGATGACGCGGACGGCGATCTCGCCGCGGTTGGCGATGAGTACCTTGCGCACCTTGAAGGCTCCTCCCGGGAGGTCGTTGACCGGGAGTGTATCGGTCACTCTGATGGCCCTAACGATCGCTCAGTGTGGGATGGCGCACTGTTCCGGCCGCACCCTAGTCAAACTTGTTTATTACGCTTGTGCGGTGTCTGCGACTCGGATGATGATTCTCGGCCTGGTCCGGTGGATGCAACCGGTACACGGCTACGACGTGCGCCGCGAGCTGCTGAGCTGGAACGCCGATCGGTGGGCCAACGTGCAACCCGGATCGATCTACCACGCCCTGCGCAAGCTGACCGAGGAGGGGCTGCTGCGCGAGGTGGCGACCGAGCAGGTCGGCGCCCGCCCGGCCCGGACCACCTACGAGGTGACGCCGAAGGGGGAGGACGAGTTCGAGACGCTGCTGCGCGGCCTGTGGTGGCAGTTGCACGAGACGCCGGACCCGTTCGTCGCGGCGTTCTCGTTCCTGCCCGCGATGCCCCGCGAGGAGGCCGCCGCCGCGCTGCGGAACCGGGCGAACCTGCTGCGCGCCGGTGTCGAGTCGATGCGTGCCTCGTTGGACTCCGACTGGATGCGCAACACCAAGCCGGTGCACGTGGCCTGGATGTTCGAGCTCTGGGCGGCCCGCGCCGAGGCGGAGGTGGCCTGGTGCGACCGGATCGCCGAGCGGATCGAGTCCGGGGTGTCGTACCTGCCTGCTGGACTCGCCGGGGCGGAGGGCTGGCCGGGGTGGACCGACGGCGCGCCGTCCCGCGACGCGAACACGGAATAATCAACGTTGACCACAAGAGCTATATCGCGTTAGCCTTCTCGCGCACCACGGGGGAGCGCGCCTTCTGGCGGCCCCGGGGGACAGGCGGCCGGCGCGTCCGGCCCGGACGACCAGGAGCAGACATGATCGAGACCAGGGGGCTGCGGAAGTCCTTCCGCTCCCGCGCCGGTCGGGAGACGAAGACGGTCGACGCCGTACGGGGGGTGAACCTCAAGGTCGCCGAGGGCGAGATCTTCGGCTTCCTCGGCCCCAACGGCGCCGGCAAGACCACCACCCTGCGGATGCTCGCCACGCTCATCGAGCCCGACGGCGGCGAGGCCACCATCGCCGGCGCCGACCTGCGCAAGGACCCGGCCGAGGTGCGCCGCCGGATCGGCTACGTCGCCCAGGGCGGCAGCACCTGGGACGAGTCCACCGCCCGCGAGGAGCTGGTGCTGCACGCCCGCATGTACGGCATCGCCAAGGCCGAGGCGCACCGCCGCGCCGCCCGCGCCCTCGACGCCTTCCAGCTCACCGAGTACGCCGACCGCAAGTGCAAGACGTACTCCGGCGGTCAGCGGCGCCGGGTGGAGATCGCTCTCGGCATCATCCACGAGCCGAAGATCGTCTTCCTGGACGAGCCGACCACCGGCCTCGACCCGCAGAGCCGCGCACACATGTGGGACGAGATCCGCCGGCTGCGCACCGAGGGCATGACCGTCTTCATCACCACGCACTACCTCGACGAGGCGGACGCGCTCTGCGACCGGATCGCGATCATGGATCACGGCGAGGTGGTCGCCGAGGGGACCCCGGCCGAGCTGAAGCGGGAGATCTCCGGCGACGTGGTGCTGGTCGGCCTCGACGTGGCCAGCACGCCGCAGGCCGCGCAGGTGCTCGACGGCGAGGAGTTCGTCAACAAGCTGGAGACCGCCGACGAGGGCGGCCTGCGCCTCTACGTCGACGAGGGCGCCACCGCCATCCCGCAGATCCTCCGCCGGCTCGACAACGCCGGGCTCACGCTCTCGTCGATCGAGCTGCACCGCCCCAGCCTCGACGACGTCTTCCTCACCAAGACCGGCCGCTCGCTGCGCGAGTCCTGAGCATCCACCACAGGAGAATCGTCATGAAACTCGCCCGCGACACCTGGCTCATCTTCCAGCGCCAGATCCAGCTGCTGCTGCGCAACCCGGTCTGGGTCTTCGTCGGCGTCTTCCAGCCGGTGATGTACCTGCTGCTCTTCGCCCCTCTGCTCAAGCCGGCCCTGAACGCGCCCACCCAGGCCGCCGCCTACAAGATCTTCGTACCCGGCCTGCTGGTGCTGCTGGCCATCTTCGGCGGCCTGTTCCAGGGCTTCGGCCTGATCGCCGAGCTGCGCGCCGGGGTCATCGAACGCTCCCGGGTCACCCCGGTGAGCCGACTGGCTCTGCTGCTCGGCCGGTCCCTGCGGGACGTGGTCTCGCTGCTCGTGCAGGCGGTCATCATCACCCTGCTCGCGCTCCTGTTCGACCTGCGCGTCTTCATCGGCGACCTGCTGCTGGCGTACCTGATTCTCGCCCTGATCGCGCTGATGACCTCGGCCGTCTCGTACGGTGTCGCGCTCAAGGTCAAGAGCGAGGACGCGCTCGCCCCGCTGATGAACACCGTCGCCCAGCCGGTGCTGCTGCTCTCCGGCATCCTGCTGCCGCTCACCTTCGCCCCCGGCTGGCTCCAGGGCATCGCCGACTGGAACCCGTTCTCCTGGGCGGTCGACGGTACTCGGGCGCTCTTCGCCGGGGACCTGGGCAACGACAAGGTGTGGCAGGGGCTGACCATCACCGCGGTGCTCGCCGTCGCCGGCGTCATCTGGGCCGCCCGGCAGTTCGCCCGCAGCGTCCGCTGACGAGAGCTGCCTCTCACCAGCGGCGGGGCACCGGCCAGGCGCTTGTAGCGTAAGGCCGGTGCCCCGCCTCACCCATGACAGGACCACCTGGCTGACCTACGCCCAGCTGGGGTTGTGGGGCTTCTTCCTCTACGGGTTCGGCCCCGTCGTGCCGCTGCTCCGCGACGAGCAGGGCACCAGCGCCGCCGTCGCCGGCCTGCACAGCACCGCCATCGCCGTCGGCGCGCTGCTCGGCGGGGCGCTCTTCGCCCCGCTGGCCCGGCGGAGCGGCCGGGCCGGGGCGATCTGGGCCGGGCTCGCCGGGGTCGCCGCCGGCGTCACCGCGTTCGGCCTGCTCCGCCCGCTGCCCGCGACCCTCGCCGCGGTCGCCGCCGTGGCCACCGCCGGCATGATCGTGGTCAGCGGCGTCGCCGTCGTCCTCACCACCCGGCACGGCCCCGCCGCGCCGGCCGCGCTCACCGAGGCCAACGCCGTCTGCGCCGGCATGGGCATCCTCGCCCCGTTGGTCATCGGCGCCAGTGTCGACGCCGGCTTCGGCTGGCGACCCGTGATGGCCGTCGAGGTCGGGCTGATCGCGCTGGTCGCGCTCGCCGGCCGCCTCTCCCGGGTACGCCCGCCGCAGGCCGCCCCCGCTGCCGCGGCTGCCGCCGACCCCGTCGGCGTGACCGCCGAGGCGGCGGCGCCCGCCGGTGTGCGGCGGGCCGACGACGTCCCCGTCGGGGTGACCGCCTCGGCGGCACCCACCGGTGGGGCCCGGGCCGACGACGCCCCGGTACCGGTGAGCGGCCGTGCCGCGGCCGGGCGGCTGCCCCGGGCGTACTGGATCGCCTGGGTGCTGATGTCGGTGACCGGCTCGATCGAGGTCTGCCTGTCGCTCTGGACCGCCGACGTGCTCCGTTCGCACGCCGGGATGACCGCCGCCTCCGCCTCGGCCGCCGTCGCCGCGATCGTCTGCGGCATGTTCCTCGGCCGGCTGGCCGGCGGCCGGTTCGCGCTGCGCTGGCCGCCCGCCCCGCTGCTGCTCGGCGCGCTGACCGTCTCGCTGGCCGGGTTCGCCCTGTTCTGGCTCGCCCCCGTCGGCTGGCTCGCCGTCACCGGCCTGGTGGTGCTGGGACTCGGCAACGCGCTGCACTACCCCCTCGCGATCTCGATCGCGCTGGCCGTCGCCGGGCCGGCCGCCGACAAGGCGGCCGGCTGGTCCGCGTACTCGATGGGGGTGGGCTTCGGGATCGCGCCGGTGGCGCTCGGCGCGGTGGCCGACGGGGTCGGACCGCACCTGGCCTTCCTGCTGCTGCCCGCCTTCATCGCCGGCGCCCTGCTGCTGACCGTGCGACTCGGCCGCGCCCTACGCGCCGCGCCGACGGACGACGACCGCGCCCCAGCCCTGGTCGGCGCCTGACACTCCGCCCGGCAGCCACCCCACGCCCGCCCTCCGCGCGCGCCGCGCCCGCCCGGCGGCGCGGTTTGGTGCGGCGCGGTTTGCGGCGTGTTGCGGTGTCGGGGCGGCTCGAGACCCCAACACGCCGCAAACCGCGTCAGCGGACCCGGGCGAGGGTCACGCCGTCGGCGATGGGGAGCATGACCGCCTCAACGCGCACGTCGGCCAGTACCTCGTCGTTGAAGGCGGCGATCGCGCGGTCGTCGGCGTTCTGCGGGGCGAGCACCCGGCCCCCGCGCAGCGTGTTGTCCACCGCGATGACCGCACCCGGGCGCATCCGGGGCACCAGCTCGTCCCAGTAGACCGGGTAACCCGTCTTGTCCGCGTCGATGAAGGCGAAGTCGAGGTGCCGCTCCAGGGGCAGCTCACGCAGCGTCTCCCCGGCCGGGCCGATGCGCAGCTCGATCCGGTCGGCGACGCCCGCGCGCTCCCAGTACCGCCGGGCGATGCCGGTGTACTCCTCGGAGATGTCGAAGCAGGTCAGCCGGCCGTCCTCGGGCAGCCCCCGGGCGATCGCCAGCGAGGAGAGCCCGGTGAAGGTGCCCACCTCCACCGCCTGCCGCACGCCGAGCAGCCGGGTGAGGAAGGTCAGGAACGCGGCCTGCTCCGGCGCCACCTGCATCGTCGCCTGATCGGGGAGGGTGGCCATTGTCTCCTCGGCCAGGTCTCGGATGATCTCGTCCGGCGGCGAGCCGTGGGCGACGAGGTAGGCGTGCAGTTCCGGAGTCAGCGGCAACGGCTTGGTGGTCATGAACGGACGCTAGCCGAGATTTTCGACCTCCTGGCCCCCCGGCGCGACCTTCGTCCACAGGTCCGTGATGCTCAGCTCCAACTCGCCGAGGAGCCGACGCAGCAGCGGCAGGGACAGCCCCACCACCGTGCCCGGGTCACCCTCGATGCCGGTCAGGAACGCCCCACCCAACCCGTCGATGGTGAAGGCCCCGGCCACCGCCAGCGGCTCGCCCGTCGCCACGTACGCGGCGATCTCCTCGTCGCTGATGTCGGCGAAGTGCACGACCGTGGACGCGACCGCCTCCGCTCGCGCCTCGTGCGTCACGTCGATCAGGCAGTGCCCGGTGTGCAGCACCCCGCTGCGCCCGCGCATCCGTCGCCAGCGGTTCGTGGCGTCGGCGGCGTCCGCCGGCTTGCCCAGGATCTCCCCGTCGAAGGCCAGCACCGAGTCGCAGCCGAGCACCAGCGTCCGCTCGTCCGGGGTGGCGCGCAGCCGGTCGAGCACCGCGAGCGCCTTGAGACGGGCAAGCTCCAGGCAGAGATCCTCCGCCCGATCGGCTACCACCTGGGACTCGTCGACGCCGCTCACCAACACGTCGGGTTCGATCCCGGCGGCTTGGAGGAGCTTGCGACGGGCGGGACTCTGGCTGGCGAGCACGAGGCGCAGTGGCAGGGAGTTCGGCACGATTCCGACGCTACCGGCTGATCCTCGGTGGCGGATCGTCGGCACGTCGGCGGCGCCGCCAGAGCAGGTAACCGCCGCTTGCTGCCACGATTGCGCCCAAGGTCGCGAGTCCACGGACGGTCCCGTCTCCGCTGTCACTGCTGGGGTTGGCCGCTGCGGTGGTCGGGCTGAGGCCGGAGGGTTCACTCGGCGCAGTCGACTCGAACCCGAGTGGCGGTACGTCTGCCGTCAGGGCAGCTACCAGGTTGATGACTCCATACCCGTATTCGTCATCCCGGCCGGGCGGTCCCTTGTCGACGGCGGTGGCAGTGAGGCGGTGTGCCACTTCTTGCGCCGGAAGGTAGGGGTACTTGGATCGGATCAAAGCAGCAGCCCCGGCGACGATCGCGGTGGCGTCCGACGTCCCGGTGC
This sequence comes from Micromonospora sp. CPCC 206171, assembly GCF_036906755.1. Classification (NCBI taxonomy): domain Bacteria; kingdom Bacillati; phylum Actinomycetota; class Actinomycetes; order Micromonosporales; family Micromonosporaceae; genus Micromonospora; species Micromonospora sp. CPCC 206171. Next base: position 227,622 of record NZ_JBAKHT010000003.1, on the reverse strand, counting down.
CCTTGCGGTACTTGCCGTTGATGCTGGTGCTGTAAATGTCGACGGCAGGAGCAACGACATCGATTTGAGGCCCGTCTACAGACACGGTGGCGTGGGTGCCCCTTCTATCTGTTCCGCCTACTGCGATGACACCGGGATAGGCGGCGGGGAAGCCTACCTCGCGTTCCCTTGGTCGATTCCCCGCTCCGGCAACCACGATGATGTTCGCTCTGAGTGCGGTCTCGACGGCCTGCTGTAATCTTAAGTCTGGTCCACTGACCGAGGAAATGCTAATTACTTCCGCCCCATGGGCGACCGAATACTCGATCCCGGCCGCCAAATCATCGCTGTTACCTTGTTCGTTAATTCGCTTAACGCGCACCGGCAGAATCTTCGCCTTGGGTGCGATTCCCAGCGCGCCGCGGTCGCCATTGCCGTGAGCGGCGATCAATCCTGCCATGCCCGTGCCGTGGCTGTCCTGATCTCGGCGGCCGTCCCCGTATCCGCCTGAAAAGATATCGGTGCCAGGCAAAACGTTGCCGTCTAGGTCCGCATGGGGAGCGACGCCGGTGTCGGGCACTGCCACCACCACGCCCTCGCCCTGACTAATTCTTTGAACCTTCGGCACTTCTAAGTAGCGCAGGTGCCACTGGTCACCACGGACGCGGTCAGCCCCCTCCGGCTCCTTCGCATGGAGTGGCACAGCGGTTAACAATGTCGAGGAGAGGGCGAATATTGTGAGCAAGATCGGTGCAGATGAACCCATTAAAGACCAAATCCGATGGCGGGTCCAGGGTCGATGGGCCCGTCCTTTGGCGGGCGGACTATGGGATTTACACCCTCGTCCGTCTCCCAAGGATTATCGGGATCCCAGCGGCGTGACTCACCTTCTACTGCTTCTCGGCGGCTCGATCGTCCCATTGGCGTACCTGCCCCTGGACCGCTAGCCATGCCCGGAGAGCCTCCCGTTGGCGAAATCCCAAAGGCGCCTCCTGCATAACTCGCCCGTGCGCCTCCGGGCCGTGAGCCTGCTGCGCCTGACGGCGCCGTTCCTGCCCCACCTCCTCCGATCACGCCCCCAAGCGGATTGATACGGCGAGGCGGAGTGGTCCCGCCAGGCTGGCCCAAAGCCATCCCAGGTGTGCCGCCGATCATGCCGCCCGGCGGCATTGGCCGGGGCGGGCTGCTGTTGCCGCCACCAATCCCGCTGCGGGCTGCTGGACCCGGCTGCCCTCGCAACGGGTTGGGCAATCCGTTACGACCCGGCGTTCCTGGAAGCGGCGGCAAGGAAGGAGGGGGTCCCACGTTCGGGCTCATCCCCTGGGGCGTTGAAGGAGTCATGCCAGGCGCTGCTGGGCTCGCTGGCGTTGGGGCAAGCCCGGTTCCGGCCCCGCCAAGAATCGGGCCTGAATTGGGTGCTGTCGGCGCTGGCACTGCTCGTACTGAATTCTCAGCTCGGGTGGCTCTGGAAACAGCAGGCGAGGGTGAGATGGGCACCGGTACAACTGGCGGAATGACGGGTGCAGAAAGATTAGAGGTGTACGCGTCGGGGTTGTTCTGGTCCACTCCTGGCGAGGGCTTTGGCCGCGGAGGCGGCTTCTGGAGCATCACCTGGGCCTGCTGGAGTTCGCCGCTCAACCCGTACATGATCCCGCGGGCCTTGGTGTTCAGCTGCTCCAACTCCACGTCCGTCACCGGCGGGTCGACCACCCGGCTGCCCGCCGCCGCCTTCGGATCCGCCAGCGTCGCCTCGTACGACCGCTTCTGCTGGAGCTTGTTCGAGTACTGCTCGTAGAGCCTCTTCAACTCGGGCCGGGCGCTGTCGATGGCGCGGGTGGCGGCGGCCAGCGCGTCGTGGTTGGCGGCGGCTACGTCGTGGGTGCGCTGGACCCGGTCGATGAGCTGGTCGAGTTCGCCCAGGTACGCCCGCGCGGCCGCGTTGGTCTCCGGGGGCCACGCCTCGGCCAGGCCACGCCGGTATTCGTGCAGCCGCCGCAGGTGGTTCATCGCGAGGTCACAGACCTTGCGCCAACCGGCGACCTGCTTCCAGTGCCCCTGGGTCTCGTGGTCCTGGACGCAGGCCCACATGCTCAGCACGTCCATCAGTTGCCAGTCGGTGAGGCCGGACGTCCGGCCGCTGCCCCTGTCGATCACGGCAGCACCACCGGCCCGCCGTTCGGGCCGGTGGGGTCGGGTAGCCGGGCCTGGCCACCGGACATGGTGGAGTACGGATTGGCGAGTGCCGCCTGCACATCGGCGACCCTCGCCGAGGCGAAGGCATCGGCACCTTGGTAGTGGGAGGCGATCTGGCCGGCCGCCGAGGCCAGGTGGCCGGTGGCTCCGCCCAGGTCGCGCACCATGTTCGCCGTGGCCTGCTGGGTCTCCCAGTGGGCGTGCAGGAACTGCACCAGCTCGACGAAGGCGTCGCACGGGTTGGGTACGGGGGCTCTCATGTCGTCGGCGATGTACGACAGGTGTGGCGCGTAGTTGCGTTCGACCTCGGCCTGGAGCCGGTCGGCGAACTCGCTCATCTGGCGGATGTCGGCCTCGATGCCGCCGTTGTCGCGCAGCCAGGAAGCTGGCCGGTCCTCCTCAGGGATCATCGATCCTCCCTACCTGTCACGGCCCCGTTTCCCTGAGTGAGGTTAATGGGTGCGGAGCGATCTCGGCAGTCCTCAGGGCATCACCGTGGCCCCGCCCCAGCTCAATCCGGTCGGATTGGCGGAAGGTTCAGCGGGGGAGGCCGGAGGCGCGCCACGCGCCGGGTCCGGCGGAGGGCGCCGCGACGGTCGGTCGGGCGCTGCGCGCCCAGGCGGACGTGATCACCGGCGCGGGCGCGGCGGCCGGACGGGACCGGACGACGATCGCACCCACCAGCGCGGCCAACTCGTCGGCGGTCGGGACGCCCCGGACGACTCGGAACAGCGGCTCTTCGGCAGACATGGCGTCAGCGTACGCGTCGCGAACTTGACCTTCACCGCACAGTGGCGTGCCGGCGGTGTGAGCATCGGTGGCGCCGGGTACGGTCTCTCCGATGTCTGACGCGCTTCCCCAACTTGTCGCTGACCGGTACCGGCTCATCTCGCCGCTCGGTCAGGGCGGCATGGGCCGGGTCTGGAAGGCGCGTGACGAGGTGCTGCACCGGGACGTGGCCATCAAGGAGCTCGTCCCGCCACCCAGTCTCACCAACGACGAGCGCCGCGAGATGCGGGAACGCTCCCTGCGTGAGGCCCGGGCGATCGCCCGGCTGAATCACGTCAACGTGGTCCGCATCTTCGACGTGCTGCGCACCGACGGCGACCCGTGGATCGTCATGGAGTACGTCGCGTCGAAGTCGTTGCAGGACACTCTCGCCGAGGACGGCCCGGTGTCGCCGGCCCGCGCGGTGGAGATCGGGCTCGGTGTGCTCGGCGCGTTGAAGGCGGCGCACAAGGCCGGCGTGATGCACCGCGACATCAAGCCCGGCAACGTGCTGCTCGGCAACGACGGCCGGGTGGTACTGACCGATTTCGGTCTGGCCACCATTCCCGGCGACCCGAACGTGACCCGCACCGGCATGGTGCTCGGCTCGCCCGCGTACATCGCGCCGGAGCGGGCCAAGGACGGCACGGCCGGTCCGGAGGCGGACCTGTGGTCGCTGGGCGCGACGCTCTACGCCGCCGTGGAGGGCAAGTCCCCGTACGCCCGGCCGTCGGCGATCGCCACCCTGGCGGCGCTGGCCACCGAGCCGCTGCCGCCGCCGAAGAACGCCGGGCCGCTCAAGCCGGTGCTCCAGGGCCTGCTCCGCAAGGACCCGAAGGAGCGGATCACGGCCGAGGTGGCCGAGCGCCTGCTGCGCCGGGCCGGCGGCAAGCGTGCCAAGGGGATCTCCCTGCTGGACGGCGTACGCCGGCCGGGGCCGAACGGTCCGCGCGAGCCGCGCAAGCCGCTGGTGCCGGCCCCGCGTCCGGCCGAGCAGAGCGCCGAGTCGACCCCGAAGCCGCCCGCGCCGCGCGCCGAGGCCACGCCGCGAGCCGCTGAAGCCGCGGCGGGTGCCGCCGCGGCCGCCGGGGTCGCCGCTGCCGCCGAGGACCGGACGAGCACGACGCCGGCGGGCGTGGACGCCGCGCCGACCGCCAAGGTCGACCCGCCGCGTCCGGCCGCCGACGCCGAGCCGACGACGAAGGTGGACCCGCCCAAGAAGCCGAGCGCCCCCACCGCGGTCATGCCGGCGCCGGTGAGTCCCGCGCCGGCGCCCGCCGAGCGCATTCCCGGTTCGGTGTACGACGGCACGAAGCGCGGCCGGCAGAAGCGGAACCTGCTGATCGGCGCGGTGGTGCTGGCGCTGCTGGTCGGTCTGGCGGTGCTCGTGCCACTGCTCAGCCGCGGCAAGGGCGACCCGGAGCAGGGCGGGCGGCAGGCCGGCCCGACCGGCGCCGCCGCGACCCCGTCAGCCTCCGCTCCGACGTCCGTGCCGGCCGCGCCCGCGCCGACCAGTGCCGCCCCGCCCAGCCCGACCCCCTCGGCCACCCCGTCGACGGACCCGAACGCGCTGCCGGCGGGCTGGACCCTGCACAAGGGACCGACCTTCTCGATTCCCCTCCCGCCGGGCTGGCGAGCCAGCCGCACGGGTTCGGACACGGTCGTGTTCTTCCAGCAGGGCGGGGTGGGCGAGATGCTCGTGCAGTGGACGAGCAACCCGAAGCCCGACGCGGAGGCGGACTGGAGGGCGATCGAGCCGGACCGCCGCAAGTTCGTCAGCAACTACCAGCTGCTCGGCATAAAGCGCTGCGACTGGTACCGGACCTGCGCCGACTGGGAGTGGCTGGAGAGTCGGGACGGCACCCGCATCCACGTCCGCAACCGGGGCTTCGTCACGGCGAGCAACCGGGGCTACGCCATCCGGTGGGAGGTCGCCCAGAAGGACTGGACGGCCCAGCTCGCCAACTTCGACCAGATCGTCAAGGGGTTCAAGCCCGACCGGCAGGGCTGACGCGCGGGAATCGCGTCCGTGTGAAATGGATTCGCATGACCTTCCGTCGTCCGGGGTATCCCTCCTGCGACGACGGAAGGAGGCACGACATGGGTTACCGACGCAAGGACGCTCGTCCCCGGCTCGCGCTGTGGATGCTGGTCGCGCTCGGCGACGTCGCTCTGCTGCTGGTCGGTGCCGGGATGCCGGTGCTGGTCGCGCTGCTCACCGTCGTGACGGTCACCGCCGCCGGAGTCGCCGCCTGGCGCCTCGCCCGGCGGGGTCCACTGGCCGGCGAGGATGCCGTACCGGTGCCCGTGACCGCGCGACGCAGGGCCTGATCTGACGAAGGACGGCGGCGGCAGCCGGACCAGTCATCGACCGTACGGTGACCGATCCCGCTGCCGCCGACCTGTGCCCGGCGCCGGTCAGGTGTTGTTGGCCAGCGCGATCAGCCGGGTCCGGTCGCCGTTCCAGTAGTTGCGGTCGACGTTGCCGCTGATGCCGGAGACGGAGCCGGTGCTGGTGTACTGCCAGAAGCTCCAGAACGGGGCGCCGGCCGGCAGGGTGCCGGGGCTGGTGGACCAGCGGGCGATCCAGAGCGGGTGGTTCGCCCACGGTGCGGTCCAGCTGCCGGTGCACTGGTTCCACCAGCTCGTCGTGGTGTAGATGACCGCGTACCGGCCGGTGCGGGACCGGTAGGTGTTGAGGAAGTCCTGGACCCAGTTCCGCATGCCGGTCGTGGTCAGGCCGTAGCAGTAACCGCCGGCGTACGGGTTGGCCTCGAGATCGAGCGCCGCCGGGAGGGTGCGGCTGTCCGCCGACCAGGCGCCGCCGTTGGAGGCGAGGTAGGCGGCCTGGGTCGAGCCGGCGGAGATGTTCGGCCGGGCGAAGTGGTAGGCCCCGCGGATCACCCCGGCGTTGTACGCGTTGACGTAGTTGCTGTTGAAGTTCGGGTCCTTGTAGCTCGTACCCTCGGTGGCCTTGATGAAGGCGAACTGGATGCCCGCGTTGCGGACGCTGGTCCAGTTGATGGTGCCCTGGTAGCGGGAGACGTCGATGCCGGGGGTGGTGGCCGCGGCCGCCGGTCCGGCGGTGGCGACGAGGGCCGCCGCCGCGGTGGCGGCGACGGTCAGGCCGGCGGCGAGGAGCCGGCGCAGCGAAAACTTCGGACGGGTCATGGATGCCTCCAGGGACGCCGATTGATTGACGCCAATCTTTGGAGGTAGTTGCCCTAGATCGCAAGAGGGCTTAAGGAAATTTTCATTGACGCCCGTATGTGGCTCGCCGCCTGATCAGTATCGGTCAGCTGCGGCGTGCCGGTAGGCTCCCCGCCCATGGTGTCGATCGACGGGCTGGGCGACCTCTGGGACAGACTCCTCGGCGCGCAGCCCGACCCACCCCCACTGCTCGTCCTGGTCACCGCCGTCGTCGCGCTGGTGGTGGTCGCCACCCGGCTGCCGTGGCGGGTCGCCCGCAACGCGGTGACCATCGCGCACGAGGGCGGCCACGCCCTCGCCGCCTTGCTCACCGGGCGCCGGCTGCACGGCATCCGGCTGCACTCGGACACCTCCGGCCTGACCCTCTCCGCCGGCCGCCCCACCGGCCCCGGCATGATCCTCACTCTGCTGGCCGGGTACGTCGCCCCGTCGCTGGTCGGCCTCGCCGGGGCCTGGCTGCTCGGCGGCAACCGGATCACCCTGCTGCTCTGGCTGGCGGTGGCGCTGCTGCTGGCCATGCTGGTGCTCATCCGCAACGTCTTCGGCGTGCTGTCGCTGCTGGTCACCGGCGGCGTGGTGCTCGCCGTCTCCTGGTACGCGGCGCCGCAGGTGCAGGCCGCCTTCGCCTGGACCGGCGTCTGGTTCCTGCTCCTCGGCGGGGTACGGCCGGTGGTGGAGCTGCAACGGTTGCGCAGCCGGGGCCGGATGCCGCAGTCCGACGCCGACCAGTTGGCCCGGCTGACCCCGTTCCCCGCGCTGTTCTGGGTGACCGTGTTCGCCCTGGTGAACCTGCTCGCGTTGGCCGTCGGCGCGGCGCTGCTCGCCGGCCCGATCCTCACCGACGCCGGCCTGACGATCTGACCGGTCGGGAGAGCAGAATGGCCGCATGCGGTACGTGATCATCGGGGCGGGTGCGGTCGGCGGCACCATCGGCGTACGGCTGGCCGACGCCGGCCACGACGTGACGCTGGTGGCCCGCGGCGCGCACCTGGACACGATCCGCCGGCGCGGGCTGACCCTGCGCACGCCGGACCGCACGGAGACCTGGCGGGGGCCGGCCACCGACGCTCCCGGGGAGCGGCCACTGCCCGCCGACACCGTCCTGGTGCTCACCGTCAAGTCGCAGGACACCCTGGCAGCGTTGGCCGCCTGGGCGGACGCGCCGGTCGCCGGGGGCGGCACGGCGGGGGAGCGACTGCCGCTGTTCACCGCCCAGAACGGGGTGGCCAACGAGCCGGCGGCGTTGCGGCTCTTCGCCCGGGTGCACGCGGTCTGCGTCTGGCTGCCCGCCACCCACCTGGAGCCGGGCGTGGTCGTCGCCAACGGATACCCGTACCCGGGGATGCTGCACCTCGGGCGGTACCCGGCCGGCTCGGACGCGCTGGACCACGCGGTGGCCGCCGACCTCACCGGCGCCGGCTTCGTCGCCCCGGTGCGCGACGACGTGATGCGGTGGAAGTACGGCAAGCTGCTGGCCAACCTCGGCAACGGGCTGCAGGCGCTGCTCGGCGGGGACGTCCCGACCGACCTGCGCGACCGGGTCCGTGCGGAGGGGCAGGCGGTGCTCGCCGCGGCCGGGATCGCGCACACCAGCGTCGAGGAGGAGGCCGCCGAGCGGGGCGACCGGGTCGGGCACCGGCCGGTCGACGGGCAGGAGCGCTCCGGCAGCTCCACCTGGCAGAGCCTGGCCCGGGGTGTCGGCTCCACCGAGGTCGACCACCTCAACGGCGAGATCGTCCTGCTCGGTCGGCTGCACGGGGTGGCGACCCCGGCCAACGCCGCCGTCGCGTACGCGGTGCGCCGGGCGGCCCGGGAACGGGTCCCGGCCGGCGGCTTCCCGCCCGCGGAGCTGGCGAAGATGATCGGCTGATCCGGCAACCGGCGTGGTGCCGCCGCGCGTGTCCCTTCCGAACGCCACAGGAGGTGGGCACGTGCCCGACGTCGACGGGTTCGACGAGTTCTACCGGGGCAGCCGGCAACGGCTGCTCGGCTTCGTCTACGTGCTGACCGGCAACGTGACCGAGGCGCAGGATGCCGTCCAGGAGGCGTACATCCGGGCCTGGCAGCGCTGGTCGACGGTGAGCGGGTACGACGACCCGGAGGCGTGGGTGCGGGTGGTGGCCTCCCGGATCGCGGTCAGCCGCTGGCGCAGCCTGCGCAGTCGGACCCGGGCCTACCTGCGGCACGGCGTCGAGGAGAGCGTGCCCGGCCCCGGCGTCGACACGGTCGAGGTGGTCGCCGCGCTGCGCCGGCTTCCCGAGGAGCAGCGCACCGCACTCGCCCTGTACTACCTGCTCGGCATGCCCGTCGCCGAGGTGGCCCGGCAGACCGAGGCCCCCGTCGGCACGGTGAAGGCCCGGCTCTCCCGGGGGCGCGCCGCGCTGGCCGGGCTGCTCGCCGTCTCTGACCTGGAGGAGGCCTGATGCGTGAGGACACGACCTTCGTCGACCGGCTGCACCGGGACCTGGGTGGGGTCCGCTGGGTCGAGCCGGAGGAGATCCGCGCCCGGGCCCGGCGACGCAGCCGGCGTACGGCGGCGCTGGCGGCGACCGCCGTACTCGCGGTGCTCTCCGGCTCCGGGTACGTGGTGGCGGGCCGGTCAGGGACGCCGGCGCCTCCCGCCCCGCCGGTGGCGGCCGTCTCCGCGTCGACGGCGACCGCCGGGCCGGCCGAGATTCCGCGCGAGGCGCTGCTGTCCGCGCGGGACGTGCGGCTGAAGACCGGCACGCAGATCGGTGCGGCCGGCCTGGGTGAGGCGGTGCGGGTCGATCCGGTGCTGGAGGCGTGCGGCCGGGAGCGGGGTGTGCCGTCGGCGGCGACGTCGCGCTATTCGCGGTCGCAGACCCTGCTGCGGCCGGTCGACGGGGTCGCGACACCGGTGCTCAACCAGGACGTCTACCGCATCGACCCGGCGCAGGGCCGGCTGCTCTTCGGCACCGTCGCCCTGCTGCTCGACGCCTGCGCCCAGTGGGAGATCAGCGGGTCGGGGCAGTTGGGCGGCAGGACGGTGCCGACCGTGATCCCACATCGGTGGGAGCGGTCGGCCAGCGGTTTCGCCGGCGACGAGTCCGTGCTGCTGCGCCACGTGTCGCTGCCGCCCGCCAGCGTCGCAGACGGCACCGCGATCAAGCTTGCGCCAGAGGTCGAGGCAACCATGGTGGTCCGGGTCGGTGACCTGGTCACCGTGATCAGCACCGGGCCGAACACCCTCAAGGCCGAGCGCACCGGTCCCGGCCCGGGCCTGAGTCAGGCCGACCTGGAGGGGCTGGGTCGCACCGCCGCCGGTCGGCTCTGCGTCGCCGCCAACCCGCGCTGCTGAAGCGGAAGATCCCCGCGACCACCAGGGACGCGGGGACCTTCCGGTGAACGCCCGCTACAGCGGGATGTTGCCGTGCTTCTTCGGCGGCAGGGTCTCCCGCTTGGTGCGCAGCACCCGCAGCGCGCGGACGATCTGCGCACGGGTCTCGTGCGGCGGGATCACGCTGTCGACGTAGCCGCGCTCGGCGGCGATGTACGGGTTGGCCAGGGTGTCCTCGTACTCGGCGATCTTCTCGGCCCGGACGGCGGCCGGGTCCTCGGCGTTGGCCAGGTCGGAGCGGTAGAGGATGTTCACCGCGCCCTGCGCGCCCATCACCGCGATCTGCGCCGTCGGCCAGGCGAAGTTCAGGTCCGCGCCGAGGTGCTTGGAGCCCATCACGTCGTACGCGCCGCCGTAGGCCTTGCGGGTGATCACGGTGACCTTCGGGACGGTCGCCTCGGCGTACGCGTAGATCAGCTTCGCGCCGCGCCGGATGATGCCGTCCCACTCCTGGCCGGTGCCGGGGAGGAAGCCGGGAACGTCCACGAAGGTCAGCACCGGGATGTTGAACGCGTCGCAGGTACGCACGAACCGGGCGGCCTTCTCGCTGGCGGCGATGTCCAGGGTCCCGGCGAAGTGCATCGGCTGGTTGGCCACCACACCGACCGGGCGCCCCTCGACCCGGCCGTAGCCGATGACGAGGTTCTGCGCGTAGAGCGGCTGCACCTCCAGGAACTCGCCGTCGTCGAGCACGTGCTCGATGACCCGGTGCATGTCGTACGGCTGGTTGGCCGAGTCCGGGATGAGCGTGTCCAGCTCCCGGTCCTCCGCGGAGATGTCGAGGTCGGCCGGGGCCTCGTACACGACGGGCTCGTCGAGGTTGTTCGACGGCAGGTACGACAGCAGCGCCTTGACGTACTCGATCGCGTCCTCCTCGTCGGTGGCGAGGTAGTGCGCGTTGCCGCTGCGCGAGTTGTGGGTGCGGGCGCCGCCCAGCTCCTCCATCGCCACGTCCTCGCCGGTGACCGTCTTGATGACGTCCGGGCCGGTGATGAACATGTGCGAGGTCTGGTCGACCATCACGGTGAAGTCGGTGACCGCCGGGGAGTAGACCGCGCCGCCCGCGCACGGGCCCATGATCAGCGAGATCTGCGGGATGACGCCGCTGGCCCGGACGTTGCGGAAGAAGATCTCGCCGTAGAGCCCGAGGGAGGCGACCCCCTCCTGGATCCGGGCGCCGCCGGAGTCGTTGATGCCGACCACCGGGCAGCCGATCTTCATGGCCAGGTCCATCACCTTGACGATCTTCTCGCCGAAGACCTCGCCGAGGGAGCCGCCGAAGACGGTGAAGTCCTGGGCGAAGACGCAGACCTGCCGGCCGTCGACGGTGCCGTAGCCGGTGACCACGCCGTCGCCGTACGGGCGGTTCTTCTCCAGCCCGAAGGCCGTCGACCGGTGCCGGGCCAGCTCGTCCAGCTCGACGAAGGAGCCCTCGTCGAGCAGCAGCTCGATGCGCTCCCGGGCGGTCTTCTTACCCCGCGCGTGCTGCTTCTCGACCGCGCGCGCCGACCCGGCGTGCACCGCCTCGTCGACCCGTCGCTCCAGGTCCGCCAGCTTGCCCGCGGTGCTGTGGATGTTGATCCCGGTCTCGGTAGTCACCCAGGGAATATAACGATGGTTCAGGTCGACGCCGCTGTGCAGTACGCCTCAATACCCTCCGTCGCCGGGCCCGTAGGCTGACGGGATGCCGGGCTCGCCGTACACCGATCTGGACCGCCCGCCGCTGTCGGCGGCGCGGCTGGCCCGCGCGCTGACCGCTCCGCACGGGCCCTGGCGCCGGCTCGACCTGCGGGCCGAGACCGGCTCCACCAACGCCGACGCGGTGACGGCCGCCCGGGCGGGCGAGCCGGAGGGCCTGGTGGTGGTCGCCGACCGGCAGACCGCCGGGCGCGGCCGGCGCGGCCGGGTCTGGCAGTCGCCGGCCCGCGCCGGCATCGCGACCAGCGTCCTGCTCCGGCCCGGCGAGGCCGTCGCCGACCGCGGCTGGCCGCCGGCCCCCGCCACCGGGTACGGCTGGCTGCCGCTGCTCGCCGGCGTCGCGCTGGTCGAGGCGGTGGCCCGGCTGGCCGAGCTGGAGGCCCGGCTGAAGTGGCCGAACGACCTGCTGGTCGACGACGCCAAGTGCGCCGGCATCCTGGCCGAGGCGGTGCCGGGCACGTCCCCGGCGCAGCCGCCCGCGATCGTGCTCGGGATCGGGCTCAACGTCACGCTCCGTGCCGACGAGCTGCCGGAGAACCGGACCGGCCTGCCGGCCACCTCGCTGCAACTGGCCGGCGCGACGGCCACCGACCGGGACCCGCTGCTGCGCGCGCTGCTCCGCTCGCTGGCCGACTGGTACGACCGCTGGCGCACCGCCGGCGGCGACGCGGTGGCCAGCGGGCTGCGGGAGGCCTACGTCGCCTCCTGCGCCACCGTCGGCCGGCGGGTGCGGGTGCTGCTGCCCGACGGCGCGGAGCTGACCGGCCTGGCCACCGGTGTGGACGCCGACGGCCAGCTGCTGGTCGACACGGGTGCGGGGGAGCGGCGGTTGGCGGCCGGGGACGTGCTGCACCTGCGCTGAGCGCCCCGGGTGGCGGTCCGGTCCGGCGTGGCGCCGCGATCGGGGCCGCGCGGCTGATCCGGTGGATCGCGGTGACCGGTTACGGTCAGCGCGTCCGATCCGTGCCCCAGGAGGTTCCCCGTGGCGTTTCCCGAAGACGTGCTCACCGAGGACGAGCACGTCGTCCTGCATCTGCACCCGCACTGGAAGGCGCTGCTGCGGCCGATCCTGGTGCTGGTCCTCGGCGTCGCCGCCGTGGTGGCGGGCTGGGTCCTGCTGCCCGACGGCGACGGCGCCACGATCGCGCTGTACGTGATCGCCGGGCTGGCCCTGGTGCTGGCGCTCTGGCTGGGCCTCTGGCCGTTCCTGGTCTGGCGCACCACGCACTACCTGTTCACCAACGAGCGGGTGCTGCTGCAGCAGGGGGTGCTGTCCCGGGACCGGCGGGACATCCCGCTCACCCGGATCAACGACCACGCGATGAGCCAGCGCTTCGTCGAGCGGCTGCTCGGCTGCGGCACGCTCACCATCGAGTCGGCGGGCGAGCGCGGCCAGTCCGTGCTGCGCGACGTCCCGTCCGTGGGCCAGGTCCAGACCAAGCTCTACGAGCTGGTCGAGGCCCACCACGACAAGCACTCGCTGGGCGACGGGGAGATGCGCGACATCCTGGCAGACATGCGCGAGGGCAAGCCGCTGCGCGACCCCACCAGCTGACTCCTGGGCCCGACCCCGGCCTGATCGACCCCGGTTCGCAGCAGTGGCGGTGTCCGTTCGGACACCGCCACTTCGGCGACATTCGGGTGCCCGGGTCGTCCCGGGCGGCGGGGTCAGCGGCGGGGGCGGCGGGTGCCGGCGTGCAGCTCCGCGGCCAGCTCGGCGTCGAGGTCGGCGCCGATCGTGCTGCCCAGTCCGGCGTCCAGCGGGGCGGGCCGTCCGGTCGGCTGCGGGAAGACCGGTTCGGCCACCGGGCCGCCGGGCCGCTGCGCCGCCTGCTGCTGGGCCTCCTCCAGCTCGCTGACCGACTCGGCCAGCTCGGCCACCGGATCCAGCTCGGCCATGGTGTCCCACTCGTCCCGGTGGATCGTGTGCCAGGTCTCCTCGGCGTGCGCGGGCACCGGCTGGAACACGAATGTCCGGTACGACCAGAACCGGAACATGGTCGCCAGCAGCACGCCGCCGGTCTTCGCCACGTTGAGTGCGAGCAGGCTGTTCACGCCCAGGCCGTACTTGGCGGCGGCGAGGACGCCCAGCTCGATCAGCAGGCCGGTGGCGTTGAACAGGAAGAACAGGACGTATTCCCGCTTCAACGCGGATTTCGGTCGATCCCGGTACGTCCAGTGCCGATTCATCAGATACGACGTGATCGTCGCCACCACGGTGGCGATCACGGTCGCCTTCAGTTGACCGTTGACAAAAACGGTGAGTGCCAGGACATTGAACACCGCGTAATTGATGACGGTGTTGATGCCACCGACGACGCCGAATTTGAGCGCCTCGTGGATGAACTTCTGCCAGCGCTCGGGCAGCAGACGGACAAGACGCATGCGGAACACCTTAGGGCAGTGGTTGGGGCCGGCAGGTCCCGGCCGGACGAGGTGGGCGGCAGGTCACGCCCCCGGCGGCCGGTCGTGCGCCGCCTCCGGAACCGGGGGATTTCCCGCTTCCACGAAGACGAACCGTCGGTACGACCAGAACCGGAACAGCGTCCCCAGGCCGGTGCCGACGATGAAGCTGGCGATGTTGTCGGCCAGCGGGGTCTGGAACACCCCCGGCCAGATGCTGCCCAGGCCGTACCGGCTGATCGCCAGGCAGGCCACGGCGATGCCCAGGCCCACCCCGTTGAAGAAGAAGAACAGCGCGTACTCGCGGGCCGGGTTGGAGCGCCTGCGGTGGCGCCAGGTCCAGAACCGGTTGCCCACGAAGGCGACGCTGGCCGCGATGACGGTGGAGATCGTCTTGGCGGTCACCTGCTCGACGTCGCGCACGGTCGTCAGGTAGTTGAAGAGCGCGAAGTCGATGAGGAAGGCGATCCCGCCCACCGTGGCGAACTTGCTCAGCTCGCGGACGAGGTGACCGAAGCGGTCCAGCAGTGTGCGGACCAGGCCCGGGCGGGTCTGCGGAGACCCTGGCTGGTCCCCGGTCATCGTCGCGGCCACCCGCCGAGCGTACCGGTCGGGAGCGAGCCGGACGCGCAGCAACGACGAGCCGGCCCGGATCACTCGCGACGCCGGTCGTCGCCGGCCCGTCCGGTGCCGCCGCAGGTGAGCAGAGCGTAACTCTTTGTGGACCGTTCGCCGTGTGGTTCGTCCAATCGACGGGCCCGTCACCGGAAGCCCGGTTCCGCTGTCCGTCATCGTCCGTTCCGGTGACCGCCAACAGTTCGCCGCAGGATTTGCGTGAAACTGCGCGGAAAAGCGGGTATTAGCTCGTGATGCCGCAGCCGGGCCGTACCTTGTGCAGTTCTTCACAACCAGTCCCACTGACTCGCGGCTCGGCCCGGTTTACGCTGAGCGCAATCCCAGGTTTCCACGATGGCGACGCGGCTCGCGCCCGCCAGACTCGTGCATCCATAGAACGGTCAGCGTCGACCACAAGGAGATGTGTCATGGTTGCTCCGGCTACTGTTCGGGGTATCGATCAGGCCCCGACTACCCATCCCAAGCTGCTCGCCTGGGTCAGAGAAGTCGCGGAACTGACCACCCCCGACCGCGTGGTCTGGGTGGACGGGTCCGATGAGGAGTGGCGGCGCCTCACCGACGAGCTGGTCGAGTCCGGCACCCTGATCCGGCTCAACCCGGAGAAGAAGCCCAACTCGTTCTATGCGCGCACGGACCCGACGGACGTCGCCCGGGTCGAGGAGCGCACCTACATCTGCTCCGTCGACGAGGCGGACGCCGGCCCCACCAACAACTGGATGGCGCCGGCCGAGATGAAGCGGACGATGACGGAGCTGTACCGCGGGAGCATGCGCGGGCGCACCATGTACGTCATCCCGTTCTGCATGGGCCCGGTCGAGGCCGAGAGCCCCATGTTCGGCGTCGAGATCACCGACAGCCCGTACGTGGTGGCCTCGATGCGGATCATGACCCGGATGGGCGCCAAGGTCCTCGAGGCGATGGGCGACGACGCCGACTTCGTGCACGCGCTGCACTCCATCGGCGCCCCGCTCGCCCCCGGCCAGCAGGACGTCGCCTGGCCGTGCAACGAGACGAAGTACATCTCGCACTTCCCGGAGAGCCGGGAGATCTGGTCCTTCGGCTCCGGCTACGGCGGCAACTCGCTGCTCGGCAAGAAGTGCTACTCGCTGCGGATCGCCAGCGTGATGGGGCGCGACGAGGGCTGGCTCGCCGAGCACATGCTGATCCTCAAGATCACCTCGCCGGAAGGCAAGGTCTACCACGTCGCCGGCGCCTTCCCGTCCGCCTGCGGCAAGACCAACCTCGCCATGCTGGAGCCGACCATCCCGGGCTGGAAGGTCGAGACCATCGGCGACGACATCGCCTGGATGCGCTTCGGCTCCGACGGCCGCCTCTACGCGGTGAACCCGGAGTACGGCCTCTTCGGCGTCGCGCCCGGCACCGACTGGAAGACCAACGCCAACGCCATGCGGACACTGGACCGCGGCAACTCCATCTTCACCAACGTGGCGCTCACCGACGACGGGGACATCTGGTGGGAGGGCATGGGTGAGCCGCCGGCGCACCTGATCGACTGGAAGGGCAACGACTGGACGCCGGAGAGCGACAGCCTCTCCTCGCACGCGAACAGCCGGTTCTGCACCCCGATCACCCAGTGCCCCATCCTCGCCGAGGACTACTACGACCCGAACGGCGTGCCGATCGACGCGATCCTCTTCGGTGGCCGTCGCCGGGACACCATCCCGCTGGTCACCGAGGCCCGCGACTGGGTGCACGGCGTCTACATGGGCGCCACGCTCTCCTCGGAGACCACCGCCGCCGCGTCCGGCGCGGTCGGCGTCGTCCGCCGCGACCCGATGGCGATGCTGCCGTTCATCGGCTACCACGCCGGTGACTACTTCCGGCACTGGATCGAGATGGGCAAGGGCGTCGACGGCGACGAGGCCAAGCTGCCCAAGATCTACTACGTCAACTGGTTCCGCAAGGACGCCGAGGGCAACTTCCTCTGGCCGGGCTTCGGCGAGAACTCCCGGGTGCTCAAGTGGGTCGTCGAGCGGATCGAGGGTCGCGCCGACGCGGTCGAGACCCCGATCGGGATGGTGCCCACGCAGGACGCGCTGGACGTCGAGGGTCTGGACATGACCCCGGAGGACGTCCGGATCGCCCTCAAGGTGGACCCGGAGGAGTGGCGCAACGAACTCCCGCTGGTCACCGAGTGGTTCGAGAAGTTCGGTGACAAGCTGCCGGGTGTCCTCTGGGCCGAGCTGGACGCGCTGCGCGCCCGGCTCGACGCGGAGCAGCCGCAGAAGTAGGTGTGACTGTTGCCCGTACCGGGCAACATCGGATCCCATGAGGACGGCCGCCGAGACCACCGAGGTCCGGCGGCCGTCCGCCGTCCGGGCGCTGACCACGCTGCTCGCCGTCACGGCGGCGGCCACCGTCGTGGTCGAGCTGCTCAACTGGTGGTACGCCCCGGAGCAGGAGTTCGGCCTGGCCGTACGCACCGGCTGGGCGATGCTCCGCTCGCTCGGCTTCCTGCTGCTGATCGGGCACGTCAACCGGGGTCGTACGGTCGCCAAGCCGCTCGGGCTGATCCTCGCGGTGACCACCGTCTTCGCGGTGGGCCGCCTGGTGGTGCCTCGGCAGGGGGTGCCGCCGCTGCCCGGGCTGCTCGGCTTCGCCCTGCTCACCGCGCTCTGCGTGAGCGTGGTCGTGCTGCTCTACCGCTCCGAGGCGGTCGGCGCGTACCTCGTCCGGCACCGCAGGACCCTGGTGGTCTCCGGCGGCACGATCTCCTGGCGGGAGGCCGCCCCGAAGCGGCCGCCGGTCACCGGGTGGCTGCTCACCAGCCGGGTCGCCGCCTTCACGTACAGCCCGTTGATGCTGGTGCCGGCGCTGGTGGCCGGGGGCGCGATCCTGGACGGCCGGCTGGCCGCCGCGCCGGCGGTGGTGTTCTGGTTCCTCGCCGGCATCGCGGTCAGCTACACGGTGCTCTTCTGCACCGCGTTCCTGATGCGCGGCCGGCGCTGGGCCCGCACCCTGCTGGTGGCGATCACCCTGGGCGTGCTCGCCGTCGACCTGCCGCTCTGCTGGTGGCTGCTCGGCGTCGACGGCCTGGTCCGGGACGGCGGCCCGCTCGTCGCCGCCGCCGTCCTCGCCCTCTACGGCCTCCGGCGCGCCACCCGCGCCGAACCACCCCCCACCTGACCCCGGCCCCCGCCCCGCCCGACCGGGCAGCCTCCGTTGATCAAGAAGTTTGCGTCGGGCTGGGACCGGATCCTGACGCAAACTTCTTGATCAACGGGGTCGGGCGGGTGCGGCGGCGGGGTTCGGGGGCGTGGGGCGGGCAGGATGGGCCGGTGGGCGGCTGCGGGCGGGAGGCGACGCGGTGAGCGACGAATTCGACCTGATCGTGGTCGGCGCGGGGCCGGCCGGGGCGGCCGCCGCGCTGGCCGCCCGCCGGGCCGGGGCCCGGGTGCTGCTGCTGGACCGGTCCGACTTCCCCAGGGACAAGGCCTGCGGGGACGGCATCGCGGCGCACGCGCTGGACGTCCTCGCCGGGCTGGGCGTGACCGACGCGGTGGCCGGGTACGCCCCGCTGCCCGCGCTGCACCTGATCGGCCCGGGCGGCCCGGCGGTGGCCCGGGCGCTGCCCCGGCCCGCGTACACGGTGCCCCGCGAGGTGTTCGACGCCCGGCTGGTGGCGGCGGCGGTGGCCGCGGGTGCGGTGCTGTGCCGGCACACCGTCCGCCGAATCGAGCCGCGCCACGACCGGGTGGTGCTCGACGGGGAACTGGCCGCGCGGGCGGTGGTCGGCGCGGACGGGGCCGGGTCGATCGTCCGCCGCGCGCTCGGCCACCCGCCGAACCCGGACCGCCACCTCGCGCTCGCCATCCGAGGGTACGCCCCGGCGCTGCCCGGTCCGCCCGAACAGTTCATCGTCACCTCGGGGCCGCGCTGGCCGGCGTACGCCTGGTCCTTCCCGATCGGCGACGGTCGCGCGAACGTCGGGTACGGGGAGGTGCTGCGGGGCGAACCGCTGAGCCGGGCGCACCTGCTGGACCGGCTCGCCGCGTTGCTGCCGGCGACCGACCCCGCCACGGTCACCGGGCTGCGCGCCCACCACCTGCCGCTGTCGACGCACCGGCCGTCGCCCGGTCGGGGTCGGGTGGTGCTGGCCGGCGACGCGCTCTCCCTGATCAACCCGTTCACCGGCGAGGGGATCTTCTACGCGCTGCTCTCCGGGGCGCTGGCCGGCGCCGCCGCCGCGGCGGCACCGGACCGGGCGGCCGACCGGTACGCCCAGGCGCTGCGCCGGCGGCTCGGTACGCACCTGCGGCACAGCTCGGTCGCCGCCTGGCTGGCCCGGCACCGCCGGGTGGTCGACGCCGCCGTCCGGGCGGCCCGCCGCGACGACCGGGTCTACCGCAGTGTCGTCGAGTTGGGGCTCGGTGACGGCCGGCTGGACGCCCGCACCCTCGCCATGATCGGGATCGGTCTCTCGGCGCGTAGTTAACCTCCGAGGTCACCATCGGCCGGGCGGGTCGCTACCCTGCAAGGTGATGACTCTGCGGAACCTCCTCTACTCCGTGTACGAGCGCCGGCTGACGGCGTCGCTCGCGGGCAAGCCCGTGCCCCGGCACGTCGGCGTCATGTGCGACGGCAACCGCAGGTGGGCGCGGGAGATGGGCTTCGTCGACCCCAACGACGGGCACCGGATGGGCGCCGAGCGGATCAAGGAGCTGCTGCGCTGGTGCGACGCCGCCGGTGTGGGCCACGTCACGCTCTGGCTGCTCTCCACCGACAACCTCTCCCGGCCGGCGGAGGAGCTGGATCCGCTGCTCCAGATCATCGAGGACCTGACCACCGAGCTGGCCGAGGAGGGCAACCCCTGGCGGCTGCGGATGGTCGGCGCGCTCGACGTGCTGCCGGCGCACCACGCGCAGGCCCTCAAGGCCGCCGAGGAGCGCACCCGGGACCGCGCCGGCGGCGCCCAGGTCAACATCGCCGTCGGGTACGGCGGCCGGCGCGAGATCGCCGACGCGGTGCGCTCCCTGCTGCTGGAGCACGCCGCCACCGGCGGCACCATCGAGGAGCTGGCCGGCGCGCTGGACGTCGACCACATCTCCGAGCACCTCTACACCAAGGGCCTGCCGGACCCGGATCTGATCATCCGGACCAGCGGTGAGCAGCGCCTCTCCGGCTTCATGCTCTGGCAGTCGGCCCACTCGGAGTTCTACTTCTGCGAACTCAACTGGCCCGACTTCCGCCGCGTCGACTTCCTCCGCGCCCTGCGCTCCTACGCCAACCGCCAGCGCCGCTTCGGCGCCTGACGGCCCGCCCCGCGCTGACGGCGGCGGTCGGTCAGGTCAGGTGGGGCAGGGCCCTGGTCAGGAAGTCGCCGAGGGCGGCCGGGGAGTCGAGGGTGAGGTCGGCGGCGTCGGCCACCTCGTGACCGGTCTCCGGATTCGCCACGGCCACGCAGACGCCGAAGAAGTCCGGGTCGGCGGCGGCGCGGGCCCGCAGCGCGGCGAAGGCCTTGATGTCGGAGACGTCGTCGCCGAAGTACCAGGCGCCACCGGCGTCGCGGACGATCTCGCCGATGACCAGGCCCTTGTCCCGGTCGACCGGGGGCTTGAGCTCCAGCACCATCCGGCCGGCCTGCACCTTCAGCCCCAGCCGCTCGGCCTGCGCGCGACCCCACTGCTCCACCTGCGGCCCCAGTCCCGGCGCGGTACGCCAGTGCAGGGCGACGCTCAACCGCTTGAACTCGACCAGCGTGCCGGCCGGCAGTTCGGCCCGGGCCAGGTCGGCCAGCTCCGCCATGGTCGGCACCCACGGCAGGGCGCCCGGCTCGGTCACCGTCTCGCCCCCGGAATGGCTGTGCTCCAGCCCGTACAGGCCGTAGAGGTCGATGCCGGCGAGGCCACCGAGGTGGTCGCGGAGGAAGTCGACCGGGCGCGCGGAGACGATCGCCACCCGCTGCACCACCGGGGCGAGCGCCTCCAGCGCGGCGAGCACCTTGGGCGCGGGCTGCACGGCGGTGGGGTCGTCGTCGACCGGCGCCAAGGTGCCGTCGAAGTCGAAGAAGAGCACCGTGTGGGCCGCCCGCGCGGCGGTCGCCCGCCAGGCGTGCTCGGCGTCCAACGGAGTCTTCGGCTGCTGGTTGCCCAGATTCAACGGCGGCACGCGCGACAGCGTACCCCGGCGGCGGCGGCTCATTCGTGGCCGCGAGATGACGCCTTCTCGCCTCCGGCGGTGGACGATTTTCGGGTCGTCGGTCAGCGTTCGGCGGCTCCCCGGCGCGGGCGCCCGAACGGCACCACGTCGGCGTCCTGGCCGTGGCTGAGCAGGTAACCCTCGACGAATCCGGTGTTCCGGTCGCCGGCGTGCGTTTCGATCTCGTTGAGCCGGGCGACCAGGAACTCGGTCAGTGCGCTCACCCGGTCGTTGAGCCGCTCGTGCAGCTCGGCGACCACGGCCAGCACCACCGCGGTGCCGGCGGTGGTGAGCGCGAAGAGGTTGACGACCAGTGGCATCTGCTCGCCCTCGACCGCGACTATCGCGACGTTTGCGGTCACGACCGATGTCACCGACACCGCCGCGACCAGAACTGCCCACCATTTCAGGGTCATGGACAGACCCCTCCTTCTGTCCCGCAGGGCTGGGTTCGGCCTTGTCCCGTCCCCCCGCCGATGACGAGCCCAAGCAGTACGAATACGGACGCTAGCGCGCCCGTTCCTGGCCCGTAGCGAAACGAAGAGGTCTGACCAGGCGTTCTTTCGCCATCTGAGGAACTACCCGGCCTGTTCGTCTCGTTTTCGGACATCGGCCGGCAGAGTCGGGCGATAAGCGAGGTAACGAATGGTTTCTCGAATGTGGAACTTCTCCGCTTCCGACACGGCGGGATCGACCAGCCGGCGCAGCAGGGCCTCCACGTCCGGGTCCATCGGGGGTGGCGTCGCCGCGGTGCGGGGCGCGGCGGCCCGGTCCCAGCCGAGCGCGGCGAAGGCGGCGGCGGGGTTGAGCCCGAGCCCCTCGCAGAAGGCGACCACCCGCTCCACCTCCGGGTCGCTGGCCCAGTCGCCGCGGACCCACCGGTTGATGGTCTGCCGGGAGACGCCGGTGCGGCGGGAGACCTCGGTGCCCGTCCAGGCCCGCATGGCCCGGGCGTCGTCGAGCGCCCGGCGGACGAAACTGGCGAAGGCGATCTTCCGGGCGGGGGCGGTCTCGGTCACCCCGTGACGGTACGGCCGGACGGCCGTGGTGGGGAGTCCGTGCGTACGGGTGTCACGCGAACGGGACGACTTCTTCCGGGCGCGTGTTAACGATCCAGGGGCCTTTCCGAGGGGTGTCACCTGGGCAGAATAGAAGGACTTAGGTGGGGCGGTAATCGGACGAAAAGCTGATACTGTCACGCTCGTGGGACAATCTACGGTGTGTCACGTGCATGAGACGATTAGTGCTCACATGCGTCACGTCCCCGGCGCGAGGGAGGTGCGGTGACCGAGCTCGCGACCCGTGCCCAGGCCTTCGGCCTGATCGCGGAGGGGGTGGCCGCGGGACTGAGCGCGCCCTGGCGCCTCTACCTCGCCCGAGGGTGCCGCTACCTGTCCCTGAGCGTGGGGGACCGGGACGAGTGGAACGCCTGGCGTACCCATCTCGGTTGTCCGGAGCTGAGCGTCCGGGTCTACGACGCCGGCGGCGAGATCCGCCGCTCCTCGGTCGCCGAGATCGTCCTGGACGGGTGCCGGATCAGCGTCGAGCTGGTGGAGGAGGTCAGCACCGACGACCTGGAGCGGCTCCTGGTCGTCGATCCGACCACGATCGAGCCGGAGGACCGGTGACCGGGCGGGCGCGGCGCGGCGGAGCCGCCGGATGAGCCCGTTCCTCGCGGTCTTCCTCGTCCTCGTCCTCGGCGCCACCAGTTACGCGGCGGGCCGGTTGCACGGCCAGCTCAGCTATCGGATCGGCTATCGCTTCGGCTACCGGCAGGGCTACTTCGACGGCGACCGGGGGGCGTGGAACCGGCGACGCCGCGACGCCCAGGCCGCGATCGCCTCGGCCCTGGCCGGGCCGGTGAGCGGGCCACCGGTGGTGACCACCGCGACCGTCACCACCACCGCGGTCGCCCGCCAGGGCACCACGTACACCGGCTCCTCGTTCACCGCCCCGGTCCCGCCGGTCACCGGCCGGCATCCGACCGGGACCCTCGTCCGGCGGCAGGGCTGACGACCCACGCCGGTACGGACCCGGTGCGTCGTCCGCGGCGGGCACGCACCGTCGGGGCCACGTCAGACCGGTGACGGTGGCCCCGCCGGCCGGGATGCGCGCAGGGGGCATGCATCCCGGCCGGTCCGCCGCCGACGTTCACGTCCCGGTCGAGGGAGATCCACCTCCGCCTCTAGCCGAGGTGGCCCGGCGCCGCTAGCGTCTAGGCATGGCACGGGGTTCTCCCGGGCCAGCCGGTCCGCCCGGAACTGCGACCTCGCGCACGGGGTTCCGCATCCGACCCCGTGTCCCCGGGCACCGGAGGAGGCGGAACGCGGGTGGCGGGTGCCCATCCGTCGGAGCAGGCCTGTGACGACTCGCCGTACGCCCGCCGGTGCCGACCAGACCCCGGCCGCGACTGCCACGACCCGCCGAGCCACCCGGAGCCGCCGTACGACGGCCGCCGCCCCGGCCGGCACCGA
Organism: Micromonospora sp. CPCC 206171; assembly: GCF_036906755.1. Taxonomy (NCBI): domain Bacteria; kingdom Bacillati; phylum Actinomycetota; class Actinomycetes; order Micromonosporales; family Micromonosporaceae; genus Micromonospora; species Micromonospora sp. CPCC 206171. Next base: position 204,744 of record NZ_JBAKHT010000003.1, on the reverse strand, counting down.
GGAGCCCCGACCAGCCGGCCAGGCCTTTGTCCTGGACACCTCGGTGCTCCTGTCCGACCCGGCGGCGTTCCACCGCTTCGCCGAGCACGAGGTGGTCCTGCCCCTGGTGGTCATCTCCGAACTGGAGGGCAAGCGCCACCACCCCGAGCTGGGCTGGTTCGCCCGGCAGTCCCTGCGCATGCTGGACGAGCTGCGGGTGCGGCACGGGCGGCTGGACCGTCCGGTGCCCGCCAACGACGTCGGCGGCACGCTGCGGGTGGAGCTCAACCACTCGGACGACGGCGTGCTGCCGCCGGGCTTCCGCACCGAGTCCAACGACGCCCGGATCCTCTCCGTGGCGTTGAACCTGGCCGCCGAGGGCCGGGAGGTGACCCTGGTCAGCAAGGACATGCCGCTGCGGGTCAAGGCCGCCTCGGTCGGGCTGCGGGCCGACGAGTACCGGCACGGCCAGGCCAGCGATCCCACCTGGACGGGTATGGCCGAGCTGGAGCTGGGCGAGGAGGAGATCGGCCGGCTCTACGCCGGCGAGACCCTCGACCTGGACGCCGCGGCGGGCCTGCCCTGCCACACCGGCCTGGTGCTGCACTCGGCCCGCGGCTCGGCCCTGGGCCGGGTGCTGCCCGACAAGACCGTCCGGCTGGTGCGGGGCGACCGGGAGGCGTTCGGCCTGCACGGTCGGTCGGCCGAGCAGCGCGTCGCGCTGGACCTGCTGCTGGACGAGTCGATCGGCATCGTCTCGATGGGCGGGCGGGCCGGCACCGGCAAGTCCGCGCTGGCGCTCTGCGCCGGCCTGGAGGCGGTGATGGAACGCCGCCGGCACAAGAAGGTGATCGTCTTCCGCCCGCTGTACGCCGTCGGCGGCCAGGAGCTGGGCTACCTGCCCGGCTCGGAGTCGGAGAAGATGTCGCCCTGGGCGCAGGCGGTCTTCGACACCCTCGGCGCGGTGGTGCACGAGAACGTGCTGGAGGAGGTCACCTCGCGCGGGATCCTGGAGGTCCTGCCGCTGACCCACATCCGGGGCCGGAGCCTGCACGACGCCTTCGTGATCGTCGACGAGGCGCAGTCGCTGGAGCGGGGCGTGCTGCTGACCGTGCTGTCCCGGATCGGTCAGGGGTCCCGGGTGGTGCTCACCCACGACGTCGCCCAGCGGGACAACCTGCGGGTGGGCCGGCACGACGGCGTGACGGCGGTGATCGAGGCGCTGAAGGGCCACCCGCTCTTCGCGCACGTCACGCTGAGCCGTTCGGAGCGGTCACCGATCGCCGCGATGGTGACTGATCTGCTGGAGGACATCCCGCAGTAGCCGCTGCGGCCGCCCGTTACGCCCATTTCCGTCCACATTCATTTTGTGGCGCAGGTCACAAATGGGTCCCTTGGTTTCCCATCAGTCTCACTGTGCGCGATGGTGTCCAACGAGCGCCCGCGCCCCGACAAGATCGTCGAGTATCGTTCGTCCCACCCAGGACGAGCCCCGGCGAGGGTCGGTGCGTCGGATGCGACCGGCTCCGGTCGGGGCGCTCGCGGCACGACCGCGTCCGGAGACGGCCGCCCGTGCCGCGTCCTTGCCCCCGACGAAGGGACCACTTCGTGAGTCGGCTGTGGAGCCGGTTCGGCGCCCGTACGGCTGCTGTCGCACTGCTCTCCGTGGGCGTTGCCGGCGGCTTCTACCTGGGCGAAGACCGGGAAACCCAGCAACAGGGCCTGACCGCGCAGGTCGGCCTCGAGGTCGACCAGGCCGAGTACGACTACCAGCGCGAGCGGCAGGCCGACCACCAGCGCGGCTCCGCCAAGCAGCGGGCCGCCGAGTACCAGGCGAAGCTGCGGGCCGCCGCGGCCGCCAAGGAGGCCGCCGAGCGGGCCCGTGAGGCCGAGGCCGCCGCGGCGTCCCGGAAGAAGGCGCGGGAGGCGGCGGCCAAGGAGGCCGAGGCCAAGACCCAGCCGTTCACCGGTCCGATCCCCGCGTCCTGCAACGAGTTCAGCGGCAACCGCGAGATCGGCTGCGCGCTGCTGCTCGACGCCGGCTTCAAGATCGACCAGATGCCGTGCCTGGACAAGCTCTGGACCAAGGAGAGCGGCTGGAACCACAAGGCCAGCAACCCCTCCTCCGGGGCGTACGGCATCCCGCAGGCCCTGCCGGGCAGCAAGATGGGCAGCGTGGCTGACGACTGGCGGACCAACCCGGCCACCCAGATCAAGTGGGGACTGGGCTACATCGAGGGCCGGTACGACGACCCCTGCGGCGCCTGGGCGCACAGCCAGAGCGTCGGCTGGTACTGATCGTCGCGAACGAGGGCGGGACGGGTGGGCGACCACCCGCCCCGCCCTCGTCGTGCGCCGGGCCGGCGCGCCGCCCAGGTGGCGGTCGGCCACGAATGCTGATACCCCTGTCAGGGTGACCCTGCACCCACCGGGCGGCGACCCGACCCGGTTCGGCACCGACGCGTTCTACGCCGCCCTCGGCCGGGCCTTCGTCGCCATGTGCGCGGTCGTGCCGTTTCTCTTCCTCATCGAGGCCCTCGACCAGGGGCTCGACTTCGGCCTCGACGTGGCGGCGGGGATCATCCCGCACCGCATCCAGGGCCTGGACGGGGTCTTCTTCTCGCCGTTCCTGCACCACGGCTTCGAGCATCTCTACAGCAACAGCATCCCGCTGATCCTGCTCGGCACCTTCGTGCTCGCCGCCGGCACCCGGCGCTTTCTCTGGTCCACCCTGATCATCGTGCTGGTCAGCGGGCTCGGCGTCTGGTTCACCGGCGCGCCGAACTCGGTGGTCGTCGGCGCCAGCGGGGTGATCTTCGGCTATCTCGGCATCCTGCTGACCCGCGGCCTGGTGGAGCGCAGCTGGTGGAACCTGGCGGTGGTGCTGCTGGTCGGCCTGCTCTACGGCTGGCAGCTGCTCGGCATCCTCCCCACCGACGAGCGGATCTCCTGGCAGGGGCACCTGTTCGGGCTGCTCGGCGGGGTGGTCGCGGCGATCCTGTTCCGGCGCCGCGGGCCCGAGTCGGGCGGGCCGTACCACTCGGAGTCGACTCTGACGATGCCCTGAGCCGGGCGACCCGCCACCGCGTCGCCGAAGATCGGGACATGCTTGCCCGGCCGGGGCGGCGGGCCTACCGTCGGCATCAGCACGCGTTGATCCGCCAGCGGAAAGCGACGGTACGCCCATGCGCGAGGTCGATGTCGCGGTGATCGGGGCCGGCCCGACGGGCCTGTTCGCCGCGTACTACGCCGGGTTCCGGGGGCTGTCCGTGGCGGTCGTCGACGCACTGCCCGAGCCGGGCGGGCAGATCACCGCGATGTACCCGGAAAAACTGATCCTGGACGTCGCCGGTTTCCCCGCCGTCAAGGGCCGCGACCTGGTGGCGAACCTGGTCGCGCAGGCCGCGCCGTTCCACCCGGAGTACCTGCTCGGCACCCGGGCCGAGAAGCTCGCCCAGGTCGACGGCCGGCCGGTGCTCGGCCTCGCCGGCGGTGACCAGCTGCGCTGCGGCGCGGTGGTGATCACCGGTGGGCTGGGCAGCTTCACCCCGCGCCCGCTGCCGGTGGCGGAGAGCTTCGTCGGCGGCGGGATCGTCTACTTCGTACCTGAGCCGACGGCGCTGGCCGACCGGGACGTGCTGATCGTCGGCGGCGGTGACTCCGCCTTCGACTGGGCGTTGACCCTGCAACCGCTGGCCCGCTCGGTGACCCTGGTGCACCGGCGGGAGAAGTTCCGGGCACACGCGTCGACGGTCTCCCGGGTGCTGGCCCTGCCGGTGCGGGTGATCGTCAACGCCGAGCTGACCAGGCTGCACGGGGACGCGACGGTGACCGCCGCCGAGATCACCGTGCGCGGCGGCGACGCGGAGACGCTGCCGGTCGACACGGTGGTGGCGGCGCTGGGCTTCACCGCCGACCTCGGACCGCTGGCCGAGTGGGGGCTGCGGCTGGACCGCCGGCACATCGTGGTGGACAGCGCGATGGCGACCAACCTGCCGCGCGTCTTCGCCGCCGGGGACATCACCGAGTACCCGGGCAAGGTGCGGCTGATCGCCACCGGCTTCGGCGAGGCGGCGACCGCGGTCAACAACGCCGCCGTGGCCATCGACCCGAGCGCCCACCTCTTCCCGGGCCACTCCTCCGACGCCGGCTGAGACGACCGTCAGCGGGGCAGGCCGATGAGGTCGGCCATCAGCCCGGTCTGGTGGTCGAAGTACGCGTCCCGGTGCGGGAGCGTCCGGTTGATCCGGCCGAACAGCTCGAAGCTGATCAGACCGAAGAGCTGGGTCCAGCCGGCCATGCCCCGGGCCAGCAGCGACTCCGGCAGGCCGGGGAAGAGCCCGGCCGCGATCTCGGCCAGGTCGGCGCGCAGCGGTTCGGGCAGCTCGTCGTCGGGGGCGGCCAACCGTCCGTCGACCAGCCCGTCGCGCAGGATGCCGACCAGGGTCACCGGCGGGCGCTGGGCCGGCAGGACGGTGTCGTCGGGTGCGGCGTACCCGGGGACCGGGCTGCCGTAGAGCAGGGCGTACTCGGCGGGGTGGGCGAGCGCCCAGTCCCGGGCCGCCCGGCACACCGCGTGCCAGCGGCCGCGCAGGTCCTGCCGGTCGGCGCCGGCGTCGGCCGACTCCACCGCGTCGCCGAGCGCGTCGTACGCCTCCAGGATCAGCGCGGTGAGCAGGTCGTCGCGGCTCGGGAAGTAGCGGTAGATGGCGGAGGAGACCATCCCCATGTCCCGGGCGACCGCCCGCAGCGAGAGGTTGGCGCCGTCGGTGGCGAGGTGGCGGCGGGCCACCGCCTTGATCTCGTCGAGCATCTCGGCGCGGACCCGGGCGCGGATCGAGGAAGCGGGCATGGCCCCACTCTGCCACGGATCGGAGCGGCAATCAAAAAAGAGAGCACCGCTCTTGACGAGTCGCCGGGTGGGCGGTCATGCTGGTGTCGGCAAGTGAGAGCGGTGCTCTCGGTTCGTATCTCCGCTTCGAAAGGCGTTCCCATGTCGCTGCACGTGATCGTCGGCTCCGGTCCGGTCGGCACGGCCACCGCCCGTCTCCTCGCCGAGCGGGGTGAGCGCGTCCGGGTGGTGACCCGCCGGGGCAGCGGGCCGGAGCACCCCGCCGTCGAGCGGGTCGCGGCCGACGCCGCCGACGCCGACCGGCTCACCGCGCTGACCGAGGGCGCGGACGCGCTGTACAACTGCGCGAACCCGGCGTACCACCGGTGGCCGACCGACTGGCCGCCGCTGGCCGGCGCGCTGCTCACCGCCGCCGAGCGGACCGGCGCCGTGCTCGCCACGGTCGGCAACCTCTACGGGTACGGGCCGGTCGACGGCCCGATGACCGAGCAGACCCCGCTCGCCGCCACCGGCACCAAGGGCCGGGTGCGCAACCGGATGTGGGCCGAGGCGCTCGCCGCCCACCGGGCCGGCCGGGCCCGGGTCACCGAGGTGCGCGGCTCCGACTACCTCGGCGCCGGCGGCACGTCCCTGCCGATGCTGGTGCTGCCCCGGGTGCTCGACGGGCGGCGGGTCTTCCTCCCGGTCGACTGGGACGCCCCGCACACCTGGACGTACATCCCGGACGTCGCCCGTACCCTCGTCGTCGCCGCCACCGACGCGCGGGCCTGGGGTCGGGCCTGGCACGTGCCCAGCGCGCCCGCCGCCGGCATGCGGGAGCTGGCCACCCGCGCGGCGGCGCTGGTCGGCGCGCCCGCGCCGAAGCTGACCCGGATGCCCTACCCGGTGCTCTGGCTCGGCGGCCTGGCCGACCCGTTCGCGCGGGAGCTGCGCGAGACCGCCTACCAGTTCGACCGGCCGTACCTGCTGGACTCCGCCGCCGCCACCGCCACCCTCGGCATCGAGGCGACGCCGCTGGACCACGCGATCGAGGAGACGGTCACGGCCCTGCGCCGCTGACCCGCCGGCACCCGCCGCGAGCCCGGCCCGGGCTCAGCGGCGGGGCGCTGGGCCGAGCGCGGCCACCAGCACCGCCACCAGGGTCAGCGCGGCGCCCGCCAGCGTCGCCGGCCCCGGGTGCGAGGCCGCGGTCGGCAGGACCAGGTCCAGCAGTACGGCCCCGACGATCTGCCCCGCGATGGTGGCCAGCCCGAGCAGCAGCACCCCGGTGAAGCGGACGATCGCCGCCGCGATCGCGATGAACACGATGCCGATCGGCCCGCCCAGGTAGAGCCACGGCTCGGCGGGCAGGACGCCGGTCGGCCAGCCCCGGACCGCGCCGTCGACGGCGAAGGTGACCAGCAGGGCGGCCGTGCCGACGGTGAAGTTGACCAGCGTGGCCGCCAGGGCGCTGCCCGAGGCGACCCGGACCCGACCGTTGACCGCCTGCTGCCAGGCGATGCCGATCCCGGCCAGCAGCGGCAACAGGGCCAGCATCAGGGCCCCCGGGTCGCCGAGCCGGTCGCCCACCGCCAGCAGGACGGCGAGCACGGTCAGCGCCGCACCGGCCAGCCGGCTCGGCGTCACCGGCTGGCGGCCGGCCGGGCCCACCCCGGCCCGGTCCACCGCCAGACTGCTCGCGGACTGGCCGGCCACCACCGCCACCGTGAAGACCGCCACCCCGAGCGTGCCGATGGTGAGCCCCTGGGTGGCGACCAGGAACGCCCCGCACAACCCGCCCAGGCACTGCCACGGGCGCAGCGAGCCGTCCCGCAGCGCCGCGCGCAGGTCGCGCAGTCCCCGCCGCCCACCCGGGGTGGCGGGGACCAGCACCAGCAGCACCAGCAGGCCCAGCCCGAACGAGACCACCGCGGCGGCGATCCCGTCGGCCAGGCGTACGCCCAACTCGCCGTTGATCCTGGACTGCACCGCCACCGTGACCCCCGAGGCGGTCGCCAGCCCGGTCGCGACGATCCGCCGGGACGCCGGGACGGTCGGACGGACCGCCGTCCCGGTCGCGCTCACTCCTGCTCGGCCAGCGGCCGGCCGTCGAAGTCGACCGCCGAGTAGAGGGCCAGCTTCTCCAGCCGGTGGTACGAGTCGATCACCCGGATCGTGCCGCTCTTGGAGCGCATCACGATCGACTGGGTGTACGCCCCGCCGGCCCGGTAGCGCACGCCGCGCAGCAGGTCGCCCGAGGTGACCCCGGTGGCCACGAAGAAGCAGTTGTCGCCGGTGACCAGGTCGTCGGTGCTGAGCACCCGGTCCAGGTCGTGCCCGGCGGCGAGCGCCTTCTCCCGCTCCTCGGCGTCGCGCGGCCAGAGCTTGGCCTGCATCGCCCCGCCCATGCACTTGAGCGCGCAGGCCGAGATGATCCCCTCCGGCGTGCCGCCGATGCCCATCAGCACGTCGACGTCGGACTCGCCGCGGGCGGCCGCGATCGAGCCCGCGATGTCGCCGTCGGAGATGAACCGGATGCCCGCCCCGGTCCGGCGGATCTGCTTGACCAGGTCGTCGTGGCGGGAGCGGTCCAGCACGCAGACCGTCACCTCGGAGACGTCGGTGCCCTTGACCTTGGCGATCCGGCGCAGGTTGTCGGCCACCCCGGCGTTGATGTCCACCACGTCGGCGTACATCGGACCGACGGCGAGCTTCTCCATGTAGAAGACCGCGCTCGGGTCGAACATCGCGCCGCGCTCGGAGACCGCGAGCACGGCCAGCGCGTTCGGCATGCCCTTGCTCATCAGCGTGGTGCCGTCGACCGGGTCCACCGCGACGTCCACCTCGGGACCGGTGCCGTCACCCACCTCTTCGCCGTTGAAGAGCATCGGCGCGTTGTCCTTCTCGCCCTCGCCGATCACCACCACCCCGCGCATCGGGATCGAGTTGATCAGCTTGCGCATCGCGTCGACGGCTGCCCCGTCGCCGCCCTCCTTGTCGCCCCGGCCGACCCACCGGCCGGCGGCCATCGCCGCTGCCTCGGTGACCCGGACCAGGTCGAGGGCAAGGTTGCGGTCGAGATCCTGGGGGATCCGCGTCCTGGTGTTCGTCGTCATGACGGCTTCCTCCTCGCGACGTTGCGGGGTGGACCGGCAGGGTGCTGCGGTCGCCGCTGCCGGCTTTGTCGCTGATCCTCACACGATGACAGGTCCGGGGCCGGGGCGGGGCGGTGGTGGGCGGGATCGGTCACCCGCGCGGCTGCGAGAATGGACGGGTGGACCCCGCACAGCCTGCCGACCGCGTACCCGCCGACCAGACCCCGCCCGACGGCCAGCCGCCGGTGACCCCGACCGGGGCGACCGACGCGGTGGCCGGGCCCGGCCCGTCGAAGGGACCGGCCGTCGGCGGCTCCGCGACCGAGGCCGGCACCGAGGCGGCGTTGGTGGAGACGACCGCCGGCGCCGGCGCTGGCGGCGGCGAGCCGGCGCTGGTCGAGCCGGCGCCCGACGCCGCCGCAGTGGAGGCCGACGTGCCGCCGGCGCGGCCGGCCGCCGGCGGTCGGCCAGCCGCCAAGGAGAAGTCCCGCTCCGAGCGGTCCCCGAAGGACATGGCGCTCTCGCTGCTGGTGCTGCTCGTCCCCATCGCCCTGCTGGTCGCCTTCTACCGGGGCTTCCTCGGCGGCGAGGCGCCGACCGTGATCGACGCCGCGCCCGCCTACGAGCAGGCCCGCGCCGCGAACGCCTTCCCGATCAGCGAGCCGGCGGGGCTGGGCTCCGGCTGGCGTACGGTCAGCGCCAGCTACCGCACCGTGGAGGGCGGCGCCAACCTGCGTGTCGGCTATCTCACTCCGGAGGGGCGGGGCGTCCAGCTCGTGCAGAGCAACGTGCCGCCGGAGCAGATGCTGCCCGCCGAGCTGACCGCCGAGGGGCAGCCCCAGGGGCCCACCGACCTGGGCGGGCGCAACTGGCAGCGGTACACCGGCCGGGGCAACGACCAGGCCCTGGTGCTGCTCGAACCGAACCGCACGATCCTGGTGATCGGCGACGCCCGGGAGAACGAGCTGCGGCAGCTCGCCGGCGCCTTGCGCTGACGCCGCGGGACCCCGGCGGGACCGCCTTCCGTTAGGCTGCCCCGGCTCGATTCCCGGCCCGTCGTGGCCGGGTGCAGACTCGCGGAAAGAGAACAACGTGAACCTTCGACGGTGGAGCGCCGGTGTCCTCGCCGCCGCCCTCTTCGTTCCCGGCCTGGCCGCCTGCAAGTCGGAGTCCGCCGACTCCGACGGCACGGCCGCCGCCTCGCCGACCCCGGCCGACCCGAAGGCGGCCCTGCTCGCCTCCACCCAGGAGATCAGCAAGGGCAACTTCACCTTCACCATGACCGGTGGGCCGGAGGTGAACGGTGGCGGCACCGTGCACCTTCCGTCCAAGAGCGCCGAGATGAAGATCGCCACCGGCGCGGCCTCCGCCGACGACATGTCGATGAACATGCACCTCGTTTTCATCGACACCGACAGCTGGGTGAAGCTGGAGCTCGGCGGCGAGATGGCCGACGCCATCCCCGCCTTCAAGGCGATGAAGGGCAAGTACCAGCACATCGACCGCACCAAGGTCAAGGGCGCCAAGAACCTGGAGTTCGACTTCGCCGACGTCGACCCGGCCGGCAGTGACGCGCTGGTCAAGGCGGTCACCGACGTGAAGCAGACCGGCGAGGGGGCCTACGCCGGCACTCTGGACGCCAGCAAGCTCACCGACTCGGACATGCTCGACGCCGACGACATCAAGAAGCTGGGCGAGAAGGCCGGAGCCCTGCCGTTCACCGCCAAGCTCGACGGGCAGGGCCGGCTGACCGAGTTCACCGTGCAGATGCCCGCGGTGGGTGACACCAAGGCCTACGACATGACCGTGCGGTACGCCGACTACGGCACCGCCACGCCGGTGCAGAAGCCCCCGGCGAAGCAGGTCGTCGAGGCGTCCGACCAGATCTACGAGATGTTCAAGGACTGACCGCCCGCTCGGGTGGGTGCGGCGTGGTCCGCCGCCCCCACCCGAGGAGTGGCGTTCCATCAGGTGGACCGGACAGGGATTGCCGAACGCGGCGTCAGGGAACAGAAGGTACGCGACCTCGCCGGCTCGTTCCGTCGGCCGGACGGGACTCGTGCGGCGGGGCAGGTGCAAGGCCTCGACGCCACGCCTCCGGCGCCCCCGCGGGCCGGACGACCCACTTGAGAGGTTCACGTGACCATTCGGCGCTTCAGCGCGGCGGTCTTCGCCGCGACGCTGCTCACTCCTGGGCTTGCCGCCTGCAACAGCACCGGGACCGGCGAGGCGGGGGCCTCCGCGTCCCCCACGGTCTCCGGCAGCGCCTCGCCGGGCGCCTCCGGCGCGGTCAACGGCGACGCCAAGCAGGCCCTGCTCAACTCCACCAACGAGATCAGGAACGGCAACTTCCGGTTCACCATGTCCGGCGCCGGCTCGAGCGCCGAGGGGCAGGTGCACGAGCCCAGCCAGAGCGCCGAGATGCGCGTCCTGATCGGTGACGCGTCCTCGGACCTGTCGATGAAGCTCGACCTGATCCACGCCAAGCCGGACAGCTGGGTGAAGCTGGAGCTGGGCGGCAAGTCCGCCGGCAGCATCCCGGGCGCGGAGAAGCTCAACCTCGGCAAGTACCAGCACCTCGACCAGACCCGGATCAAGGGCAACAAGGCGCTGGGCTTCGACTTCGACAAGATCGATCCGGCCGGCAGCGAGGTGCTGACCCAGGGCATCACCGAGGTACGGCAGACCGGCCAGGGCACCTACGCCGGCACGCTCGACGTGTCGAGGGCCGCCGAGGCGGGCTCGGTGGACCAGTCCGTGATCACCGCGCTCGGCCCGCAGGCCAAGTCGGTGCCGTTCACGGCGAAGCTGGACCCGCAGGGCCGGCTCAGCGAGATGGTGGTCCAGATCCCGGCCGCCGGCCAGAACGCCGCGCAGGACATCAAGGTCACCTACTCGGACTACGGCAACGCCGCCGCCGCGCAGAAGCCGCCGGCCGACCAGGTGGTCGAGGCGCCCAAGGAGTTCTACAACCTGTTCGACTGAGCTGACGACTCCGGCGGCGGGGCGGCTGTCGGCCGCCCCGCCGCCTGCTGTCCGCTGCGCGAAGCGGGCATCAGGAGTCGGCGGCCTGCCGGGCGGCGTCGATGCGGGCCCGGGCGCCGTCCAGCCAGCGCTGGCAGACCTCGGCCAGCTTCTCGCCGCGCTCCCACAGTGCCAGCGACTCCTCCAGCGAGGTGCCGCCGGCCTCCAGCTTCTCGACCACCTGGGCCAGCTCGGCGCGAGCCTGCTCGTAGCTGAGCCGCTCGTCCTTCGTCTCGTCAGTCATCGCGTACATCCCACCACATCGCCGGGCACGTGGGCCGCCGACCGGTCGCCGACCGATAGGCGTGCGAGCGGCCGGAAGGCGGGTCCGGCTGCGGGGGCGGCCGCAGGTGGGCGTTCACCGGGCTGACCGTTCGATGAAATTTCCATGCCGCCGTCGTTCCGTACCTCCCGTTCGTGTTGCGACACGCCCGACCTTGCCTTATTGACCACCGTCGCGATGTCGCGTCTCCGGGGCCTGGTCGCCGATGCGCAGGAAGTCCCAGCTCAGCTGCCATTGTCGGCTGATCTCCCGAGGCTCGCCTCGGCCGGATCGTAGGACCGAGCCCCTGAACGGACCGTCCGCCGCAGTCCGTTGGGTGGACCGCTTGGAAGCAATCCATTCCTGTTTGGCGACTCAGGAGGCAGTTGTCTGATTCCCAGGATGTTGTGAGAGGAGCTCGTTGACCGGTTGATCGGCGCCCTGCGACGGTGGCTTTTCCGCACGCATCGTGCCTGCGGGATCACTGTCCGAACCGGCAGCAGGTCGGTCCGGGATGGAACACGGGGGAGCCTCACGCATGGCCTGGAAGCCGCCTGTTCGACTACTGCTGCTCACATTCGCCCTGTTGGGGCTCATGCTCTACGGGGTGCCGGTGCTGCCGTCGCACCCCGGCGCGCCCGCCGCCCGGGCGGCCGCCACGATCAACCTGGCCGCCCCACTGCTCCGGGCCACCGGCGCCGAACTGCGCTGGAACCGGCCCGACACCGGCAGCGGGTACGAGGTGCACCGGTCCACCACCGTCGGCTTCACCCCCACCGCCGCCACGCTGCTGGCCCGGATCGGTGATCCGTCGGTGACCCGTTGGGCGGACACCACCGGCGCGCCGGAGCGGACCTTCTACTACCGGGTGCGCAGCACCGGCAGCAGCGAGGTGACCTCCAACGAGCTGACCGCCTGGCTGCCCGCCCGTGACACGGCGCGCCTGACCGTGCCGGCCAGCCTGGGCACCGGCGGCGGGACCTTCGTACACCGGGACACCACCTCCCCGCAGGGATGCGACGACTGGTTCAACAACGGCGCGGCCACCACGATGCGCGTGGGCACCGCTTCCGACGGCCACGTCTATCGTTCCCTCGTCCGCTTCGATCTGCGCGACATCCCGGCCGGCGCGACGGTCAGCGCGGCGACATTGTCGATGTCCTACCAGGGCAGCGGCTACGGCGGCCAGGTGGGCGTGCGCCGGATCAACCGGGAGTGGAGCGAGGGCGCCGCGACCGGGGCCTGCGACGGTTCCGGGGCCAACTGGAACGAGGCGCAGGCCGGGGTGCGCTGGCGCACCGCTGGTGGCGACATCGAGGCGGCCTCGGCCACCCTTCCCGCGCGCAGCCGCACCGCCGCTGGCAGCGAAAGTGTCGACGTCGCCGCGCTGGTCCGCCAGTGGGTCGCCGGCGTCGCGCCGAACCACGGTGCGGTACTCGCCGCGCCGACCGAGACGCCGGGCGCGACGAACTCCTACCTGACCTACCACTCCGACGACGCCGGGGCGCAGGCGCCCACGTTGACCGTCACCTTCAGTGACAAGACCGCCGCGCGTGGACCTCAGGTGTTCGTCACCGAGCCGCAGCAGGGTGCGCAGGTGACCACGGGGTCAGTGATCCTGCGCGCCAGCGTCGGGGACGACATCCAGGTCACCAAGGTCCGGTTCTACGAGGACGGCATGCTGCTGGGTGAGGACACGAGCGCGCCGTTCACGGTGAAACCGACCTTTGCCGAGGGCTACCACGGGGTGGTGGCGCAAGCGGTCGACGTCGCCGGCAACACCACGGCATCGCCGGAGGTCGGGTTCACCGCCCTGGCTCCCCTCGACTCCCAGATGCAGTGGCACGCGGGAATCGGGCCCGATGCGGTGATCTCGGGTGCCCGGACGGTTGAGATCGCTCAGGACGCGTATCAACCGGGTTCGGGAGTCGCGGGCTTCGAGCTGCTGGTCGACGGCGTTCCTGTGACCACCTCTGGCGAATATTGCGGCGTCTGGGACCAAGGCTTGATCCACGGCTGTGGGCTCATCTGGAACACCAGCAATCCCTTGGAGCCCTGGGCGGACGGCGCCCACCAGGTGCAGCACCGGGAGTTCGACTCCATGGGGCGGGTGTCGGCCGCGTCCGCGCCGGTCACCGTCTACCTGAAGAACGACCCGAACAGTCAGTACGACACCGACGTCACGGTGGCCCAGCCGTACTCGACGGACGCCGACGTGCCCGCGGTGATGCGGGAGAACCCGTCGGCGTCGGCGCCCACGCAGGACCCGTACACCGGGACAGTCGACGGCAGCGGCATCGGTGGCGGCAGCCTGGGTGTCTCGGTCGCGCAGGCCCCTACCCAGATGGCGCCGGCGACCGGCGGCACCTGCCCGGCCGAGGCGTTCTGCACCCAGCTGAGCGTGGCGAACAAGTCCACCGCGACCTGGAGCGCCGCGAACACCGAGCTGTGGTACCGCTGGGTGGCGAAGAACGGCGCGGTCCTGCTCCAGGGCAAGGCCGACGGGACCTTCCCGACCATCGGCCCGGCCGCCAGCACGCCGGTGCCGGTGACCGTGCAGCCCCCGAAGCTGCCGCCGGGCCTGCGGATGGGCCAGTACGAGCTGCGCTTCGACCTCTACAACACCGTGTCGAAGGCCTGGCACTCCACCAAGGGCGACCAGCCCCTTGTCCGTGACATCACGGTGATGAAGAACGAGTTGCTCGGCCTCGAACGCTACTGGCAGTACGACGCCGAGGACGTCGGCGCGGGCATGACCACGATGACGAACGTGGCCAGCGGCAACATGCTGGTGCGCTACTCGCCCTTCTTCGCGCCCGGGCGGGGCCTGTCCAGCATGGTCGACCTGACCTACAACACCCTCGAGGACCAGTCCCGCAGCCCGGCGGGGAACAACTTCTCCATGTCGATGAGCGGGCTGGTCCGGATCGGCAGCCAGCTCGACCTGCACCCCCGGCCGAACCCGCGTGAGGTCGACCTGATCGACGGCGACGGCACCCGGCACCACTTCACCGGGCAGGACGACGGCGCGGGCGGCACCCGGTGGCAGGAGCCACCCGGGGTGAACCTCTACCTCCGGGAGATGCCGACCAACCCGGCGGATCGGCGCTGGCGGCTCACCCGGCCGGACAAGGTGACCTACTGGTTCGACGCGGACGGCTACCCGACCGCCGTGACCGACCGCAACGACAACACCCTGACCTACACCCTGCAGGACACCCCGCCGGGTGAGGACCCGGGCGGGCCGAAGAAGCGGATCACCAGGGTCACCGACCCGGGCGGCCGGGCCTTCACCATTGACTACTGGTCAAAGGACGAGATCAAGAAGGCGCGGGTCCGGGGCAACGTCCAGCGGATCACGGACCACTCCGGCTCCGCCTTGGACTTCGACTACTACGACGACGGCAATCTGCTGCGGCTCACCCAGCGTGGCGGCACCACCGCCGCCGGGGCCGCTCTGACGGACCGGTCGTTCGTCTTCACGTATACCGTTTCCAACGGCACCGGCCCGGCGATCCCCGATCCGGAGGTCCGGGTCAATCCGCCGGCGAAGGTGGGCAACCAGTCCAGCCGCCTGTACAGCGTGCGGGACCCGCGGGGCACCGAGACGACCTTCGCCTACTACGGGCCGAGTGACGACCCGAAGCTGCGCTGGAAGCTGAAGTCGCGGACGAACCGGGCCGACAAGACGACGACGTTTGCCTATGACCCGGACAACTCCGTCACCACCGTCGCCGCCCCCGAGTCGCGCACCACCAAGTACACCTACGACACCACCGGCAAGGTGACCCGGATCGTCAACCCGCTCAACCAGGCCACCGGGGTCGAGTGGTCGGCGGACTACAAGGTCAGCAAGGTCACCGAGCCGACTGGGAAGCTCACCACGTACGAGTACAACCCCAACGGTTACCCGACGCTCCAGACGGACCAGTTGGGCAACACCACCAAGATGACCTACCTCGATCAGGCGGTCGACCCCTCGGACGTCGGCAAGCACCTCTCCCTGATCGAGACAGTCACCTCGCCGAAGGGGGTCGCCACCCCGCTGGTCGAGAACGACTACCTGACCCGGTACTCGTACGACACCGCCGGGAACATCGACAAGATCACCGACCCGACCGGTGCGGTGAGCGACTACGACTACAACCTGGCCGGCAGCGCCGCCCCCGGCACCGTCGCCGCGGTCCGCGACGCCAACGGCAACGCGCCCACCACCTACCCGTCCTACGACCTCTCGGGTCAGCCGACCGAGATGCGTGACCCGCTGGGCAACGTCACCCGGTTCGGTTACGACGTCGACGGCCTGCTGCGCTGGGTCCAGGACCCGAACCATGTCGGGGACAGCGGCACCGACGAGCGGGCCTACAAGTCGTTCTTCGACTACGACAGCTTTCACCGGATGGGGCGGCAGAGCGCCCCGAAGTCGACTGCCACCGAGCGCGGTCAGCTGATCTGGTCGAGCGTCGAGTTCGACGCGAACGACAACGTGACGCGCCGCGTCGACCCGCACTTCGGCACCGCCACCGAGCTGGGCACCGCCGGCTCGTACGCGGTGGCCGCGTACGACGCGATGGACCGGCCCATCACGGTGTCGAACTCTGACACCAGCGTCGACCCGGCCCGCGAGCGGAGCACCTTCGGCTACGACGACGCCGGCCGGATGGTGCGGACCACGTCCCCCAAGGGTGTGCTCAGCGCGACCGTGGCGGACGACCACACCACCCTGTACAGCTACGACGCCCTGGACCGGCAGACCCGGGAGGCCCGCTACGGCACCGGGCCGACGGACGTCCGCTACACCCACCTCTGCTACGACGTCGCGGGTGACCTGCGGTCGGTCACCTCGCCGCGGGCCGACGTGGCGTCGGTGCAGTGCCCGGGCACCGGCCCGCTCACCGGGGTCGGCTACACCGCCACCTACGACTACGACGCCGCGCACCGGCAGACGGCCAGCCACGACCCGCTGGGCAACACCACCACCACCGACTACGACGCCAACGGCAACGTCAAGGGACAGCAGCAGGCCATCGTCACCGGCCGTACCCGGCAGAGCACTACGGACTACGACCAGCGCGACGCGCCGGTCCTGGTCAAGGAGCTGATCGACGCGGCGACCGGCCGGTGGGCCACCACCCGCATGGAGTACGACAGGAACGGCAACCGGTCGCGGATGATCTCGCCGCGCGGCTCGGACGCCGGCGGGGCGGGCCCGTACACCGACTACGTCACGTCGTACAGCTACGACGCTCGCAACCTGATGACCCGGGTGGCGCTGCCCTTCGACGCCAAGGACGGCACCGAGCGGCAGTACCAGCACCAGTCGTACGACGCCAACGGCAACCTGGCCTGGACCAGCCTGCCGGTCACCCAGTCCGACCCGGCGTCGGTGACCGACAACGCCCGGACCCGGATGACGTACTTCGACCCGGGCTGGATCCGTACGTCGAAGGACCCGCGCAACCCGATGGTGCACTTCGACTACAGCGCGCAGGGCTGGCAGATCGAGCGGCAGGTCGAGCTGAAGAGCACGCCCGGGCAGCTCGACGACGACCGCCGGATGACCTGGGAGTACTTCAACGACGGGCAGCAGCGGCGGCGCGTGGACCGCAAGGGGCAGGCGAGCACCTACACCTACGACGCGGAGAACAACCTCGTCGCGGCGCTGGACGCCGCCGGCCTCACCGACCCGGGGGAGAAGGCGGTCCGGACGCAGTCGACGTACAACGCCTTCAGCGAGATCACCAAGGTCCGGCACCGCAAGGAGGACCAGACCAACTGGCGGTTCGCCACCTACAAGTACGACCTGGCCGGCAACATCGCCGAGCGAGCCGAGAACGGCGAGGAGACGGACGCCGGGAGCGAGACCAACGCGCCGCGCACGTACAAGCTCACCTACGCCGAGAACGACTGGCTCGCCACGCAGCTCGACCTGGGCACGGACGGCGCCTGCAAGGGCGACCAGCGCATCGTCAACACGTTCTGGGGCGACGGGCTGGAGAAGAAGCGGGAGTTCTTCCGGGCCGGTGACGGCTGCACGACGGACTCGACGGCCTGGTCGAAGAAGCAGACCACCGACTGGACGTTCTTCGACAACGGCAAGCTCCGGACGTTGAGGACGACCTCGTCGACCGGCACGGTGACCGAGTCGCACGACGTCGGCTACTACGACGACGCCAACCGCTACGTCGACGGGCACCGCACCAGCGACCGGTTCATCCTCAAGCGGGCGGAGGGCGACGGAGCGACCACCTGCGTAGGCCCGGCCACCTGTCTGGCGACCTACGAGTACGACGCACGGGGTCGGCTGGTCAAGCACCAGAAGCGCGAGGGCAAGGTCGCCAGCTACAAGTTCGACGAGCCGGCGAACCTGCTGGGCAACACGGCGATCCGGGCCGGCAACGTGACCACCGAGGTCGCGGATACCGGAACGACCACCACCAAGCGGTACGACGCCGACCAGCTCAAGGAGGTCTCGACCGGGGGCGCCACCGGCAAGTACTGGTACGACCAGGACGGCAACACCGACTGCCTGACCCTGGCAGCCGGCAGCCAGGCGGACTGTGGGCGCAGCGACGGGCAGGGCGGCTCCGCCAACCTGATCACCGACTACGCCTACGACTACCTGAACCGGCTGGCCGGCGTCCGCCAGTACAGCGGCGGTGCGACGCCCACCGATCGCACCGACTACACCTACGACGCCCTGGACCGCACGAGCAAGGAGGTGGAGGACCACGCCGGCACCGGCAAGGACCGCACCACCGACTTCACCTACCAGGGCCTGAGCACCCAGGTGACGGAGGAGAAGCAGGCCGGCGGTGACAACCCGCGCACCAAGACCTTCTCCTACGACGCGTACGGCCGCCGGATGTCGATGACCGACCGCAGCAACACCAGCGGCTCGGAGGACTGGTACAGCTACGGCAAGGACGCCAAGGGCTCGGTGTCCCAGCTCATCGACGACGCCGGCAAGGTGAAGGCCTCCTACGGCTACGACGCGTACGGCGGCTCGGACGCGCCGGACACCGACCCGCAGGCGCTGACCAGCGGCGACACCGACGACCAGGCGCCGATCAACCCGTACCAGTACACCGGCAAGCGCGAGGACTCGGGCACCCAGTCCTCGGCCACCACGCCGTCGGCGCTGCCCGGTGACACGGCCAGCTACGACATGGGCGCCCGCCGGTTCGGCCCCGACGTCGGCCGGTTCCTCCAGGAGGACATGTTCAACAACTCCCTGTCCGACCTGGGGCTGGCCCTCGATCCGCTGACCCAGAACCGGTACGCGCTTGCCGGCGGCAACCCGATCAGCTTCGTGGAGTTCGACGGGCACCTCGCGCTGCTCGACGAGATCGGCGACGCGATCAAGGAGATCGGCGACGACATCACCGGCTCCGAGGAGTGGGACAAGGCCGGGGACGCGCTGCGCACGGCCGACCAGATCGGCGGCGACCTCCAGGAGGGGTCGGCCACCAACATCGGGGGTGATCCGAAGGAGAAGGAGGAGGCCGGCAACCGGCTTGCCAACAGCAAATTCGGCGAGTTCACCGGGATCAGCGACGGCAAGCGCTGCGACGATGGCTCGAAGAGCGCCTGTGGTTGGGCTCTGGCCGGCATCACGCCGGTAGGGAAGCTCGCCAAAGCCGCCAAGGCCGGTACGGCCGCAAAGGGGGGCAAGGTCGCCCTTGACTCAGGCACCGGCAGGGCGCTCGCCAGCGCCGATCAGAATGTGGCGGATCGCCTGCGGGCCCAGATCGGTGGCCGTGGCATGGTCATGCCACAGACGGCCGCGGACGAATTCGGGGATGCGGTGAGCCGCCTTGCGGGTCCCTACGAGAAGTCTCTGGCCGACGATCTCATGAAGCAGGTGGAGGTGGTGGCTGACAATCCGAGTGCCAGGGCAGCGGCGCTCAAGCCGACCAACAAGATCGAACCCAGCGACATCCAGATCTTCGGGACCGCGGACAGGATGGGGATTCCGATCTTCACGGCCGACATGCGGGCCTTGCGGGGTGCGGCCGCCCAAGGGGTGGACTTCGACGCCATCGTCCACCCGTCCACCAATTTGCTCGGGAGGTAGTCGTGCTACCTGAATGGCTGATGCCGTCGCTGCAGGTCCTTCGCCGGGCCTACCCGGACGGTCTGCCGGAGGAGGACTATCTTCCGCTTCTCGTCGTGATGTCCGAGGACTTCTCAGAACGCGGTCTCGCCCGCCTGGTCGCGGAGTTCATCGATGGAGAAGTCGTGGTCGTGGAGAACGACGCCGCCGCCGCCATGAGTACCCGGCGACCGTTGCCGGCGGACGTCGAGCGGGTTCGGGCTCACCTGATTGCATCAGGCTATGAGCCGGACGAGGAGGACGTCTGACGCCTTGACCGGCCGGCCTCAATGGTCAGCCGTAGCGAAGGTGAGGCTCGGTGTCAGGCTGCGAAAGCTCGTAGCCTGACACCGAGCCTCCTCGGTGCGCATCTCAGCTGTCGACGGTTGCGGTCAGCTCGCCGTCGGCGAGGCGTACCCGCAGGGGGTCGCCCTTGGCCACCTCGGCGGCGGCGCGGACGACGTGGCCGTCGGCGCGCTGCACGATCGCGTACCCGCGGTCGAGGGTGGCCGCGGGGGAGAGCGCGCGCAACCGGGCCAGGGTGTGCCGCAGGTCGTCGTCCGCAGCGCCGAGCCGGTGGGCCAGGCAGCGGCGGGTCCGGTCCCGCAGCGCACTCACCTCGGCGGCCCGCTGGTCGACCATCACCTGCGGGCGGGCCAGCACCGGTCGGGACCGGAGCAGGTCCAGCCGGTGCGACTCCCGGTCGACCAGGTTGCGCACCGCGCGTTCCAGCCGAGACCGGGCCTGACCGATGAGGCGGACCTCCTCGGTGAGGTCGGGCACGACCCGCTTGGCCGCGTCGGTCGGCGTGGACGCGCGGACGTCGGCGACGTAGTCGACCAGCGGTGCGTCCGTCTCGTGGCCGATCGCGCTGACCACCGGGGTGCGGCAGGCGAAGACCGCCCGGCACAGCGCCTCGTCGGAGAAGGGCAGCAGATCCTCGATGCCGCCGCCGCCCCGGGCCAGGATGATCACGTCGATGCTCGGGTCGGCGTCGAGCACCTTCAACGCGTCGACGATCTGCGGCACCGCGCTCGGCCCCTGCACCGCCACGTTGACCGTGCGGAACTCCACCGCCGGCCAGCGCCGCCGGGCGTTGGTCAGCACGTCCCGCTCGGCGGCCGAGGCGCGGCCAGTGATCAGCCCGATCCGCTGCGGCAGGAACGGCGGGCGGCGCTTGCGGGACCGGTCGAAGAGCCCCTCCGCCGCCAGCAGCTTCTTGAGCTTCTCCAGCCGGGCCAGCAGCTCGCCGAGCCCCACCTGGCGGATCTCGTCGGCGCGCAGGCTCAGCGTGCCCCGGGCCGCGTAGAACTCCGGCTTGGCGTGCAGCACCACCCGGGCGCCCTCGCGCAGCTCCGGCGCACCGGAGTCGAGGACGTCCCGGTTGGTGGTGACGGTCAGGCTGAGGTCGGCGGACGGGTCGCGCAGGGTGAGGAAGACGGTGCTGGCGCCGGGTCGCCGGCTGATCTGGGCCACCTGGCCGTCCACCCAGACCCAGCCGAGCTTGGCGATCCAGGCGCCGACCTTCTGGCTGACCACCCGGACCGGCCAGGGCTCCTCGGGGGTGCTGCGCGGGGCGTCGGTCACCCGCCCACCCTACGCACCGCCCTGCCGCCGGCCCGGATCGGCGGGCCGGCGGCACCGCGCCGACTGTGGTGTCCTGCGGTGGAGGGACGGGAGGCCGGATGGACGTCGACGAGATCAGCCGCCGGTTGCGCCACGAGTGGGACTACGACGACGGCTTCCTGACACCACTGCGGTGGGGCGAGTTCGACCCCGTGCGGGCGAAACGGTTCCTGTCGCTGCTGCGTGAGATCGACCCGACCGACCCGGCGACGTTCGACCGGCGGATCATCGCGCCGATGTTCCTGATGCCCTACTACATGCTGTCGCACATCCAGAACTCCGAGAGCCTCGGTGTGGACACCCGGGGCAGCCGGGCCGTGCTACACCAGGCACTGGATCTCATGATGCGCATCGTCGCCGGCGGCGAAGGGGCGCCCGGGGGCGACCGCCTGGGCCGGTGACGCCGTTCAACCGAGCGTGGCGAGCGCCGGTCCGGCGCTCGCAGGGGCGAGCGGTGAGCACCCACGGCCCTCGCTCGGTGATCGCGATGGTGTGTTCCCAGTGCGCGGCGGCGGCGCCGAACGTGCTGATCGTCCAGCCGTCGGCGACCGTGGAGCCCATGACGCGCGTCCTTTCGTACTCGAAATGCGGTTTCGGATGGCGCCGGTGGCCGTGCGCGCTGCCGGTCCGCCATTTGCGCCAGTCCCCGACCCCGGCTGTGGTGCGGGTCGCAGCCGCTGCCGGCGGAAAACCGGGCACGTACGATGGTCGGGTGACCCAGGCTGAGACGACCCCCCGGACCGGCAAGCGCGTGCTCCTGGCCAAGCCCCGCGGCTACTGCGCGGGCGTCGACCGGGCGGTGCAGACCGTGGAGGAGGCGCTCAAGCTCTACGGCGCCCCGATCTACGTGCGCAAGCAGATCGTGCACAACAAGCACGTGGTGCGGACGTTGGAGGCCCAGGGCGCGATCTTCGTCGAGGAGAACGAGGAGGTGCCGGAGGGCGCCACCGTCATCTTCTCCGCGCACGGCGTCGCCCCGGAGGTCTACGAGCAGGCGAAGGCGCGCTCGCTGAAGGCGATCGACGCGACCTGCCCACTGGTGACCAAGGTGCACCAGGAGGCGAAGCGGTTCGCCGCCGAGGACTACGACATCCTGCTGATCGGCCACGAGGGGCACGAGGAGGTCATCGGCACCGCCGGCGAGGCTCCCGCGCACATCCAGCTGGTGGACGGCCCCGAGGGCGTCGACAAGGTCACCGTGCGGGACCCGAACAAGGTCGTCTGGCTCTCCCAGACCACCCTGTCGGTGGACGAGACGCTGGAGACGGTCGCCCGGCTCAAGTCCCGGCTGCCGCTGCTCCAGTCGCCGCCCAGCGACGACATCTGCTACGCCACCTCCAACCGCCAGCACGTGGTCAAGGAGATCGCCCCCGAGTGCGACGTGGTGATCGTCGTCGGCTCGCGCAACTCCTCCAACTCGGTGCGCCTGGTCGAGGTCGCCCTGGACGCCGGCGCCCGCGCCGGGCACCTGGTCGACTTCGCGCACGAGATCGACGACGCCTGGCTGACCGGTGCCGGCACGGTCGGCGTCACCTCCGGCGCGAGCGTGCCGGACGAGCTGGTGCAGGACGTGCTGACCCACCTCGCCGCGCGCGGCTTCACCGACGTCAAGGAGATCACCACCGCCAACGAGCGGCTGACCTTCTCGCTGCCGCAGGAGCTCAAGCGCGACATGAAGGCCGCCGCCGCCCGGGCCTGACCGGGAACGGATCGTCGATCGGCCACGTCCCACTGGGCATGAAGACTCCTCGGATGGTCCTCGCCGCCCTGGTCGCCTGCGCGGCGCTGAGCGCCTGCGGCGGTCCGGCCGGCGACGACCGGACGGGCACCCCCAGCCCCTCGGAAGGATCGCCGGTGACCAGTGCGCCCAGCAGCGGCCCGGCGAAGCCGGGCGACCCGACCGGGGTCCCGCCGACCGCCGCGCCCCCGACTGCCCTGCCCCCGACGAAGCGGCCGCCGGCCGGCGCCAGCGTGCCGCCCGGCCCCGGCGCCACCACGATCACCGGCACCGTCCAGGCCGGGGTGGAGCCGAACTGCCTGCTGGTCGAGGGCTACCAGCTCATCGGCGGCCCCCGGGACGTGCTCACCGTCGGCGCCCGGGTCACCGTCACCGGCCAGCCCAAGCCCGACATGATGACCACCTGCCAGCAGGGCACCCCCTTCGTCGTCGAGTCCGCCCGCCGCTCCTGAGACAAGCGCCGACCGTCCGGGGGCGGGGGCCTTTCCCGCTCGCTTTGCTCTGCTGCCCTCCCGGCGACGGCGAAGCGCTCCCAGTGTCGCCCCCGCCGCAGCAGAGCAAAGGGGCGAAGGGGGAGCCCGCCCCCGGGGACCGGGGACGGGCTCCTGTGGTGCTGGGCGGTCCGGGGACCGCCGTCAGGCGGTGCTCAGTTCACCGCGCCGATCGCGACCGAGCCGCGGCCGACGACCGCGCCCTCGGTGGTGGTGACGGCCAGGTCGCCGTAGAGCTCCCGGCCGGCGGCCGGGGCCGACAGGGCGGTCACCGTACCGGTCAGGGTGGCGGTGTCGCCGTTGTCCAGCGGCAGCGGAGTGGTCGGGGCGGTCAGCGTGCCCAGCGACGGCGCCGAGAACGAGTCCCGGTAGTCGTAGGCGGTGCTGGTGCCCGGACCGTCGACGGCGTACCCGTCCACCACGACCCGGTAGGTGCCGGCGGTCGGGTCGGTCAGGGTCACCGCCTCCTCCGAGTCACCGTCGGCCGACCGGCCCACCCGGGTGGCGCCCAGGAAGACCGACAGGTCCAGGTCGGCGCCGAGGTCGGCGGTGTTGCCGATCCGGGCCGTGAAGCTGGTCGCCCCGGCCGGCACCGTCACGGTGTACTCCTGCTGCGCGCCCTGGGCGATGGTCGGCCGCTCGGCGTGCACGCTGGACAGCGCGCCGCCCTGGCCGGTCACCGACACCGGACCGAAGGTGTTGGTCAGACCCCAGGTGACCTCGGTGGGGGTGCCGGCGGTCACCGACGGCAGTGCCACGGTGGCCGGCTCGACCTGCACGCCCTGCACCCGGGCCTGGAGTTGGTACGGGTTGTTCAGCGCCGGCGAGGTGCGCCGGGCCTCCACCTCGATCTCCCAGACACCCGGGATCGGGTTCTGGTAGTCCCGCTCCTGTGGCTTGCAGCCCGCCGGGTTGGAGAAGTTGGTGTAGCAGGCGGTGCTGGCGGTGCTCTCCACCGGGATGCCGTACGGGTTGATGGCGATGAACCGGGTCTGCGAGCCGGTGGCGATGCCGGAGAGGTTGACCTGGAGCGCGCCCGCGCCGGCCGGGACGGTCAGGAAGTACGAGGTGAAGCTGTTGCGGTCGACCGAACCCTCGGTGGACCACGAGTAGTCGGGCTTCTTCACGTCGTTCGAGACGACCACCACGGTGGAGACCTCGAAGTCGACCACGTTGGTGGCCGGGTCGTCGATGGTCATCAGCGCGCCGTGCGCCCCGTCGGTACGCGGCTTGGCGACCACGGTGACGGTGACCGCCTTGTTCAGCGGCAGCACCACCGACTTCGGCGCGGTGAACGTGCCGTCGTCGCCGCGCAGGTCGACGTCGTGCCGGATGTTGCCGGCCGGTCCGCTGGTACGGGTGACCTTGACCTTGTAGGTCTTCGTCTGGTTGACCTTCTGGCCGCCCTGCCCGGCGGCGCACCGGTTGTAGACGCCCGCGCCGCGGTCGGGGTTCGGCACGAACGTGCCGGTGCCGGCGTCGTAGCGGGTCAGGTTCGCCGACAGTTCGGTGCAGACCGGCGCGTCCGAGGTGTACGAGCGGGCCTCGACGCCCTGGTCCAGCAGCTCCCAGGCGCCCGGCACGTTGAACATGCCGTAGCCCTGGGCGTAGGTGGCGACGCCCTCGATCGGCTTCGCCGAGCTGTAGATGGCCCGGCGCAGCGCGGCCGGGGTGACCCCCTGGTCGTTCGCCCTGGCGGCGGAGAGCAGCAGCGCGGCGGCGCCGGTGGCCTGCGGCGAGGCCATCGAGGTGCCGTTGAGCATCTGGTAGCCCGGCGGCAGCGGGTAGCCGGCCTCGGGAACCGGGTTGCCCGGTAGCCAGGTCGGCGCGGTGGAGATCGCCGAGCCGGGGGCCGCGATGTTGGGCTTGAAGCCGCCGTCCTCGCGCGGACCGCGCGAGGAGAAGTTGAACAGCGCGTTGTCCTTGCGGACCACCGAGCCGTAGTTGGCCAGCCAGGTCTGCTTGCTGATGTTTGCCGCGACGCTGACCGCGTTGGACGCCACCGACGGGTCGCCGATGGTGTTCAGGCCCGGGCCGGAGTTGCCGGCCGAGAGGAACAGCTGCACCCCGTAGGTGGTGATCAGGCTGTTGTAGAGCTGGGCGCGGGCGTTCGAGCCGTCGTTCAGCGCCGGCAGGCCGCCGATCGACATGTTGACCACGTCGACCTTGCGGTTGATCACCAGGTCGGCCATGCCGGTGGTGAGGGCCGCGGCGGTGCAGCCGCCCGTCCAGGTGCAGGCGCGGGAGGAGACCAGCTTGGCGCCGGGGGCCGCGCCGTCGAAGGCGCTGTTGCCGAGCATGTCGTTGGCGGCGGTGATGCCGGCGACGTGCGTGCCGTGGGTGGCCTGGACGATGCCGATGTTGACGAAGTCGGCGTACGGGCCGGGCTGCCCGTCGCCCGGGTTGGTGTCGACGTCCTCGCGGTACTCGACGACGAACGGGATCTGCTCGCGGACGGCGGTGGCCGGGTTGTCCGTGCCGAAGTGGCCGACCTGGAACTTCTCCTTGTACGGGCGCATCAGCTCGTCGTCGGTGAAGTCGCGGTTGCCGTTGACGTCCACCCGGATGTCGTGGGTGTCGGTGGCGTAGAGGATCCCCCACGAGTCGGTGGTGTCACCGTCGCGGTTGACGTCACCGCCGACCTCGCTGGTCGCGCCGGCCGGGGCGGTGATCGACTCGCGGAAGGTGGCGAACCGGTAGCTGCCGGCCGGGGCCGTCCAGGCGGTGGTGCCGATGGTGAAGGTCGGGCCGGTGACCTCGGTGATCATCGCGCGCCAGGTGGCGTCCTCGAGCGGGTCGGTCGAGGTGACCCAGTCGACGATCTTGCGCTCGCCGGTGGTGGTCTTCTGCAGCGCCGGCTGGTCCAGGTCCACGCCGGAGTCCATGATGCCGATGGTGACCCCGCGCCCGTCCCACTCGGGGTGGGCGGCCTTGAAGGCTTCGGCGCCGGTCTCGTTGGTCGGCATGTACGGGTTGACCCCGCCGGTGCCGGCGCCCGGCCCGGCCAGGGTCTCGCCCTGCTCGGCGGCGGTCGCGCCGTTCGGCGCGGCCTCCGGCGTCGGGTCGGGGAGCTGGATGGTCTCGTCGAGGTCGACCGCGGCGACGCCCGGCAGCGTGGCGGTCTTGAGCACCTTCGTGGTGGGGACCTTCGCCAGCACGTACCCGATGGAGTCGAAGCGCTGGCTGACCGTGCCGCCGAGGTCCTGCACCGCGTCGGCGACGTCCTTCGCCTCACCCTTGTCGGTGGCGACGATCAGCGTGACGGTCGGTGCGTGCTTCGCCTCGGCCTCGGCGAGCAGCTTGGCGTCGTGCGCGCCCAGCGCCTCGACGGCGTTGGCCGGCGCGTCCGGGGTGGAGGCGGGCGCGGCGCTCGCGGTGGCGGCGCCGCCCGCGCCGGCCATGGCACCGGCGGCCACGACCGAGGCGAAGAGCCCGGCGGAAGTACGCCGGCTCAGGTTGCGGGGTTTGCTCACGTTCTCTTTCCTCCAGAGAACAGGGCCCTGAGATGACAGGGCACGCGTGAGCGAATCCTTTGTGCTGCGTTGTGGCGGTGTCACTACCGACCGCTGCCTTGTGACCACTTCGTGACATGCGCAGGTGCGTACTGTCACATCCGGGACGCTAGCTGGACCGGTCCAGGGTGGACGTGCCGTCCACCAGCTCCGGAGCCTGCGGCTGCCGGGGCGCCACCTCCACCTGGGCCGGGGCTGCCAGCTCCTGGTCGGAGACGCCCAGCTCGGCCAGCTTGCGGGCGCTGACCAGCACCCGCGCCTCCAGCGAGCCCACCGCGCGGTTGTACGCGGTGACCGCCCCCGCGAGGGAGGTGCCGAGCTTGCCGACGTGGTCGCCCAGGGTGGACAGTCGCCCGTAGAGCTCGCGGGCCAGCGAGTGGACGGCGACCGCGTTGCGGGCCAGCGCCTCCTGCCGCCAGGAGTAGGCCACCGTACGCAGCAGGGCCACCAGGGTGGCCGGGGTCGCCAGCACCACGTCCCGGGCGAAGGCGTGCTCCAGCAGCGTCGGGTCGCGCTGCAACGCCACGTCCAGGAAGGGGTCGGCCGGCACGAAGAGCACCACGAACTCCGGTGTCGAGTCGAACGCCGCCCAGTACGACTTCGCGGCCAGCGCGTCGACGTGCGCCCGCAGGTGCCGCGCGTGCGCGTCGAGGTGGGTGTCCCGCCCCCGCTCGTCGCGCGCCTCCATCGCCGTCAGGTAGGCGTCGAAGGGCGCCTTGGCGTCCACCACCACCGTCCGGCCGCCGTGCAGCCGGACCACCAGGTCGGGGCGGACCCCCTGGTGGTCGGTGGCGGCGGTGACCTGCTCGTTGAAGTCGCAGTGCTCCAGCATGCCGGCGGCCTCGACGATCCGGCGCAGCTGGTGCTCGCCCCAGCGACCTCGCACCTGCGGCGCCCGCAGCGCCGCCACCAGCTGCTTGGTCTCGGTGCGCAGCTCGCCGGAGACCGTGCTCATGGCGCGGACCTGCTCGCGCAGCTCGGCGTACGCGTCGACCCGGTCGCGCTCCAGCTCGCCCACCCGCTGCTCGTAGCGGCGCAGGGTGTCGTGCAGCGGGGCGACCGCCCGGGCCACCGCCTCCTGCGACTGGGCGGTGGCCTCGTAGCTCAGCGCCCGCATCGACTGCTCCAGCCGCCCCTCGCCCTCGCGGGTGGCCGCCAGGGTCGCCTCCAGGCGGGCGATCTCGGCGGCCGACCGGGCCCGGGCGGCGTACCAGCCCGCCGCGCCGCCCCCGGCCAGGCAGACGACCACCACGGCCAGCGTCGAGAAGTCCATCCCCAGAGCTTGCCAAACGGGTACGACCCCACGCCTGCGGGTACGTTCAGCGGCATGGAACTTCTGCTCGTGGCGATTCTCGTGGCCCTCCTGGTCGGCGGGTTCGTCTGGTGGCGGCGGGAACAGGCCGCCCGCGAGGCGCGCAGTCTCGCCGACGTGCGCGCCGACGCCCAGCGCTGGTACGAACGCCTCGGCGGCCAGGTGATGAACCTGCACGGCGACGCCCCGGCCGTCCGCCAGGCGCTGGTCGACGCGGGGGAGCGCTACAACGCCGCCGGGAGCCAGTTGGAGCAGGCCGCAACGGTTCAGCAGTACCGGCTGGCCCGGGAGACCGCGCTGGAGGGGCTGGCGTACGCCCGCGCGGCGCGGGTGGCGCTCGGCCTGGACCCGGGGCCGGAGCTGCCCCCGCTGGCCGCCGCGCAGGGCGCCGGCGAGTTGACCAAGGAACGCCAGGTGCAGGTGCAGGGGCAGACGTTCAAGGCCGGCCCGCAGCCGGGCGGGGACACGCCCTACTACTACCCCGGTGGGCGTTTCCAGGGGCGGCCGGTGCCGGCCGGCTGGTACTCCACCCCCTGGTGGAAGACCGCGCTCGGCGCGGGCGCCGGTGTGCTCGGCGGGCTGCTGATCGCCGACGCGCTCTTCTCGCCGGCCTTCGCCGACCCGGGCTACGGCTACGAGGCCGGCTACCAGGAGGGCTTCGGCGACGGCGCCGACTACGGCGACCAGGGCGCCGCCGGGGACCAGGGCGCCGGGG
This sequence comes from Micromonospora sp. CPCC 206171, assembly GCF_036906755.1. Taxonomy (NCBI): domain Bacteria; kingdom Bacillati; phylum Actinomycetota; class Actinomycetes; order Micromonosporales; family Micromonosporaceae; genus Micromonospora; species Micromonospora sp. CPCC 206171. Next base: position 176,064 of record NZ_JBAKHT010000003.1, on the reverse strand, counting down.
ACCAGGGCGCGGACTACGGCGACCAGGGCGACGTCGGCGGCGCCGACCAGGCGGCCGACTTCGGCGGCGGCGACTTCGGCGGCGGGGACTTCGGCGGCGGGGACTTCGGCGGCGGGGACTTCGGCGGCGGCGACTGGTGACCGCCGGCTGAACGGCACGCGAAAAGGCCCCGGTCGGCGTGACCGGGGCCTGTTCGTCGCGTCCGTCAGCCGGTGTTGCGCATCCCGGCGGCGATGCCGTTGACCGTGGTGAGCAGGGCCCGCTCCAGCGCCGTACCGTCGCTCGGTGCGCGGCGGCCACCCGGCGCGGTCGCCATCGCGCGCCCGGCGGCCCCGGAGTCCCGGTACTGCTGCAGCAGCGCCACCTGGAGGTGGTGCAGCGGCTCCAGGTAGGTGTCCCGGACCGCGAGGGTGCGCTGGAGCACCGGGGAGTTCTCCAGCAGGGCCGGTGCGGCGGTCACCGCCAGCACCTCCTGCTTGGTCAGCTCGTACTCCTGCTCGATCTTGTCGAAGATCGGGTGCAGCTTCTTCGGGACCAGGGTCTCCACGTAGCGGCGGGCGATGTTCAGGTCGGTCTTGGTGAGCATCATCTCGACGTTCGACAGGAACGTGCGGAAGAAGTGCCAGTTGCGGTTCATCTCGGCGAGCACGTCCTCCAAGCCGGCCGCCCGCGCCGCCGCCAGCCCGGAGCCGACCCCGAACCAGCCCGGCACGATCTGCCGGGTCTGCGTCCAGCCGAACACCCACGGGATGGCCCGCAGCCCGCTCAGCCCGGCCCCGGTGTTCGGCCGCTTCGCCGGCCGGGAGCCGATGTTGAGCGCGCCGAGCAGCTCGGTGGGGGTGGAGGCCCAGAAGTACGCAGGCAGATCCGGGTCCTCGACCAGCCCCCGGTAGGAGCGGAACGCCGCCTCGGAGACCACGTCCATCGCCGCGTCCCAGCGCTCCAGCATCTCGGCCGGCTGGCGGGGCGCGGTGTGCAGCAGCGTCGCCTGGAGCACCGCCGCCACGGTCAGTTCCAGGTTCTCCCGGGCCAGCGCGGGCAGCGTGTACTTGTCGGAGATGACCTCGCCCTGCTCGGTCACCTTGATCGCGCCGTCCAGGGTGCCGTACGGCTGGGCCAGGATCGCGTCGTGCGTCGGCCCGCCGCCGCGCCCGACCGTGCCGCCCCGGCCGTGGAAGAGCCGCAGGTGCACGCCGTGCCGGGCGGCCACGTCCCGCAGCGCCCGCTGCGCCCGGTGGATCGACCACTGGCTGGTGGTGATGCCCGCCTCCTTGTTGGAGTCGGAGTAGCCCAGCATCACCTCCTGCACGTCGCCGCGGGCCGCGACCAGCGCCCGGTACGCGGGCAGCGACAGCAGCTCGTCCAGCAGCTCACCGCCGGCGTTCAGCTCGGCCGGGGTCTCCAGCAGCGGCACGATGCCGATCCGGGCCCGGCCGCTGTGCACGTCGATCAGGCCGGCCTCGCGGGCCAGCACCACGGCGGCGAGCACGTCGTCCACGCCGAGGGTCATCGAGATGATGTACGACTCGATCACCTCGGCGCCGAACCGGTCCTGCGCCTCGCGGATCGCGCCGAACACGTCGAACGTCTTCTGCGCGTTCTCGGTCAGCGGGGTGTCCAGCGTCGACAGCGGCCGGCGGCCGGCCAGCTCGTCGGCGAGGAGCTTGGTCCGCTCCAGCCGGGTCAGCGACGGGTAGTCCGACACCTCGCCGACCGCCGCGTAGAGCTGGGCCAGCACCGCGTGGTGCGCCTCGGCGTGCTCGCGGACGTCCATGGTGGCCAGGTGCAGGCCGAACGCGGAGACCGTACGGATGGTGGAGGCGAGCCGGCCGACGGCGGTGAGCTGCCCGGAGTTGCGGGCCAGCGAGGCGCGCAGCAGCTCCAGGTCGGCGATCAGCTCGGCCGAGCCGCGGTAGTCCCGCCCCGGCACGTGCGGGGTGCCCCGGCGCAGCCGCTCCCGGGTGTTGGCCAGCTTCGCCCGCACGCACCGCGCCTTGAGCCGGTACGGCTCCTCGGCGTTGACCCGGCGGAACCGGGGCGCCACCTCGGGCAGCGCGTCCAGGTCGGCGGCGAGGCTGGCGGAGAGGTCCAGCGACACCGCCCGCAGCCGGCGGGAGACGGAAACCTCGTTGATCAGGTGCTCCATCGCCGCCTCGGTGGCGGTGATGCCGTGCTCGTGCTGGATCTGGAGCACCTCGCGGGTGACCGTCGGGGTGACGAACGGGTTGCCGTCCCGGTCGCCGCCGATCCAGGTGCCGAAGGTCAGCGGGCGGGCCGTCGGCGAGGTCTCCACGCCGAGGGTGCGCAGGGTGTCGGCGAGGTCGTCGAGCACCTGCGGGGCGGCCTCGGCGTGCAGGTCGCGCAGGTAGTAGATGGCGTTGCGGGCCTCGTCGGTCGGGTCCGGCCGGTCCAGCCGCAGCTCGTCGGTCTGCCACATCAGGTCCAGCAGCTCGGCCAGGCGCCGGTTGGCCGGCCCCTCGTCGCTGGCGCCGTAGAGGATGGCGTTGGCCGTCTCGGTGTCCAGCTCGTCGGCGATGGCGCGCAGCTTGGACAGGATCGACCGGCGGGCCGCCTCGGTGGGGTGGGCGGTGAAGACCGGGCGTACCGCGAGCCGGCGGGCCGCCGCGGCGATCTCCTCGGCCGGCACGCCGCGCTCGGCGATCATCTTGGCCGCCTGGTCCAGCCAGCCGCCGTGCGCCGCCCGGCGTCGGCGCAGGTCCCGGGCGCGGTGCACCTGCTCGGTGATGTTGGCCAGGTGGAAGTAGGTGGAGAAGGCGCGGGCCAGCTTGGTGCCGGTGGTGACGTCCAGCCCGCCGAGCCGCTGCGCGGCGGCGGGGGCGTCCGAGCGGACCTGGGCGCGGATCTCCTCGACCAGGTCGAGCAGGGGGCGGCCCTCCTGGCGGGCCAGGGTCTGGCCGAGCAGAGTGCCGAGGCGGCGGATGTCGGCCCGCAGGGCGGCGTCGGGGCCGTCGTGGTCATGCTGGTCGGTCACCATGCGCTCCTTACGTGAGTACGAAGGACAGCGCTGTCCGACTCCGTCGATCGTATCCGTGGGGACCCGCCGGTAAGGAGGGGGCCCGCGGTGTCACCTTCCCCACGATCTCCGCCGGGGCTCACGCGTCCGGCCTGGTGTCCACTTGCCGCCCCGGCCGTCGGGCGGCCCGGCGGCCGCGTACCAGGGTGGCGGTGAGCAGGCCGAGCAGGCCGAGCGTGACCCAGACCAGCAGCCCGGCCAGCGGCCACCGGGCGGACCGCAGGTCGAAGTAGACCGCCGACTTGACCAGGTCGGTGGCCAGCCCGGGGACGTTCCAGCGGTGCATGCCGCGCAGGAACGCGGGCAGGAACTCCGGGGCGTAGATGCCGCCGGAGCCGGGGTTGCCGAGCACCACCAGCAACAGGATCACCAGTCCGGTGCCGAGCAGGCCCAGCCAGGCCTGGACGGCGGCGGCGACCATCGCGGCGGCGAAGGCGGCGAGCATGCCGACGGCGGCGAGCGTCGGCAGGTCGTGGTCCCAGACGTCGAGCACCGGCCCGACCAGCAGCGTGGCGATGACCGCCAGCAGCACGGCGTGCACCGCCAGCGAGGCGATCCGCAGGCCGGCCCGGCGGAGACTGCGCGGGGCGGTGCCGAGCGAGATCCCCAGCGCGGTCGACGCCAGGTAGCCGCCCAGCACCAGGCCGACCGCCAGGTAGAACGGCACCAGGCCGCGCGGGTCGTCGGCGGAGACCGGCACCTCGTCGGTGACCTCGAGCGGGGTCCGCGCGCGCCCGGCGGCGGTGGTCAGCACCTGGGTGACGAGTTCCGTGGCGGCGGGCGCGGACGCGCTGGCGGTGGTCAGCAGGAGCTTTCCCTCAGGAGTCGAGCTCAGCACCGCGTACACCTCGCGGCCGAGCAGGCCGTCGTCGGCCGCGGCCGGGTCGTCGTACTCGATGGGTTTGATCGTGTCGGTCCGGTCGCGCACCCCGGCGAGCACGGCCTGGGCGCGCTGGTCGCCGAGGACCACGCCGACCGGGACGTCGCGTGGGGTCGGCTGGTGCAGCGCCCCCACGTAGGCCGCGATGAACGCCGTGGCCAGGGCCAGGGTGCCGACCAGCAGGGCCGCCGTGCGGGGCAGCCACTCGCGGGTCCGCAGCTCCGGCTCCTCGTCCACGTCGCCAGCCTAGGGCCCCGCTTGCCCGTGTTCGGGGCGTTTCGTCCGCCCTGCCCGACGGGGGCCCGCCACCCGATCGAGGCCGGGCGGACGACCGAAAACCCGTTGGCCGCGCTCGGTAGCGTCCGGACATGACCTTCCCGAGCTACCCGCGCAAGCCCCGCCCCGGCGACCGGGTCGCGGTCGTCTCACCCTCCGCCGGCCTGCCGGGTCTCTTCCCCCACGTGTACGAGCTGGGCCTGCGCCGGCTGCGCGAGGAGTTCGGCCTGGAGCCGGTGGAGTATCCGACCACCCGGACGATGGGCGCCGACCCGAGGGACCGGGCCCGGGACCTCACCGCCGCCTTCGCCGATCCGACGATCACCGCCGTGCTCGCCACCGTGGGCGGCGACGACCTGATCACGGTCACCCCGCACCTGGACGACGCGGTGCTGCGGGCCAACCCGAAGCCCTACTTCGGCTACTCGGACAACACAAACGTCCTCAACCACCTCTACCGCCTGGGCATCGTGGCGTACCACGGCGGGTCGGTGCTGGTGCACCTCGGCCGGTCCGGCCGGCCGCACCCGCTCACCCTCGACTCGCTGCGCGCCGCCCTGTTCACCTCCGGCTGGTACGACCTGACGCCCGCGCCGGAGTGGGGCGACGAGCCGCGCGACTGGCGCGACCCGGCCACCCTGGCGCAGGAGCCGGTGATGTTCCCCGGCACCGGCTGGCACTGGCAGGGCCCGTCGACCGTGGTCCAGGGGCGCACCTGGGGCGGCAACCTGGAGATCCTGCACTGGCTGATGGCCGCCGACCGGGTCCCCGCCGCCGCGGAACTGACCGGCTCGGTGCTGGTGCTCGAAACCTCGGAGGAGCTGCCGAGCGCCCAGGAGGTGTTCCGGATCGTGCGGAACATGGGGGAGCGCGGGCTGCTCGCGGCCTTCCCCGCCGTCGTCGTCGGCCGCCCCAAGGCGTGGGACTTCGACAACCCGCGGTCGGTCGCGGATCGGCTGGCGTGGGCCGAGGCGCAGCGGGCGGCGGTCAGCCGGGCGCTGGCCCCGTACCGCCCGGACGCGGTGGTGGTCTTCGACGTCGACCTCGGCCACACCGACCCGCAGCTGATCCTCCCGTACGGCGGGGAGATCCGGGTGGACGCGGTCGAGCGCCGGATCTCGGTCCGGTACTGAGCAGCGGGCCTTCCTGGCCCCGCACCTTGTTCCGTCGGTGCCTGCGTCGACGCCGGGGGGAGTCGGGTCAGCCGACGACGGCGAAGGCGCGGACCGGGAAGGTGCCCATGCCGGCCACCATGGGCGGGGCGGCGGTGAACCGGAACCCGTCCGGGGGCAGGGCGTCCAGGCCGGTCAGGTGCTCCACGATCGGGATGCCGGCGGCCAGCAGCGCGCTGTGCGCCGGACGCTCGCCCCCGGATGCCGGGCTCATGTCGTCGATGTTGATCGAGTCGACGCCGACCAGTGCGGCGCCCGCCTCGACCAGGGCGCGGGCCCCGTCCCCGGTGAGGTACGGGGCGTCCGGCGCGCCGTACCGGTCGGTGCCGAAGTGCGCGGACCAGCCGGTGTGCAGCAGCACCGCGCGCCCGGCGACGTCGTACGGCGCCAGCAGCAGCCGGTCCACCGCGCGGGTGCCGGCCGGCACCCGGACCACCAGCCCGGGCAGGTCGGCGAGCCGCTCCAGCGGGACGCCGGTGAGGTCGACGCCGTCGGCCCAGCGGTGCGCGGGAGTGTCCAGGTACGTCCCGGTGTTGGCGATCATGTCGATCCGGCCCACCTGGAACTCGGTGCCCGGGGCGTAGTTCGCCCGGGACGCCTCCCGGGTCAGCCACTCGCTGATCCGGGGGCCCGGCCAGCCGGGCAGGGTGGTCATGCCGTCGGTGATCACGTGACTCAACTCGACCAGGCGTCGGCCCGTGTCACCGGGCTCGGCGGTGACGCCCCGGCCGCCCTTGTGCGGCTCCTCGATGATCGTCCTGCCGGTGATCCGTACGTCGGCGACCATCAGCAGTCCGAGGTGCCGGACGAAGAGCGCGGCCAGCGCCGCGTCGTCGATCTCCCGCCCCGGAATGTCCAGCCGGAACCCGTCGGTCCGCAGCCCGCCCCCGTTGGCGAACGTGACCTCCGCGTCGAACTGCGCCCGATACTGCTCTCCCATCCACCCACCCGACCACGCCCACCCACCCCAGTCAAGATCCACCCGACCCGGCCGCCCCTTGTCAGATCCGCGCACTTTCAGAGAAAACGTGGCCTCCGACGCGGAATTAGGCGCGCTTTCCGTGAATTTGCGGGCTCCGAGCCGGGTACGTCGGGCATGGCTAGAGCTCGATCCAGTAGCGCCGGGCCGGGCCGAAGGGGGTGTCCCGGGTGCCCTCGAAGATGCCCCCGCATCGCTCGATCGTCTTCATCGAGGCGGCATTGTCGAGCGCGCAGACGACCAGCAGTCGATCCATGCCACGCACCCGGGCCTCGTCGAGCATCCGACCCACCGCCCAGGTGGCCAGCCCGCGCCGGCGGGCCGAGGGCCGGATGCCGTAGCCGAGGTGGCCGGCCCACCGCACGTGGTCGCTGTCCCCGTGCCGCAGCGCGATCCCGCCGAGCACCTGATCACGCTCGACGATCCATCGATACGTGCAACCCGCTTGGCCGGTGCCCGCCGCCTTCGCCGGGTCCGCCTCGCCGGTCAGCCGCGCCACCCACGCCGCGAACCCGACCGGCGACTCCACCTCGTCGGACTGACCCAGCCCGAAACCGTCCTCGTGCTGCCCGGAGCCCCACTCCGTATGCGCCTTCAGCCAGGCGGTGTGCAAGCGGACCGTGGGCACGATCAGTTCCGGCATGGGGCCGACGCCAATGCCAAGATCGCGAACGAGATCGGCGCCTGCCTTCGGCCCCGCACCCGCCACCGACCCGAGGTGGTCCGTGCCCGGGGATCACCGCCGACCTGGTCCGGCATCGTTCCTCCCGTCGCCGCGGCCGCCGGCGGATCCGGTACCGGCCCGGCCGCCACGGCTCCAGCCCGGATTGTCTCCCGAGCGGGATAGTCTCGACAGGTGCACCCCCCGTCCGGCTGGACGCGGGGCCGTCGCCGTGCGTCGATTTCCTGGAAGTGATCACAGATGCTCACCGGACTCTTCTCCGCCGCCCTGGCCGACCCCGGGCTGGCCCGGGCGCGTGACCTGGCGCGCTCCGGTGCCGCCCAGGTCGACGGCCTCGACCTCACCGCCCCGGCGGCGCTGCGCCCGTTCGCCGTCGCCGCTGTCGCGGCCGATCCGGTCGGTGGTGGCGCCGGCCGGCCCGTGCTCGCCGTGACCGCCACCACCCGCGAGGCCGACGACCTGGCCTCGGCGCTGGGCAGCCTGCTCCCGCCCGAGCAGGTGGCGGTCTTCCCGTCCTGGGAGACGCTGCCGCACGAGCGGCTCTCGCCGCGCTCCGACACCGTCGGCCGCCGGCTGGCCGTGCTGCGCCGGCTGGCGCACCCGCAGTCGGCCGACGCGCACGGCCGTACCGGCCCGCTGCGGGTGGTCGTCGCGCCCGTGCGGTCGCTGCTGCAACCGCAGCTCAAGGGCCTCGGCGATCTCGAACCGGTGCAGCTCACCGCCGGCGACGAGGCCGACCTGGAGGAGGTGGCCCGCCGACTCATTGACATGGCGTACGGGCGAGTCGACCTGGTCACCAAGCGCGGCGAGTTCGCGGTGCGCGGCGGCATCCTGGACGTCTTCCCGCCCACCGACGAGCACCCCTCCCGGGTCGAGTTCTGGGGCGACGAGGTGGAGGAGATCCGCACCTTCGCCGTCGCCGACCAGCGCACGATCGAGCAGGTCCCGCAGCTCTGGGCACCGCCCTGCCGGGAGCTGCTGCTCACCCCGGCGGTGCGCGAGCGGGCCGCCGCCCTGGCCCAGGAGCACCCGGAGCTGGCCGAGATCCTCGACAAGCTGGCCGAGGGCATCCCGGTCGAGGGGATGGAGTCACTGGTCCCGGCGCTGCTCGGCAACGAGAGCCTGGAGCTGCTGCTGGACTGCATGCCGGCCGGCACCCACGTACTGCTCTGCGACCCGGAGCGGATCCGCACCCGGGCGCACGACCTGGTCCGTACCTCGGACGAGTTCCTCCAGGCCAGTTGGGCCGCGGCCGCCGTCGGCGGCCAGGCCCCGGTCGACCTCGGCGCCGCCGCCTTCCGGACCCTGGCCGAGGTACGCGCGGCGGCCCGCACGCTGCGTCAGCCCTGGTGGACCCTCGCCCCGTTCGGCCTGGTCGAGGCGGACGCCACCGGCGGAGTCCGGCAGCCCTGGGAGGACGAGCCCACCGAGGTCGACGTCACGCCCGACGACGCGATCGCGGTGAGCTTGGCCGCGCAGCCCGCCCCGCTCTACCACGGCGAGACCTCCCGGGTGGTCGACGACCTCAAGCGCTGGGCCGGCGAGGGCTGGTCGATCGCGCTGGTCTTCGAGGGGCACGGTCCCGCCCAGCGGGCGGTCGAGGTGCTCCGCGACGCCGGGCTCGGCGCCCGGCTGGTCGAGGAGGTGCCGGCCGCGCCCACCCCCGGCGAGGTGCTGGTCAGCTGTGGCCGCCTGACCGCCGGCTTCGTCGACGAGGCGTCCCGGTTCGTGCTGCTCACCGGCAACGACGTCACCGGTGGCCGGGGCACCTCCACCCGCGACATGCGCAGGATGCCGAGCCGGCGCCGCAACACCATCGACCCGCTGGAGCTCAAGGCCGGCGACCACGTGGTGCACGAGCAGCACGGCATCGGCCGGTACGTCGAGCTGGTGCAGCGCACGGTCAACGGCGCCTCCCGGGAGTACCTGGTCATCGAGTACGCGCCGAGCAAGCGCGGCCAGCCCGGCGACCGGCTCTTCGTCCCCACCGACCAGCTCGACCAGCTCAGCCGCTACGTCGGCGGCGAGCAGCCCACCCTGCACAAGATGGGCGGCTCGGACTGGCAGAAGTCCAAGGCCCGCGCCCGCAAGGCGGTCAAGGAGATCGCCGCGCAGCTGATCCAGCTCTACGCCGCCCGCAAGGCGTCCAAGGGGCACTCGTTCGCCCCCGACACCCCGTGGCAGCGGGAGCTGGAGGACGCCTTCCCCTGGCAGGAGACGCCGGACCAGCTCGCCGCGATCGAAGAGGTCAAGCGGGACATGGAGCAGACCGTCCCGATGGACCGGCTGATCTGCGGCGACGTCGGCTACGGCAAGACCGAGATCGCCGTGCGGGCCGCCTTCAAGGCGGTGCAGGACGGCAAGCAGGTGGCCGTGCTGGTGCCCACCACGCTGCTGGTGCAGCAGCACTACAACACCTTCGCCGAGCGGATGAGCCAGTTCCCGGTGACCATCCGGCAGCTGTCCCGCTTCCAGACCCCGAAGGAGTCCGAGCGGACGTTGGAGATGGTCGCCGACGGCACCGTCGACATCGTCATCGGCACCCACCGGCTGCTCCAGACGGCGACCCGGTTCAAGCAACTCGGCCTGGTCATCGTCGACGAGGAGCAGCGGTTCGGCGTCGAGCACAAGGAGCACCTGAAGAGCCTGCGCGCCTCGGTCGACGTGCTCAGCATGTCGGCCACGCCGATCCCGCGGACGCTGGAGATGGCGATCACCGGCATCCGGGAGATGTCCACCATCGCCACCCCGCCGGAGGAGCGGCACCCGGTGCTCACCTTCGTCGGGGCGTACGACGACCGGCAGGTGGCCGCCTCCATCCACCGCGAGCTGCTCCGCGACGGGCAGGTCTTCTACCTGCACAACCGGGTCGAGTCGATCGACAAGGCGGCCCGGCGCATCCGCGAGCTGGTGCCCGAGGCGCGGGTCGCGGTGGCGCACGGCCAGATGGGCGAGGACGCCCTGGAGAAGGTGATGGTCGGCTTCTGGGAGAAGGAGTTCGACGTCCTGGTCTGCACCACGATCGTGGAGTCCGGCATCGACATCCCGAACGCCAACACCCTGATCGTGGAGCGGGCCGACCTGCTCGGCCTGGCCCAGCTGCACCAGATCCGCGGCCGGGTCGGCCGCGGTCGGGAGCGGGCGTACGCGTACTTCCTCTATCCGCCGGAGAAGCCGCTGACCGAGCACGCCCACGAGCGGCTGGCCACCATCGCCCAGCACACCGAGCTGGGCGCCGGCATGTACGTGGCGATGAAGGACCTGGAGATCCGGGGCGCCGGCAACCTGCTCGGCGGCGAGCAGTCCGGCCACATCGAGGGCGTCGGCTTCGACCTGTACGTCCGGATGGTCGGCGAGGCGGTGTCGGCGTTCAAGGGCGAGCGCCAGGAGGAGGAGGCCGACGTCAAGATCGACCTTCCGATCGACGCGCACCTGCCGCACGACTACGTCGGGGTGGAGCGGCTGCGGCTGGAGATGTACCGCAAGCTGGCCGAGGCCCGCGACGAGGAGCGGCTGCGCGAGGTGGTCGCCGAGATGACCGACCGGTACGGCGAGCCGCCGGCCCCGGTGCAGAACCTGGTCGCGGTGGCCCGGTTCCGCCTGCTGGCCCGCCGGTACGGCCTGACCGACGTGTCGATGCAGGGCAAGCACATCCGGTTCGGCCCGCTGCCGCTGCCGGATTCCAAGCAGCTGCGGCTGAAGCGCTACCACCCGGACTCGGTCTACAAGCCGGCCACCGACCAGGTCAGCGCGCCTCGGCCGAGCACCCGCCGGGTCGGCGGCGAACCGCTGCGCGACCAGGCGTTGCTCCAGTGGTGCGCCCAGCTCCTCTCCGACGTCCTGGGCGAGCCGGCGGCGCTGGCCGGGGCGTCGGCGTGAGGCGGCCCGCCCGTGGTGGGCGGCGTCACACGGCCGTACCGGGCATGAGAGAGTGACCGGCATGCGTGCACGCCGTCTCATCGCCGCCGCCAGCGTCGCGGCTCTCGGTGTCCTCTCCCTCGCCGCCTGCGGGAAGTCCTCGCCCGACGTGGCCGCGTACGTCGGTGACCGGACCTACTCGGTCGACCGGGTGGACGCGATCTACGACGACGCCCAGGCGAAGTACGCGGAGGCGATCCGCCAGAGCGCGACGCAGGCCGGCGTCACCCCCGAGGCGGAGCAGCTCCGCTCCCGGGTGACCCGGCAGGACGTGGTGAACCTGCTGGTCAGCATCGACCTGGGCAAGCGGGTCGTGGCCGAGCAGGGCCTCCAGGTGCCGGACCAGGTCACCCCGGAGCAGCTCGCGCAGCAGCTCCAGATGCCGGCGCAGGCCGAGTTCGCCAAGCTCTGGGGCGAGTGGGCCGACATCTCCATGGTGCTCAGCCAGAAGCTGCCGCCGGCCGACCTCAGCGACGCCTCGGTGATGGCCGTCTACCACGCGATCGAGGAGACCGGCGGGATCCAGTCCGGGCTCTCGGTGGGCCAGGTGCGGCAGCTCTTCGGCGAGGGCGGGTTCGTCCGTACCGCGTCGGCGCTCAGCGCGGCGCTGGAGGAGCAGGCCGACAAGGTGGACCTGTCGGTCAACCCGCGCTTCCGGCCGCTGGGTGTCCCGTCCTGGGTCAACAAGGGCCAGGAGCTGGTCTTCTACGCCCTGCCGTACGTCGACGCCAGCGGCCCGGTGACCGACATCTCGACCCCCGAGCCGGTCGTCACCCCGGCCGAGCCGACCGGGCCGGTGGCCCCCTGAGCATGTCCGCACGGATCGTCCTGCTGGTCACCTCGCCCCGGCTGCCGGCCGGCCTGCTGACCGCGGCCGCCTGGGACGTCGTCCGCTCCGCGCCGGTGCTGGCCGGCGGGGAGAGCGCGCAGACCACGGCGGTGCGGGCGGCGGGCGCGGAGGTCACGGTGGTCGAGGCCGGCGCGACGCAGGCGCTGCTCGACGCGGTGGCGGCGCACGGCACGGCGGTCTGGCTGGCCGGTCCCGCCGGTGACGAGGCGCTCGCCCGGGAGCTGGGCCTGCGGCTGGCCCGCCAGCCGGGGCTGGCCGAGCTGGAGCTGATGTACGGCTCGTGGGACCCGCCCGGCGCGCGGCTGCTCGACGCGGTCGAGGTGATGGACCGCCTCGCCTCGCCCGGCGGTGACCCGTGGAAGCGTTCGCAGACCCACCGCAGCCTCGCCGGCTTCCTGCTGGAGGAGTGCTACGAGGCGTACGACGCGATCAGCGCCGACGACACCGACGCGCTCCGCGAGGAGCTGGGCGACGTGCTGCTCCAGGTGCTGCTGCACGCCCGGCTGGCCGAGGAACTGCCCGAGGGCGAGCGGTGGAGCGTCGACGACGTGGCCGGCGGCCTGGTGGACAAGATGGTCCGTCGCAACCCGCACGTCTTCGCCGGGGCGGCGGCGGGCACGCTGGAGGAGATCGAGGCGAGCTGGGAGCGGATCAAGCAGGCCGAGAAGGCCCGTGCCTCGGTGCTGGACGGCATCGCGCTGAGCCAGCCCGCGCTCGCGCTGGCCGCCAAGATCCTGGACCGCGCGGGCCGGATCGGCCTCGCCGTCCCGCCCCCGCTGGCCGACACCCAGGTCGACCCGGAGGCGCGACTCGGTGCCAGCCTGCTGGCCACCGTCGCCGCCGCCCGGCAGGCCGGCATCGACCCCGAGGCCGCCCTGCGCCGCACCACCCTCGCCTACGCCGACGCGGTCCGCAGCGCCGAACAACCCCCCACCTCCTGATCACCCGTCCGTCCCGTCGACCACGAGGCCGACGGGCCGCACTCCGGCCTTCCGCCCGGTAAACCTCATGATCGACGGAAGTCGGTGGGCGGGTGCCGGAACGCCCCGGTCGGTAGGGTCGGGGAATGGAAGAGTTCGTGCCGCTGGCGGAACGGATCGTCGAGGCCCTGCTGGAGAGCCGCCCCGGGCTGGCCACCTCCGCCGGTGACCACCGGTACGACGATCGGCTGCCCGATCTCTCCCCGGAGGCCGTCAAGGCCGACCAGGCGATGCTGCGGGATGCCGCCGACGCGCTCTCCGAACTCGACCCCGACGCGCTCGACGTGGAGGAGCAGGTCGACCACGCGCTGCTCAGCGCCCTGGTCGACCGGGAACTGTTCGAGCTGGGCGAGATCCGCGGGTACGAGTGGGACCCGCTGCGGCACAACCCCGGCCCGCTGCTGCACGCGGTGCTCGCCCGCCCGTACGCCCCGGTCGAGGAGCGCCTGACCCACCTGGCCGGGCGGCTGTCGGCCGTACCCGATGCCCTGGCGACCGCGCGCGCGACGCTGCGCGACATGCCCCGGATCCACGCCGAGACGGCGGTGGGGCAGTTCACCGGCACGGCGGCGCTGATCCGCGACGAGGTGCCGCTGCTGCTGGCGCAGGCGCCCGCGCTGTTCGACCGGGTGGAGCCGGCCGCCACCGCGGCGATCGCGGCGCTGGAGGAGTTCGTGGCGTGGCTGCGCATCGGTCTGGCTGCCGACGCCGGGCCGGGGCGCGACCCCCGGCTGGGGCGGCGGCGCTGGGAGGCGCGGCTGTGGCACACCCTCGACACCGAGCTGGGCGCCGCCGAGGTGCAGCGCCGGGCCTGGGCCAACCTGGACCGGGTGACCGAGGAGATCCGCGCCGCGGCCGTCGAGCTGGTCGGCGGTCCGGGCGACGACGAGACGGTACGCCGGGCGCTGGACCTGCTCGCCGCCGAGCACCCCGACAATCACTCCATCGTGGACCTCGCCTCGACCACCCTGGACGAGGCGGTCGACTTCGTCCGGGGCCGTGACCTGGTCACCCTGGTCGACGACCCGTGCGTGATCCAGGAGATGCCCGAGTTCGCCCGGGGCGTGGCCGTCGCCTACTGCGACTCGCCCGGCCCGCTGGAGACGGCGGCGCTGCCCACCTTCTACTGCATCTCGCCCACCCCGGCGGACTGGCCCGCGCACCGGGTGGAGTCGTTCTACCGCGAGTACAACGACCACATGATCCGCAACCTGACCGTGCACGAGGCGATGCCCGGCCACTTCCTCCAGCTCGCCCACGCCCGCCGGTACGCCGGCCCGACCCGGGTCCGCCCGCTGACCGAGTCCGGCGTGTTCATCGAGGGCTGGGCGGTCTACACCGAGGAGCTGATGGCCGGCCTCGGTTTCGGTGGCCTGCCGGTGCGGTTGCAGCAGCTCAAGATGCAGCTGCGGATGACCATCAACGCGCTGCTGGACCAGCTGGTGCACTGCGAGGACCTGCCCGAGTCGGAGGCGATGGCGCTGATGACCGGGCGCGGCTTCCAGGAGGAGGGCGAGGCGGCCGGCAAGTGGCGGCGGGCGCTGCTGACCTCCACCCAGCTCTCCACGTACTTCGTGGGCTACAGCGAGATGGCCGACATCGCCGCGGCGCGCCCGGACGGGGTGTCGGTGCGCGAGTGGCACGACGCGATGCTCGCGCACGACTGCCCGCCGCCGCGCCACCTGCGCACCCTGCTGGGCGTCTGAGCGTGCGGACCGCCTGGGTGGACCGGCGCGGCGCGGGCAGGGTCCGGCGTCGGGTGGTCCTGGCGGTCGTACTGCTGGCGACGATGGCGGCTGCCGGGTGCTCGCGGCTCCTGGCGGTGGTGGAGCCGGTGACCGTCACGGATCCGGTCTGGGCCCGGGACGGCTGGGTCTACTTCCTCCGTGAGGTGTCCTCCGACGGCGCGGAGCTGTGGCGGCAGCGTCCCGACGAGGGGTCCGCGGAGCTGGTGCTCGACGAGTCGGCTCTCGAGCCCGGGTGCGGCAGGGGGGTGTTCAGTTTCCTGTACCGGGCGTCGGAGGCGGATGTCGGCGTCGCCGCGCAGTGTCATGGCGTCCGTACCGAGCTGTTCACCTTCTCAGCCGGTCGCGGGTCGCTGGAGTCGGTCGCCTCCATGCCGTTCCTCGGTGACGTGGCATTCGCCGACGGGAGCGGCACCGGGTTCGCGGAGGTGCCGAAGAACTGTGGCATCGCGATCGAGCGGGTCGTCGACGGGAAGGCGAGTGAGTTCGACCGCCCGATCACGGTCTCCGGGAAGACGTTTCCGATAAGTGGTTCGGACCGTGAGTGCGGGCCGGTCGCCTGGGTGCGCTCGCCGGCGCTCGCCGGGGACGGCCTGCTGTACTTCCTGGCCGCGCCGGATTCGCTCGGGAAGCTCCCGGATCGCCGGAGCGACGCCTTGGAGAGCTACGAGTGGCATCTGGTGGTGTGGGACCCGAAGGCGGACTCGGCCAGATCCCTGACCGGGCTGCCGGGCCTCGCCGACCTCGCGGTCGCTCCGGACGGCCGCACCGTCCTCGCGGCGGTCACCTCGCCCGAGGAGAAGGGCGGTGTCTGGTCCGTCGACGCGGCCACCGGGAAGATGTCGAAGCTGTTGGACGAGGCCGAGGCACACCATCCGAGCTTCTCCCCGGACGGGCGGGAGTTCGTGTACGCCGAGGGCTACCACCGGCTCACGTTCAGCTCCGCCAGAGCCGGGTCAGCAACGGGCTCAGCCCGGTAGGCCGGCCACCGCGTCGATCAGCCAGCGCGAGATGGAGTACGCCGGCGGCAGCTCCGCCGGCAGCGCGTCCAGCGGGAACCAGCGCGCCTCGGTCAGCTCCCGCCCGTCCACCACCGGCTCGGCGGACGGGTCGGCGGCGGTGGCGGTGAACCCGGTCAGCAGCGTCCCCGGACCGGACATCGCCCACGGCTGGCTGCCGAAGTAGGCCACCCGGTCGACGGCCAGCCCGACCTCCTCGCCGACCTCCCGGCGTACCGCCGCCTCCAGTGTCTCGCCGGCCTCGACGAACCCGGCGACCAGCGCCCACAGCTCCGTCGGCCCGTACGCGTGTCGTACCAGCAGCAGCTCGTCGGGGCCACCGGTCGGGCCGGGGCGGGTGATCGCGGTGAGCACGGCGGCGGAGAGCCGCATCGGCACGTACAGGTCGCAGCCGGGGCACCGCCGGGCGGTCTCGCCGGGCACGTCGGCCAGTTCGGCCCGGCACGCCCCGCACCACCGGTGGGTACGCCGCCAGGTGACCACGGCCAGCGCCCGTCCGGCCGCCGTGGCGAACGGCTCCGGCAGCTCGGCGGCGAGCGACCGCCAGCTGCGCCAGCGCCCCCACGACTCCGCGGCCTCGGCGACGTCGGTCGCCCACGCCGGTACTCCGTCCAGCGTGCCGACCGGTACCCAGTCGGTGTCGGCGGGCAGCTCGCCGACGCGGGCGAACCGCCCGTCGGCGGGGGTGAGCACGCGGCGACCGGAGACCGGCAGGGCCAGGTCGTCCGGCGCCGGCCCGGCGGTGCGGTCCGCGCCGGGGAGGAACCCGCCGCCGCGAACGGGCGTCGCCGACGCGGCGGGTGGCACCGGTTCCCCGGTTGCGGACGCCCGGCGGGCAGCCGGCTCCGCGGTCTGGGCGGGCGCTCCGACCGCGGACGCCGGGTCGGCGGGGAGGCCGGGGGGCGGCGCGGTCACGAGGTGGCCGGCCGGCGGTCCACCACGCCCGCGTTCGGCGGCACCTCGAAGGCGGCCGGGTCGACCGTCTCGGTGTAGCGGGTCAGCGTGACCTCGGTCGACGCGCCGTCCAGGGTGCCGGTGAAGCTGCCCAGCAGCCCCTCGGTGGTGACGCAGGTGGTGAAGTCGCCGGCCGAGCGCCGCACGTCGACGCAGGTGGCGTGGTGGCCGGCGACGGTGGTGTCGGACTGGGTGACCTGGGCGTTCGGGTCGAGGGCGGCCTCGGTGAGCAGCGCCATCACGGCCGGCGGGGTGACCAGTCCCCGCTTGTCCGCCTCGGTGTAGACGACCACCGACGGCTTGCCGGCGGTCAGAGCCGGCGGCAGCACGGTGCAGGCGGTCCGGCCGCCGGCTTTCTCGCACCGGGTGACCGCCTCCTGGGTCACCGTGATCTTGCCGTCCGGCCAGGTGTAGGCGGAGCGCAGCGGCTCCTGCGTCTGGGCGATCGAGGCCGTTCGGCCGCCGGCGAACCGGTAGTCCGCGGCCCAGGTGCCGGTCAGCGCGCCGTCCATCCGAGCGGCCAGGTCGTTGACCAGGTCGGCCCGGCCGAGCGCCCGGCCAGCGTCGTCCAGGGTCTGGCATCCGGTCACCGTGAGCGACGCGGCGACCGACACGGCCAGCACGCGGAGGGTGGTCGATACGGCGGGCATGGCGACCAGCGTGGTCGATCGGGTCCACCCGACGCAAACCCGTTGCCGGTTGAGGCCCGAGAATCCGGGAATGTCCGTCTCACCCCGTGCGCCGGTGGGGATCCGGGGCGCGGTACGAACGGCGGGCGACGACGTGCGGCCGGCCGTCGCCCGATACGCTGCGTTCAACACCTGCCCCAGCCGCACCGTCGCGGCCCATACCGGATTCGCACACACGAACGAGGAGCGACTCAGTGGCAACCATCGAGGGAATCGTCGCCCGGGAGATTCTGGACTCGCGGGGCAACCCGACGGTCGAGGTCGAGGTCGGGCTCGACGACGGCACGATCGCCCGCGCCGCGGTGCCCTCCGGCGCCTCCACCGGCGCCTTCGAGGCGATCGAGCTGCGCGACGGTGACTCCGACCGCTACCAGGGCAAGGGCGTCGAGAACGCGGTCGCCAACATCGAGGACAAGATCGTCGACCAGCTCATCGGCTACGAGGCGAGCGAGCAGCGGCTGATCGACCAGAAGATGCTCGACCTCGACGGCACGGACAACAAGGCCGAGCTGGGCGCCAACGCCATCCTGGGCGTCTCCCTGGCGGTGGCGAAGGCCGCCGCCGGCAGCGCCGAGCTGAGCCTCTTCCGCTACCTGGGCGGCCCGAACGCGCACCTGCTGCCGGTGCCGATGATGAACATCCTCAACGGTGGGGCGCACGCCGACTCCAACGTCGACATCCAGGAGTTCATGATCGCGCCGATCGGCGCGCCCAGCTTCCGCGAGGCGCTGCGCTCCGGCGCCGAGGTCTACCACGCGCTGAAGTCGGTGCTGAAGAAGAAGGACCTGTCCACCGGCCTCGGCGACGAGGGCGGCTTCGCCCCGAACCTGCCGACCAACGCCGCCGCCCTGGACCTGATCGCCGAGGCGGTGGAGAAGGCCGGCTACCGGCTCGGCACCGACATCGTCTTCGCGCTCGACGTGGCCGCCACGGAGTTCTTCGACAACGGCACCTACACCTTCGAGGGCAGCGCGAAGTCCGCGGAGGAGATGAGCAACTACTACACCAAGCTCATCGGCGACTACCCGATCGTCTCCATCGAGGACCCGCTGTCCGAGGACGACTGGAGCGGCTGGGCGACCCTGACCGCGGCGGTCGGCGACCGGATCCAGATCGTCGGCGACGACCTCTTCGTGACCAACCCGCAGCGCATCGCCCGGGGCATCGCCGAGAACGCCGCCAACGCGGTGCTGGTCAAGGTCAACCAGATCGGTTCGCTGACCGAGACCCTGGACGCGGTGGACCTGGCGCACCGGGCCGGCTTCAAGTGCATGATGAGCCACCGCTCCGGCGAGACCGAGGACACCACCATCGCCGACCTGGCCGTCGCCACCGGCTGCGGCCAGATCAAGACCGGTGCCCCGGCCCGCTCCGACCGGGTGGCCAAGTACAACCAGCTCCTGCGGATCGAGGAGGAGCTGGCCGACGCGGCGCGGTACGCCGGCGCGGGCGCGTTCCCGCGTTACCGTTCGGCCTGACGCGCTAAGCCTCGGGGGAGGGGTGTGACGATGCAGCAGCGCCGCACACCGGGCGGTCAGCGTCCCGCCCGTCGACCGACCGGTCGACCGGGCGGGGCCCGTGGCGCCCGGCCGACCGTGCGCGACGGCGGGGTCCGCGCCGAGCCGCGGGCGGCCGCCGGCCGGACGCGGGGCGCCGAGGGCGTACGTTCCGCGAGCCGTCCCGCCGCCGCCCGTCGTACGGCGGCCGGCGGCACCATCAAGCGGCTCACCGCACCCCACCCCCGACGCTTCACCGGCCGGGCCACCGTGCTCTTCGCGGTGCTGATCGCGCTCGCCCTGGCGTACACCTATCCGGTCCGGGTCTACCTCGACCAGCAGGTGGACATCGAGCGGTTGGAACGCTCGCAGGCCGCCCAGCGGGCGGAGATCTCGAAGCTGTCGGCCGAGGCGGCGAAGTGGCAGGACCCGGCGTACATCGAGATCAAGGCCAGGGAGCGGTTCTACATGGTCCGGCCGGGCGAGACGCCGGTGATCGTGCTGAACGACCCGGAGGGCGCGGCCCGGGACGCCAACGCCGGCAGGCCGCCGGCCCCGCCGAAGACCCCCGACCCCTGGTACGACACGCTCTGGTCGAGTGTGCGGGCGGCGAACGGCGAGCGCCCCGAGAAGTGAGCACCACCGGCGAGCGCCCCGAGAAGTGAGCACCACCCCAGCACCGAACGAGAGATGGGCACCGTGACTGTCGTACCACCGCAGGAGCCGGCGGCGGACTCCGTACCCCTGCCGCAGCGGGAACCGGCCACCGAGGCCGACCTGGCCGCGGTGGCCGCGCAGCTCGGACGCCCGCCGCGCGGCACCCGGGCGGTGGCCCACCGGTGCCCGTGCGGGCTGCCCGACGTGGTGGAGACGACGCCGCGGCTGGCCGACGGTACGCCCTTCCCGACGCTGTTCTACCTGACCTGCCCCCGCGCGACGGCGGCGTGCAGCCGGCTGGAGTCGGCCGGACTGATGAAGGAGATGGCCGACCGGCTCGCCGAGGACCCGGAGCTGGCCGCCCGCTACCGCGCGGCGCACGAGGACTACCTCGCCCGGCGGGAGGCGATCGGCCAGGTGCCGGAGATCGCCGGCATCTCCGCCGGTGGGATGCCGGGCCGGGTGAAGTGCCTGCACGTGCACCTGGGGCACGCGCTCGGCGCCGGGCCGGGGGTCAACCCGTTCGGCGACGAGACGCTGGCGCTGGTGGAGAAGTGGTGGGCGGCCGGGCCGTGCGTGGACGTGCCGGCGGCGGAGTGAGATGAGCGCCGCCGACGAGATCGTCGTACGCCGGGCCCGCACCGGTGACGTGCGCGGCATCCGGCGGCTGGTCGACACGTACACCGACGACCGGCGACTGTTGAGCAAGGCCACCGTCACCCTCTACGAGGACGTGCAGGAGTTCCGGGTCGCGGTGACCGGCGACGGCACCGTGGTCGGCTGCGGCGCGCTGCACGTGATGTGGGAGGACCTGGCCGAGATCCGGACGGTGGCGGTGGACCCGGTGTGCCGGGGCCGCAAGATCGGTCACCGGATCGTGGGCGAGCTGATCGACGCCGCCCGGGAGTTGGGCGTGGCGCGGATCTTCGTGCTCACCTTCGAGACCCGCTTCTTCGGCGCGTTCGGCTTCACCGAGATCGACGGGGCGCCGGTGCCGCAGCCGGTCTACGAGCAGCTGCTGCGCTCGTACGACGAGGGTGTCGCGGAGTTCCTGGACCTGGAGCGGGTCAAGCCGAACACGCTCGGCAACACCCGGATGCTGCTGCGGCTGTAAGCCGGTTCGCCCTCGGTGTGCTGCCCGGCCACGCCCTCCGGATGCGGCCACGCCGGTGAGGGTGATACCGCAGAGGCATCAAGATGACTCTGCGGTATCACCCTCGACGAGGTGCTGCCGCCGGTGGCGACCGACAGGTCGGGCCGGCGGGCCTGCCGTAGGGTTGCTGCCGTGACGACGCGTGTGGCCGCCATCGACTGCGGGACCAACTCCATCCGCCTGCTGGTCGCCGACCTGCCCGACCCGTCCGCCGGGGCGCAGGCGCCGCTGGTCGACCTGACCCGCCGGATGGAGATCGTCCGGCTCGGCCAGGGCGTCGACCGGACCGGCCGGCTCGCCCCGGAGGCGATCGAGCGGACCCGGGTGGCGCTGGCCGACTACGCCGCCGAGATCGAGAAGCTGGGCGTCGAGCGGGTGCGGATGTGCGCCACCTCCGCCTCCCGGGACGCCGCCAACGCCGGGGACTTCCGGGCCATGGTCGAGCAGACCCTCGGCGTCGCGCCCGAGGTGGTCACCGGCGACGAGGAGGCCCGGCTCTCCTTCACCGGCGCGGTCCGGGGGCTGCCCGCCGACGCGGAGCCGCCGTACCTGGTGGTCGACATCGGCGGCGGCTCGACGGAGTTCGTCGTCGGCACCCGGGAGGGCGGGGTGCAGGCGGCGATCTCGATGGACATCGGTTGCGTCCGGATGACCGAGCGGCACCTGCACGGCGACCCGCCCACGCTGGACGAGATCGCCGCCGCGCAGGCCGACATCGCGGTCGCGGTGGACCGCGCGCTCGAGGCCGTCCCCGGCCGCCAGGCCGCCACGCTGGTCGGCCTCGCCGGGTCGGTCACCACCGTCGTCGCCATCGCCCAGGGCCTCACCGAGTACGACCCGGAGCGCATCCACCACGCCCGGGTGTCGTACGAGCAGGTGGCCGACGTGACCGCCGACCTGCTGGCGAAGACCCGCGAGCAGCGGTTGGGCGTTCCGGTGATGCACCCGGGCCGGGCCGACGTGATCGGCGCGGGCGCGCTGGTGCTCCGCGTGATCATGGAGCGGGCCGGCATGCCGTCGGTGGTCGCGTCCGAACACGACATCCTCGACGGCATCGCCTGGAGCCTCGCCCCGCAGGACCGGCGTCAGTAGTTCAGCGCGTCGGCTGGCGCCTCCAGTCCGACCACTGCCCGCGCCCGTCCCCGGAGCCGCCCGACGGCGAGCCGGCCCGGTCCGAACGATCGGGCCAGTCCGCGCCGCCGGTCCGAACCAGCTCCGGCTCCGGCGTCGGGGGTGGCGTGCTCAGGCCGAGGCCGTCCACGCCGAGTGGGCGGTCCCGGTCCGCCGCGGGCGGGATGATCTCGTCCGGTACCAGCGCGGCGGGTGCGTCGGCGGCGGGCTGCGGCCAGCGCTGCCAGCGGCGGATGCTCACGACCCCGACGAGCAGCAGCGAGCCCACCAGCAGTGTCGTGCCGGTCCGTACGGGGGCCGCCAGGTCGACCTGGTGGCCGCCCACGGTCAGGTTGTGGTCGAGCAGTCTCATCACCGCGGCCGGGCGGACCAGTAGGCCCAGGTAACTGGCCGAGTAGACCAGCCCGGTCAGCGCCGCGCCCAGCGGGGAGATCCGGAGCGTGGCGATGAGCCCGAGCAGGATCCCGGCAGCCGCCAGCACCAGCGCGGGTTGAACGAAGGCACCGCTGTCCAGCGCACCGCCGTCCGGTGCATCGGCGAACGCCTGTGCTGACCGGTCCTGGCCGAGGGCGAACAGGATCCAGGCCAGCGGACCCACGACGGCTGCGGTGATCACGGTTCGGATGTGTCGCATCCGGGCAAGGTACCGATCTTGCTCGCGGATCAGCAGGCCCGCTAAGCGAAACTTAATTCGAAGGATTGAACCGCGGCGAGGGCGTTGACGGTACTACGCAATCCACACTACTCTCGAATCCGTGGATACCACGCAGCTCCTGAAGGGCGTGCTCGACCTGGCCGTCCTCGCCGTGCTCAAGGAGGAGGACGGCTACGGTTACGACATCCTGCGCCGGCTCCGCGAGGCCGGCCTCGACGAGGTCGGCGACGCCTCGGTCTACGGCACGCTGCGCCGGCTCTTCGGCGCCGGCCTGCTCACCACGTACGTGGTGCCCAGCGAATCCGGGCCGCACCGCAAGTACTACGCGCTGAACGCCGCCGGCCGGGACCAGCTCAGCCGCTCCGGCAAGACCTGGCGTTCGTTCGCCACCACCATGGACAGACTGCTCGACGATCGGGGGATGGCGGCATGACCGTCACTGGGCAGGAGATCACGGACTACGTGGAGCGGGTGCGGGCCGCGCTGGCCGACCTGCCGCCGGCGGTCCGCGAGGAACTGACCGAGGACCTGCCGGAGCACCTCGCCGAGGTCGCCGCCGAGGACGGCGGCTCGCTGGTCGAGCGGCTGGGCGAGCCGGAGGCGTACGCGGCCGAGTTGCGCGCCGCGGCCGGCGCGGGCGAGCGGTCCGCCGGCCGGCTCGGCCTGGAACAGCGGTTCGGCGCCGTCGCGGGCCGGGCCCGCGTGCGGCTCGCCGGCCTGGACACCCGGCTCGGCCCCCTGCTCGGGTACGCCTCGGCGAGCGAGTTCCTCCGCCTGCTCCGCCCGGCGTGGTGGGTGCTGCGCGGCTACCTGGCGGCGTCGCTGCTGGGCGCGATGACCGGCGCGCCGCTGGCCGTGGTGCCCCGGGTGGGCAGCAGTGCGCTGGCCGGGCTGGTGCTGCTGGTCGGCTGCGTGCTGGCCTCGATCTGGCTGGGCCGCCGGGCCGGCGAGCTGCGCCGTTGGCCGCGCTTCCTGCTGCGCGCCGGCACCCTGGTGCTCGTCGTGTTCGCCCTGGCCGCGCTGGTGCAGGTGGACGAGCGGGCCCGCTGGCACGGCGACTACGGCTACGACCCGATCTCGGTGCGCAACCCGTACGACGAGGTGCAGGACGTCTACGTCTACGACAGCGAGGGGCGACTGGTGGAGAACGCCCGGCTCTTCGACCAGAACGGCACCCCGATCCGGCTCGGCTGGCCCTCCTGCGCCGACCCGGCCCTGCCCGACGTCAACCCCGTGCAGCGCGGCTATCCGTACTGCCCGGAGCAGGCACCGTTCCGGCCCCGCCCGCCGGCCCAGGTGCCCGTCCCGCCGGGCACCGCCCCGACGACCGCCGCGCCCTCGGCCACCGCGGCGCCGACCGCGAGCGCGCCGGCGCCGACCGCGAGCGCACCGGCCCCGACCGTGGGCGCACCGGGGCCGACGGTGACCGCGCCGGCCGGGCCGACCGCTCCGGCGCCCGCCCCGACGAGCTGAGGATCGACTCTGGAAAATGGCTGAACGGATGAGGGGAACGGGACAGCGCATCTCGATCTTGATGGCTACGGTGTCGTCTGCTCGTCCACCCCTCGGAAGGATCCTCAGTGTCAGAGCAGGTAGCACCGCCCTCCGCGCCGCAGGCCGCGCAGCCCGAGCAGCTCGCGCAGCCCGACCCGGCCCCGCAGGCCGACGCGGCTCCGCAGGCCGACGCGGCCGCGCCGGCGGCGTCTCCGGTCGAGCCGGCGGCGAAGGGATCCGGCGGGCGCAAGGCGCTGGGCATCATCGGCGCGGTGGTGGTGTTCCTGGTCGTCGCCGGCCTCAAGTTCGGCCTCGGCACGGCCATCGGCAACTTCCTGAACTCCGACGAGACGGCCGAGGCCAAGGCCGGTGACTGCATCGCCGAACTGCCCGCGGTCACCGGCACCGAGGAGCGCTCGGTCAGCAGCGCCGAGGTCGTGAAGTGCACCTCGACCGAGGCGGTCTACACGGTGGTCGGCCGGGTGGAGGACCAGACCGAGGCGCAGGCCAAGAGCGGCCAGGCGTGCGAGCAGTACATCAAGCCCGGCGAGGACGGCTACGTCTTCTACAACATCGCCCCGGGTGGCAAGGGCTACCTGCTCTGCCTCACCAGGAAGGCCTGACCGGCCGGGACCACGAAGGCCGGACCGGCCTCGGCACGACCGTCGGACGGCGGCGCGGGAAGCCCCCGCGCCGCCGTCGTCGTACGCCGGTTCACCATGCGGTGAACGGGAGGTATATGCCACTGTTCTCGCGTCTTCCCGGCGCGCTCACGGCGTGGCAGGCTACCGGCACGTAGGACCACTGGGCGACCAGCCAACGATGACTGACCGCTAGGAGGACGGCCGATGGGCGAGATGGTGAGCTACGCCAGCAACGGTGGGACGAGCGAGGGGTATCTCGCGATACCCTCCGGCGGTGCGGCCAGCCCCGCGGTCATCGTCATCCAGGACTGGTGGGGTCTGGTGCCCCACATCCGGTCGGTCGCGGACCGCTTCGCCGAGGCGGGTTTCGTCGCCCTCGCCCCGGACTTCCGGCACGGTCAGCCGGCCAGCAAGCCGAGTGAGCCCCGGCAGATGCTGAACAGCGCGCAGATGGACGAGGCGGCGGCCGACATCGCCGTCGCGGCGGACTACCTGGCCGGTCGTCCCGAGGTCACCGGCAAGGTCGGCTGCGCGGGTTTCTGCGCCGGAGCCAGCCTGGCCCTCTGGGCGGCCACCCGGTCCGAGCGGATCGTCGCCACCGCCGCCTTCTACCCGCGGCTGCCGTGGGAGGCGATGCGCTCCGAGTGGAGCGACTACGCCGGCAAGGCGGCGGTCGTGCACTGCTCCGAAGCGGACGGTCTCTCCGCCGCGGACGGCGTACAGACCGTCCGCCGGGCCATCGAGACGGCCGGCGGCACCTGCCAGACCTACGACTACCCGGGCACCGCGCACGCGTTCTTCAACGAGGACCGGCCGGAGAACTTCGACCAGCGGGCCGCCGCCACCGCCTGGGCACGCACCCTGGAACTCTTCCGGGCCAAGCTTGGCTGAGCCCCGTACCCCCGTGGAGGTGGTCGCCCGCGCCGCGCGGGCGACCGACCTGGCCGACCTCGACGGCGCCGTCAGCAACTGCTTCGCCTGCCCGCGCCTGGTCGCCTGGCGGGAGGAGGTCGCCCGGACGAAGCGGGCGGCCTTCCGCGAGCAGCACTACTGGGGTCGCCCGGTGCCCGGCTTCGGCACGTCGGACGCCCGGATCGGCATCCTCGGGCTGGCCCCGGCCGCGCACGGCGGCAACCGCACCGGTCGGATCTTCACCGGCGACCGGTCGGGCGACGTGCTCTTCGCCGCCCTGCACCGCGCCGGCCTGGCCAACCAGCCGACCAGCGTGGCCGCCGACGACGGCCTCACGCTGCGCGACACCCGGATCTTCGCGGCGGTGCGGTGCGCGCCGCCGGACAACAAGCCCACCCCGGCCGAGCGGGACACCTGTGCGCCGTGGCTGCACCGCGAGGTCGCGCTGATCCGGCCCACCCTGCGCGTCGTGGTCGCGCTGGGCGCCTTCGCCTGGGCCGCGTGGTGGCCGGTGCTGCGCGACGTGTACGGCGTCCGCCCGCCCAGCCCGCGACCGGTCTTCGGGCATGGGGCACACTGGTCCGGAACAGCCGCCCCCGAGCTGCTCGGTTGCTACCACGTCAGCCAGCAGAACACCTTCACGGGACGGCTGACACCATTGATGCTGGACGACGTGTTCGCCCGGGCGAAGCAACTCGCCGGGGTGGACTGAGGCTGCGTGGGGCGGTGGCGATGGACCTCGGCGTGCTGCGCAGGTGGTGGCCCGTCCTCGCGGTGACCCTCCTGCTGGCCGCCGCGGCGCTCGCCGCCGGGCACTCCTCGATCGGCGCGAGCCGCATCCCGCCCGCCGCCAAGCAACTCCCGTACGTCCCGGACTACCCCTCCGCCGCGCCGGCTCCCTCCATCCCGATCGAGCCGCGCGCCGGCGCCGAACGGACCCAGGCCGACATCCCGCAGTGGATCGCGACCGCGGCGATCGTCCTGCTGGGCCTGGCCATCCTGCTCGCTCTCGGCTACCTGGCCTGGACGCTGATCCGGGGCGCCCTGCGCCGCACCACCCGGGCCGTCCCGGCCGCCCGCGCCCGGCGTACCGCCGAGGGCACCGCCCGCGAGGTGGTCGCCGCCCTCGACGCCGGCCTGGTCGAGCTGGACGACGCCGACACCGACCCGCGCACCGCCGTGATCGCCTGCTGGGTACGCCTGGAGGAGGCCGCCACCGAGGCCGGCGTGCCACGGCGTACCGGGGACACCCCGACCGACCTGGTCACCCGGCTGCTGCGGGGCGACCCGGCCGCCGGGGTGCCCGCCATCGCCAGCGCCGACGTGCTGGACTCGTTCGCCCACGTCTACCGCGAGGCCCGGTACGCCACCCACACCGTGGACGCCCGGATGCGCGACCAGGCCCGGGCGGCGCTGCGCCGGCTGCGCGGCGAACTGACCGCCCTCGCCACCGCCGCCGAGGAGGTGCCGGCGTGAACGCGCGACCCGTCGAGCCCCGGGCGGTGCGGTCGTGACCGAGCGCACCGGCCTCGACGACCTGCTGACCTTCGAGGAGGAGCCGCCGCCGCCCACCGGCCGGGAGCGCGGCGGGCGGGGCCGGGCCGTGCTGCGTACGCTCGCGGTCGCCGCCGCCGCAACGGCGGTGGTCCTCGCCGTGCTGCGCGCGGTCGGCCTCCAGGTCTCGATCTGGATCGTGGTGGCCGGCGTGCTGGCGGTGCTCGCCGTGCGCCGGGTCACCGCCGACCTCGCCCCGCCGCCCCCGCCCCGCGCCGGTGGGCGCGCCCCCGCCGGTGAGGAGCCCGACGCCTGGAACTGGGGCGCCCGGGACGCCCTGCGGGCCGCCATCAACGGGTGGGAACGTCCGCTGGACTGGTCCTCCGGCAACCGGGAGCGGTTCACCGAGCGAATCCTGCCGCGGCTGGGCGAGCTGGCCGACGAGCGGCTGCGCCAGCGCCACGGCGTGACCCGCGAGTCCGACCCGGCCCGCGCCCGCACCCTGCTCGGGGAGCCGCTGTGGACGTTCCTCAGCACTCCCTCCCGCCGCCCCCCGTCGCCGCGCGACCTTGCGGCGATCGTCGCCGAACTGGAGAAGATCTGATGAACGACGTGGACCGCAACATCCCCGCCGCGGAGGTAGGCCACCTGGCCCGGGCGGTGCTGGACGCGGTCGGTCAGGTCGTGGTCGGCAAGCGGGAGTCCCTGGAGCTGGTCCTCGCCGGCATTCTCGCCGGTGGGCACGTGCTGCTGGAGGACCTGCCCGGCCTGGGCAAGACGCTGACCGCGCGGTCCTTCGCGCAGGCCCTCGGCCTGGATTTCCGCCGCCTCCAGTTCACCCCGGACCTGCTGCCGGCCGACGTCACCGGCTCCTTCCTCTACGACCAGCGCAGCGGTGACTTCTCCTTCCGCGCCGGCCCGCTCTTCACCAACCTGCTGCTCGCCGACGAGATCAACCGGACGCCGCCGAAGACCCAGTCGGCGCTGTTGGAGGCGATGCAGGAGAAGCAGGTCTCCGTAGAGGGCGTCACCTACCGGCTGGACGAGCCGTTCCACGTGCTCGCCACCGCCAACCCGATCGAGTACGAGGGGACGTACCCGCTGCCCGAGGCGCAGCTGGACCGGTTCCTGCTGCGAGTGTCGTTCGGCTACCCGCAGCGCGAGGAGGAGTGGGACGTGCTGCGCCGGCGGATGGCCCGCCGCCGGGAGGAGGCCGAGATCAAGCCGGTGGTGGACGCGGCCACGCTGCGCGCCATGCAGGCCGCGCTGGAGGACGTGGTGGTGGAGGACTCCGTCGGCCGGTACATCGTCGACCTGACCGCGGCCACCCGCGAGCACCCGTCGGTGCTGGTCGGCGCCTCCCCGCGCGGCTCGCTGGCGCTGTTGCTGCTGGCCCGCGTCCGGGCGGTCTTCGCCGGCCGCGACTACGTGGTGCCGGAGGACGTCAAGGAGGTGGCCGCCCCGGCGCTCGCGCACCGGATCACACTGCGGCCGGAGATGTGGCTGCGCCGGGTCGATCCGTCCTTCGTGGTCGGTGAGGTGCTGGAGCAGACGCCCGCCCCGGCCAGCGGCGCCCTGCCCAGCTACGCGGCCGGCCGGCCGGGGCGCTGACGACCGTGCCCACCGACGAAGCGGCGGAGCCGGCGGCGGGCTGGGCGCCCACCTGGGCGCTGGGCCGGGCGGTGCTGCTCACCGGGGTGCTGCTGATCGCCGCCGTGCTGCTCGGCCGGGTCGACCTGGTCGTGCTCGCCACGCCGTTCGCGCTCGGCACCGCGTACGCGCTGCGCCGCCGGCCGACCGCCGCGCCGCAGCTGGAGATCCTCGCCGACGACGGGCACCTGGTCGAGGGCGGGGCGATGGCCGCGACGGTCAGCGTCGGCAACCCGGACACCGTCTCGTACGACGTGGCCGTGGTGCGGGCCCGCGTCTCGCCGTGGCTGCGCGTCGAGCGGGTCGGCTTCGGCGGGGCCGGGCTGGACGTGCGCCGCTCCGGCGCCGACCGTCCGTTCGTCACCGCGATCCCCACCGGCCGGGCCGTCGACCTGGAGCTGTCCGGCACCGCGCGGCGCTGGGGGCGGCACCCGATCGGCCCGGCCGGCGCGCGGGTGGCCGCCGCCGACGGGCTGCTCGTCTCCCGCGCGGTGATCACCGACCCGGTGCGGATGCGGGTCTATCCGGAAACCGAGCAGTTCGAGGCGGTGGAGGCGATGCCCCGGGCGGCCGGGCTGGTCGGCGCGCACCACTCGCGCCGCCCCGGCGAGGGCGGCGAGCTGGCCGGCGTCCGGGTCTTCGGGCCCGGCGACCGGCTGCGCCGCATCGACTGGCGGGTCTCCCTGCGGGCCCGTCAGCTGCACGTGGCGGCCACCCTGTCGGACCGGGACGCCGAGGTGGTGGTGCTGCTCGACGTGCTCGCCGAGGCGGGCCGCTCCGGCGGGGTGAAGGGCGCCGCGTCCGTGTTGGACACCACGGTCCGGGCCGCCGCCGCGATCGCCGAGCACTACCTGCACCGGGGTGACCGGGTGGCGATGCTGGAGTACGGGCCGGCGGCCCGCCGGCTGCGCCCGGCCACCGGCCGCCGGCAGTACCTGACCGTGCTGGAGTGGCTGCTCGACGTGCGCGCCGAGGCCTCCCCGCACGAGCCGTACGACCAGGTCTTCGGGCCGCAGGTGCTCTCCGCCGACGCGCTGGTGGTGGTGCTGACTCCGCTGCTGGACGAGCGGTCCGCGCAGATGCTGGCCCGGCTGGCGCGGGGCGGCCGGTTCGTGGTCGCGGTGGACACGCTGCCCACCGACCTCGCCCCGCCCGGCGAGCGGGGCTGGGCGCCGGTGGCGTTCCGGCTGTGGCGGCTGGACCGGGACACGATGATCGCCCAGCTGCGCGAGCACGGCGTGCCGGTGGTGCGCTGGGCCGGCGCGGGCAGCCTGGACCAGGTGCTGCGCGACGTGGCCCGGCTGGCCACCGCCCCACGGGTGGGTGCCCGATGAACGCGGTCACGGAACGGGTCCGGGCGCTGCGGGCGGCGGTCAACCGGGTGAGCCTGGCGCCGCTGCTGGTGCGCGCCGGCATCTTCCTCACCGTGCTGGTCGGCCTGCTGCTGGCGTACCCGGTCGAGATGTTCTCCGCGCGGGCGCTGCTCGCCCTCACGGTGGTCGCGGTGCTGCCGGGGGTGGCCCCGCGCCGGGGGTGGCCGACCTTCGCCGCCCTGGTCACCGTGGGCGGCTGGGTGATCGCCTCCGCCGGGTACGACCGGCCGATCGCGCTCTGGCGGCTGCTCGCCGTGGCTGCCGCCCTCTACCTGGCGCACACCCTCTGCGCGCTCGCCGCGGTGCTGCCCTACGACGCCGTGGTCGACCCGGATCTGGTGCTGCGCTGGCTGAGCCGGGCCGGCACGGTGATCCTCGCCACGGCCGTGGTCGGGGTGATCCTGGCTTGGCTGGGCGAGATCGGCGGGGGTGCCGGGTTTCAGGCGGCGACGGTGGCCGGACTGCTGGTGGCGGTGGGGTTGAGCGGGCTGCTGGGCTGGCTGCTGCGTCGCGGATAGCGGGACGGCTCCGGGACGTTGCGCAGGTCACAGGGGTTGTGCTCCGTCACAGAAGGGGGTCTCGGACGGGATTACCTGAGCCGCCCGGGGAAAGATAGATGACGTGAATCCGAAGCGGATCCTTGTCGTGGGTGCCGGGCACGTCGGCCTGTACGCCGCTCTGCGCCTGTCCAAGAAGCTGAGCTCCCGTGAGGCCGAGGTCGTCGTCGTCGACCCGCAGCCGCACATGACCTACCAGCCGTTCCTCCCGGAGGCAGCGGCCGGCAACATCTCGCCCCGGCACTCCGTGGTGCCGCTGCGGCGGGAGTTGCGCCGGTGCAAGGTCGTGGCGGGTGCGGTGACGCGGATCGACCACGACCGGAAGACCGCGGTGGTGCAGCCGATCAGCGGCCCCACCCGGGAGATCCAGTACGACCACGTCGTGCTGGCCCCCGGCTCGGTCTCCCGGACGCTGCCGATCCCGGGCCTGCACGAGCACGGTATCGGGTTCAAGACCATCGGCGAGGCCATCTACCTGCGCAACCACGTGCTGGACCGGCTCGACGTGGCGGCCGCCACGCCGGACCCGGCGGTCCGCCGTTCGGCGCTGACCTTCACCTTCGTCGGCGGTGGTTACGCCGGCATCGAGGCGCTCGCCGAGATGGAGGACATGGCCCGGGACGCGCTGCGGTACTACCCGGAGCTCAAGCCCGAGGACATGCGCTGGGTGCTGGTCGAGGCGACCCAGCGGGTGCTGCCCGAGGTCGACCGGGACATGGGCGCCTACACCGTCCAGCAGCTGCTCAAGCGGAACATGGACATCCGCCTGGACACCCGGCTGGAGTCCTGCGTCGACGGCGTGGTGAAGCTCTCCGACGGCGACACCTTCCGCTCCGACACCATCGTGTGGACGGCCGGCGTGAAGCCCTCGCCGATGCTCGACGCGACCGATTTCCCGCGCGACGAGCGCCGGCGGGTCACCTGCCTGCCGACGCTGCAGATCGTCGACGGCGACCGGGTCGTCGAGGGCGCCTGGAGCGCCGGCGACTGCGCCGCCGTACCGGACCTGACCAAGGAGCCGGGCAACTACTGCTCGCCGAGCGCCCAGCACGCGGTGCGTCAGGCGGCCCGGATGGCCGACAACATCGCGAACGTGATCCGCGGTCGCGAGCCGGTCAACTACAAGCACAAGCACGCGGGCAGCGTGGCCAGCCTCGGCCTGCACAAGGGCGTCGCCCAGGTGTACGGCGTGAAGATGACCGGCTGGCCGGCCTGGTTCATGCACCGGACGTACCACATGAGCCGGATCCCGTCCTTCAACCGCAAGGTCCGGGTCGTGGTCGACTGGTCGCTGGCGTTCTTCCTCAAGCGTGAGGTGGTCGCCCTCGGCCAGCTGCACGACCCGCGCGAGGAGTTCGCCGAGGCGTCCCAGCCGGTCGGCGCCGGCGTCGGCCGCCCGGTCTGATCCCCGTTCGCCACGAAGGCCCCCTCCCGTCCCGGGAGGGGGCCTTCGTCGTATCGGGGGCGGGTCAGACCCGCCAGGTCCAGGCGTCGGCGATCCGGGTGCCCGGGCCGTAGAGCTGCACCAGGGTGCGGCGCAGGCTCTCCGCGTGCGGGGCGTCGTCGGTGACCGCCACACAGTCCGCGCCCCAGAAGTCGGCGTCCGCCCGGGCCTGCCGGCGTTGCTCGTCGCCGATCACCGGCTCGTCGCCCCGCCGGGCCACGTCGGACAGCAGCGCCGAGGTGGGCTGTTTGTAGGTGCCCATCGCGGCGGTCCCGTCCCGGCCGTACGGGCCGATGAAGAAGCCCTCCGGGATGCCGAACGCTCCGTCGGCCGCCGCCGCCCAGCGCATCGGCCAGGGATCCCTGGGGGTGGCGGCCGGCACCGGCACCAGCACCCCGCCGGGGCGTACGCACTCGCGCCAGTGGCCGCCGGTGATGAACTCGGGCAGCGGCGGGCGGTCGGTCGTCGGCAGGGGAGCGGGGAAGACGGTGAGCAGGGCCGCCCCCACCGCGGCGGGGACCAGCCGCCGGGCCCGACCGGGCCGCCGCAGCGCCCGGTCCACCGCGAGCACCAGCAGCGTCGCGGCCAGCGGCAGCAGGGTCAGGCCGAACCGCATCGGCAGCGCACCGTCGATCACCGGCAGGCCGGCGAGCAGCGTGTACGGCCCGGGCATTGCGGTGCGGGTGCCGTCGTGCACCACCTCGGGGCCGAGCGACAGCGCGCCCATCGCCAGCGCGCCGGCGACGCAGGCGACCACCACCGGCCGGCGCCCCAGCCAGAGTGCGCAGCCGGCGGTGACCAGCAGCAGCGGCAGGCCGAGGAAGGTGTTGTACTCGGCCGGGCCGGTGGTCAGCCGGGCCGACGCGTCGCTGCCGACCACCGACAGCGGGGAGATGGTCCACCAGCTGCGCAGGTCGGCGGAGAAGTAGTGCGGGCTGAACATGCCGTCGGCCACGCCCTGCGGCCCGGCGAACTGGAACCACAGCGGGTAGCCGAGGACGAGCAGGGCGAGCCCGGCGGCGAGCATCAGGCCGCCGGCGAAGCCGGGCAGCGCCCGGCGCAGCAGCTCGCGGTCGGTCATCGCGTACGCCACCGTCATCACCAGCAGGGTGACCGCCGTGAGGAAGAGCACCTCCTCGCCGATGAAGACCTGCGCGCTGACCGCGGCGGCCAGGCCCAGCGCTGAGGTGACCAGCCGCCGGCGGTCCGGCCCGTCCAGCGACTCCGGGCCAGGGTCGGCCGCGCGGAGCATCCGCACGACCAGCCAGACGATCACCGGCACCAGCCACTGGGCGGTCATGTGCAGGTGGCTGTTGGACTGGGACACCATGCCCGGGCCGAAGCCGCACAGCCCGGCGCCGAGCGCGGCGGCGAGCCGGTGGGCGCGCAGCGTACGGGTGAAGAGCAGGTACCAGGCGACGGCGGTCCCGGCGAGGTTCACCCCGGCCAGCAGGGCGAAGGTGACCGGCGCGCCGAAGAGCAGGGTGACCGGGGCGAGGACCACGCCGAGCGCGATGACCGTGGTGTTGGTCATCAGGTTCACCCCGTCCGGGCTGTTGAGCCGGTCGGTGAGCAGGCCGAAGTCGCCGAGCACGGCTCGCGAGTCGACCGCCAGGAACCACTCGTACAGGGTCTGGTCCGCCGGGTTGAGCGCCAGCACCCGGCCGGTCGGGTCGGGCCAGAGGCCCTGGGTGAGCCAGCCGGCGAGCAGCACGAACGCGAGGCCGACGAGCAGGTCGGTGCGGTGCCGGGCGACAGACGCCCGCCAGCGGGTGGCGCGGGATCCGGGCGCGGCCGGCTCGGCGAGGCCGACAGCCAGGTCGGGGTCGGCGTCGGACGCCGTACGGGCTGCGCTGGTCACGGGCTCGACCCTAGTGCGGCACCGGTGACGGGGTACGCCGGGTCGCCGGTGAACGGTTACGGTGACACTGCACCGCGCGTGTCGGCGCGCCGGTGCCGCCCGCCCGGGTGGTGGAACGGCAGACACGGCCGCCTTAAAAGCGGCTGCCGAAAGGCGTGCGGGTTCGACCCCCGCCCCGGGCACACACTCTCAGCTTTCCCTCAGCCGACTCACGGGCGCGCGGGTCGCCGTCTCCGTTTACCCTTGTAGGGCACGTCGTGCGTGCGATGACCCCCTGAGGGAGGCCTGAGAAGTGAAGACCTCGAACCCGGTGCTGGCCCGGCTCGGCCAGGCGGCCGAGCGGGAGCGTTCCGCCGGGTACGCCCCGCCCGGGCAGTACGGCTACGGCCAGCCCGGCATTCCCCAGCAGCACCCGGGCCAACCCGGCTACCCGGTGGCCCCGGCCGCCGGCACCATGACCATCGACGACGTGGTCGTCAAGACCGTCGCGCTCCTGGGCATCCTCGGCGTCTCCGCCGCGGCCGCCTGGGTGCTGGTGCCGGACAGCCTTCTCTACACGGCCTGGATCGGCGCCGCGATCGTCGGCGTGGTCCTCGGCCTGATCATCTCCTTCTCCCGGATCGCGAACCCGGCGCTGGTCGTCGCGTACGCGGTGGTCGAGGGTGCCTTCGTCGGTCTGGTCAGCAAGGCCTACGAGACCGCCTACGAGGGCATCGTGCTCCAGGCCGTGGTGGCCACCTTCGGTGTCTTCTTCGTGATGGCCATGCTCTACAAGGCGAAGGTCATCCGGGCGACCCCGAAGTTCGTCAAGGGCATGATCGCCGTGATGGCCGGCCTCTTCGCCGTCATGCTGATCAACTTTGTGCTGGCGGTCTTCTTCGACGTCAACACCGGCCTGCGTGACGGCAGCCCGCTGGCCATCGGCTTCAGCCTGGTCTGCATCGTGGTCGCGTCGCTGAGCTTCGTGCTCAGCTTCAAGGAGGTCGAGGACGGCGTCCGGATGGGGCTGCCCCAGCGCTACTCCTGGACGGCCGCGTTCGGCATCGTGGTCAGCCTGGTCTGGCTCTACCTGGAGCTGCTCCGGCTGATCAGCTACTTCCAGGGCGACGACTGACCGTCGGAGCCCCTCGGCGCCCGCCACCGCTACCCGCGGCGGCGGGCGCCGTCGTCTGCGCAGCCGGGTCGCCGCCGCACCCCGGCCCGGCCGTTTCTCCGCCGCCGGCGGGCCGTCCGGGGGAGAGTGGCACCAGGGGTACGGCTGGCGAGGAGGTGGCGGGTGCGCAGCGCCAACCCGGTCCTGGACCGGCTGGACGACAGCAGCCGGGAGCACCGGCTGCCCGGTGCGGGCGGCGCGGAGGCGATGACCGTCGACGACGTGGTGGTCCGTACCGTCGGGCTGCTGCTGCTCACCGGCGCCACCGCGGCGGTGGCCTGGGTGGTCGTGCCGCAGGCGGTGTGGGTCCCGGCGGCGCTGGCCGGCACCGCCCTGGCCGGCATCGCGCTGCTGCTGGTGATCTCGCTGCGCGGCCTCACCCACCCGGCCCCGATCATCGGGTACGCCCTGCTCCAGGGGGTGCTGCTCGGGGTGGCCAGCCGGGCGTTCGAGCTGGTCTACCCGGGCATCGTCGCGCAGGCGGTGGTGGGCACCTTCGGGGTGTTCCTCGGGATGGCGGTGCTCTACCGGGCCCGGCTGGTCCGGGCCACGCCGCGGCTGGCCCGCCTGGTGATCGGCACGCTGATCGGGCTGCTCGCGGTCAGCCTGGTCAACCTGGTCTTCCGGCTGTTCACCGGCCGGCAGGGCGTGGAGGTCTACAGCATCTCCGGCCAGGTCGGCTGGCTGCCGTACGCCTTCTCGGCGGTGGCGATCATCGCCGGGGCGCTCAGCTTCATCCTCGACTTCGACCAGGTGGAGCGGTCGGTCGGGACCGGCCTGCCCCGCCGGTACGCCTGGCTCTGCGCGTTCGGGCTGCTGGCCGGGCTGATCTTCCTCTACTGGCAGATCCTGCGGCTGCTGAGCTACCTGCGCCGCTGAGCGGGCGCGGGGACGGGGCGGCCGTAGACTCGGCGGCGATGAGCGCAGCGGAGTTGGACCGGGCGGTGGAGCTGCTGGTCCGTCAGGTGGGGCACTGGCAGCAGCCGCGGTGGGCGGCGATCGCCGAGGGGGGCAACGTGTCCCGCGCCGACCTGGTGCACCGGCTGGTGCAGGAGCTGGCCAACCTCGGCGCGGACGTCGAGGGAGAGCCGCGCCGGGGCGTACCTCGGCTGGACAACGACCTGGCGCTGGTCGACCAACTCCGGGTGGTGGCGGCGGACCTGGTCGCGGCCGGGGCGCCGGAGGCGACACTGGCCCGCGCCGCCGCCGAGGTGACGGCGACCCGCTCGACGCTCTGACGCCTCACTCCTTCAGCCAGCGTCGTGCCTTCCGCCGGCGGGCCCGGTCCCGGGCGGCGGGGATCGCCCGCAGGTCCCGATCGGCCGCCGTGGCCTGCCGGGCGTGCAGCAGCCCGTAGGTGAAGGCGTTCTCCCCGTCGGCGTACGCGCGCAGCGCCTGGCGTCGCAGCACCTCCCGGGTGACCACCGAGTCGTGGTGCGTGCCGAGCAGGTCCTGAAGGTCCTTGAGCCGTTTTACCAGGGCGGCGGCGGGCTGCCCCGCGTCCGGCTCGCGCACCTCGACGGCGTACCGGGCGGCCTTGTACGCCTTCCGCGCCTCGTGCAGCGCG
This sequence comes from Micromonospora sp. CPCC 206171, assembly GCF_036906755.1. Lineage (NCBI taxonomy): Bacteria > Bacillati > Actinomycetota > Actinomycetes > Micromonosporales > Micromonosporaceae > Micromonospora > Micromonospora sp. CPCC 206171. The sequence goes on along the minus strand of NZ_JBAKHT010000003.1, from coordinate 139,645 downwards.
ACCTCCGCCTCCTGCCCCCGTTGCCCGTCGAGGGCCCGGTCCAGCCGGTCGTCGGCGCGGGTGAGCGCCCGGCGGACCCGGCGGGCGACCCAGCGCGCGTCGGCGGCACGGGCGGGCGGTGCCTCCAGCAGCCGGTCCAGTCCGGCCAGCAGCTCGGTGTAGCGGTCGGAGTCCAGCGTCCGGACCAGCTCGTCGAGGGCGGTGGCGAGGTCGGCGGCGAACCGCTCCGAGATGCGCGCCGCGACCGGACCGAGGACCAGGTCGGCGGGCTCGGCACGGACGGCGTCGGTGAGCCGGGCGGCCATCACCTGCGCGTCGCGGACCGACCCGAGCCGGCCGCCCAGCCAGCGGAGCTCGGCGCGCAGCACCTCGCTGCGCGGACGGTCCCAGCGGCCGCGGAAGGTCCGCAGCGTGGCCCGCAGCCGGCGGACGGCGACCCGCATGTCGTGCACCGCGCCCTCGTCACCGTGCCGGGCCCCGGGATGGTTCGCGATCAGCACGTCGCGCTGGGTGAGGGCGTAGCGGGAGACCGGGTCCGTCGGGGCCGCGTCGGTGACGGCGGCGAGCCGGCCGGCGAGGGCCCGATGGGACTTGGAGACGGGAACCGGGCGGGCACCCGCCTCGCGCAGCCGCGACTGCACCGCGTCGAGCAGCCGGTCGTCGCCCTCGACCAGCTCGACCTCGATCTCCCGCCACGCCTGCCGCTCGCCGGTGACCAGGTCCCGCCCGTCGACGGTGTCCTCGGCGACCTCGGCCAGCACCCGGCCCGCCGCGTCCAGCAGCCGTCGTTCCACCCGGTGGGTGGTGATCCGGGCCGCCGGTTCGACCGCCTGCCCGCGGGAGGCGGCCCGGAACAGCCCGACCAGCTCCGCCGGCGGGTCGAGGTCGTCCGCGCCGGCCGGGAACTGGTACTCGGTCCGGGCGCCCCCGGCCGCGCCGACCTTCAGGTGCCAGCCGGCGTCGTGGCCGCCGGTCCGCCGGCGCAACGCGAAGCCGCTGCGCGCCAGCCGCAGGTCCGGGGTGTCCACATAGACCGCGTCCAGGTCGAAGGCGGTGGCGTCCGACATCGTCGCGACGCCACCGCACCCCGTCAGGTCCGGCAGCCGGAAGCCCTCGTCGGCGGAGTACTTGCGTTCCCGCTCCACCACCGTCGCCATGCGGATCCGATACCCGCGCGGACGACCGGCGAACCGGGGATCAGCTGAGCCGCTCCAGCACCATCGCCATGCCCTGGCCGCCACCGACGCACATGGTCTCCAGGCCGATGGTCTTGTCGTGCCACTCCAGGGAGTTGAGCAGCGTGCCGGTGATCCGGGCGCCGGTCATGCCGAACGGGTGGCCGACGGCGATCGCGCCGCCCATCACGTTGACCTTCTCCTCCGGGATGCCCAGCTGCCGGTAGGAGGGGATCACCTGCGCGGCGAACGCCTCGTTGATCTCGACCAGGTCGACGTCGTCGACGGTCATGCCGGCCCGCTTGAGGGCCTGCCGGGACGCCTCGACCGGGCCGAGGCCCATGATCTCCGGCGACAGGGCGGTCACGCCGGTGGAGACGATCCGGGCCAGCGGGGTGAGCCCGAGGTCCTTCGCGCGCTGGGCGCTCATCACCACCACCGCGGCGGCGCCGTCGTTGAGCGGGCAGCAGTTGCCGGCGGTGATCCGGCCGTCGGGGCGGAAGACCGGCTTGAGACCGGCGACGGCCTCCAGGGTGACCCCGGCGCGCGGGCCGTCGTCGGTGCTGACCACGGTGCCGTCCGGCGTGGTGACCGGGGTGATCTCGCGGGCCCAGAAGCCGTCGGCGATCGCCTTCTCGGCGAGGTTCTGGCTGCGGACACCGAAGGCGTCCATGTCCTCGCGGGTGACGTCGTACACCTGGGCGAGGTTCTCGGCGGTCTGCCCCATCGTCAGGTAGATGTCGGGGAGCTGGCCGGCCTCGCGCGGGTCGGTCCACACCTCGGCGCCACCGGCCGCGCGGGCCGTGGAACGCTCCTGCGCCTCGGCGAAGCGCGGGTTCTCCCAGCCGCCGCCGACCAGCGCCTGTGCCTCCGGCGGGAGGGTGTCGGAGTTGCCCCGGGCGTACCGGGAGACCGTCTCCACGCCGGCGGAGATGAAGACGTCGCCCTCACCGGCGCGGATGGCGTGCATCGCCATGCGGGTGGTCTGCAGCGACGAGGCGCAGTAGCGGGTGAGGGTGGCGCCGGGCAGGCCGTCCAGGCCCAGCAGCGTGGCGACCACCCGGGCCATGTTGAAGCCCTGCTCGCCGCCGGGCAGGCCGCACCCGAGGTAGAGGTCCTCGACCTCGGTCGGGTCGAGCCCGGGGACCTTGTCCAGCGCGGCCTGGACGATGGTCGCGGCGAGGTCGTCGGGGCGGACCTCGCGCAGCGAGCCCTTGAACGCGCGACCGATGGGGGAGCGGGCGGTGGCGACGATGACGGCGTCGCGGGACGACTCAATCGGCATGAGCCAACGTTAACTCGCCGGTAACTTGGCGGGGAAGCTGCCGGGGCGGCGGGAAATGTCACCCTGCGGGGCGGACCCCCGCCCGCCCGTCCACCGTCAGCTCACTGGCGGGAGGCGCTGGTGGCCGCGGCGGCCACCGCCGGCAGCAGGGCGTGCGCCCAGACCCGGTAGCCGTCGGCGGAGGGGTGGAAGCCGTCGGGGCAGAAGGCCCCGGCGTCGGCGCGGAACACCGGCCCGGTCTCGGTGCCGAGGTCGACCACGCTGCCGCCGGCGTCGAGCACGGCAGCGGTCTGCGCCCGGGCCATCCGCCGCCCCGACCAGCCGAGCACCTGCCGCAGCGGCTGCGCGACGGCGCGGACCGCGCCCAGGTCCGGGCAGGTGCCGACCACGACCTCGACCCGCGCGTCGCGCAGCCGGCGCACCGCCGCGCCGAGGTACGCCGCAGCCTCGCCCGGCCGGCGCATCGCGGTGGCGTCGTTGGCGCCGATCAGGATCACCGCCACGTCGGGGCGCTCGCCGAGCAGCGCCCGGGCTACCTGGGTGGCCAGGTCCGTGGAGCGGGAGCCGGAGACCCCCACGCTGGACAGGTGCACCTGCCGCCCGGTCGGCCCCTCGGCCAGCAGGTGGGCCAGTTGCCCGCCCACGGTCTCGTCGAAGCGTTCGACCCCCACGCCGAGCGCCGAGGAGTCGCCCAGCAGCACCAGCCGCAGCGGCGGGGCGCCGGCCCGGCCGACGGTGGCGCGCAGCGCCAGGCCCAGCTCCGGCTGGGCGTAGCTGCGGTTGCGGGCGGCGACGGCCTGCCCGGCGAGCACCGCCGCGCCGCCGATGGTGCCCGCGACCAGGGAGAAGGCCGCCGCCTTGCCGAGCCGGAGCGCCAGCTGCGCACCGATGCCGCGTTCGGTCATGACGACGCCTCCCCGTGCGGGACGGCGCGCCGGCAGGCGCGCTCCTGGCGGCGGTCGGCACGGGGCTCCGCCGCGCGGGGCCCGGTGGTTCGCTCGCTCATGCCGATCCCTCCAGTGTGGGTGAGTCGGTGGCGGGACCGGGTTGCGGCACCGCGCCGACGCCGAAGAAGGCCCGCCGACGCAGGTGGGCCCAACGGCCGGCCGGCCCGCGGTCGCGACCCCGGACCTGGGCGCCGCTGACCTCCGTCCCGGCGTGCCGGGCCGCCTCCTGGGCGGCCTCCGGCAGCGACCGTACCCCTTCGGCCCGGACCGGTACCGGCCTGCGTTCCACGCCGGCGCCCAGCGCCGAGATCACGGTGGGCAGCATCGCGGCGGCGGCCACCGCGTACCCCTCCGCGGACGGGTGGAACCGGTCCCAGGCGAACATCCGGGTGGGTTCGGCGACGAACCGGGGACCGAGCATGTCGCCGAGGGAGACCGTCCAGCCGCCCGCCTCGACCACCGCCACCGTCTGCGCGGCGGCCAGCTGCCGGCTCCACCGCCGGGCCAGCCAGCGCAGCGGCGGCTGGATCGGCTGGATCGCGCCGAGGTCGGGGCAGGTGCCGACGACCACCTCGCAACCGGCGGCCCGCAGCGCGCGGACCGCCTCGACCAGATAGCGCACCGCCAGCCCGGGCGGGGTGCGGTTGGTGACGTCGTTGCCGCCGATCAGGATCACCGCGACGTCCGGGTCGCACTCCAGCGCCGACTCGACCTGCGGCCGGAGCCCGGCGGAGAGCGATCCCACGACGGCGAAGCGGTGCACCCGGACCGGCCGGTGCAGCCGTCGGGACAGCCCGGTGGCGAGCAGCGCCCCCAGGGTCTCCCGGCGCCGGTGCACGCCGTAGCTGGCCGCCGACGAGTCGCCGAGCACGACCATGGTCAACGGCCGGCCGGGGCACTTCGCGCCGTAGACGCCGTCGCAGCGGGGCGGGGGCGCCTCCGCCATCGGGATGGTGCGCCGGGCCTGGCGGGCCTGACCGAGCAGCACCCCGCCCGTCGCGACGAACGCCGCCGCGGTCGCGCCCGTGCCGATCGCCGCCATCCGGGCGATCTGGCGGGCGCGGTGCCAGCGCGGACCCGGTACGACGGAACCAGCCACCCCCATACCGCCACGTTATCGCGCCGGCCCGACACGCCGCTCTCCTCGTGCTGGCCGGTTCGTGCCTGGGAAGCGCCGCTTCTGGGTACCTGTCCGGTGACGGCGACGAGCGACGGCGCCGGAGGAGCAGGTCACGGCGGGCTTGCGCACCCGCGTCACGCTGGTCGGGCGGAAAGGGGTCGGACGAGATGAGCAGGACGTTGAAGCGGAGCGCGGCGTTCACCGCGTTGTTCCGGGCACTGGCGGCGGGCGCCCGGGGCGGGCCCTCGCTGGGCGCCCGGTTGGCGGCGCTGCCCCGGATGATCAGGGCGACCGCCCGGGGCGAGTACGACGGTGGCCTCCGGCTGGCCATGATGACGGCGGCGACGGCGTACGTGCTCTCGCCGGTGGACGTGGTGCCGGAGCTGTTCCTGACCGTCTTCGGCCTGGTGGACGACGCGGTCATGGTCACCTGGCTGGCCGGCAGCGTGCTGGCGGAGACCGAGCGTTTCCTGGAGTGGGAGACGCGTCGCAGCTCCGTCATCCCCGGGCAGATGATCCCCTGACGGCACGTACCCTGGGCGACGAACGAAATGTCTGCCCGGCCGCCGGCGCCGGCGCCGCAACGAAGGGCACAACGAGGTGCAGTACTACGACAACGTCGTCGAGTTGATCGGCAACACCCCGCTGGTACGGCTGCGCAGCGTCACCGAGGGCATCCAGGCCACCGTGCTGGCGAAGGTGGAGTACCTCAACCCGGGCGGCTCGGTGAAGGACCGGATCGCGCTGCGGATGGTGGAGGACGCCGAGGCCGCGGGCATCCTCAAGCCGGGCGGCACCATCGTCGAGCCGACCAGCGGGAACACCGGCGTCGGGTTGGCCCTGGTGGCGCAGCTCAAGGGCTACAAGTGCGTCTTCGTCTGCCCGGACAAGGTCAGCCAGGACAAGCAGGACGTGCTGCGCGCGTACGGCGCCGAGGTGGTGGTCTGCCCGACCGCCGTCGCGCCGGAGGACCCGCGCTCCTACTACAACGTCTCCGACCGGCTGGCCCGGGAGATCCCCGGCGCCTGGAAGCCCAACCAGTACAGCAACCCGGCCAACCCGCGCTCGCACTACGAGACGACCGGCCCGGAGCTGTGGAAGCAGACCGAGGGCGGGCTGACCCACTTCGTGGCCGGCGTCGGCACCGGCGGCACCATCTCCGGCATCGGGCGCTACCTGAAGGAGGCCTCCGAGGGCCGCGTCAAGGTCGTCGGGGCGGACCCGGAGGGTTCGGTCTACTCCGGCGGCACCGGCCGGCCGTACCTGGTCGAGGGCGTCGGTGAGGACTTCTGGCCGGAGACGTACGACCGGGGCATCGCCGACGAGATCATCGAGGTCTCGGACAAGGCCTCGTTCGAGATGACCCGGCGGCTGGCCCGCGAGGAGGGGATGCTGGTCGGCGGCTCCTGCGGGATGGCCGTGGTGGCCGCCCTGGAGGTGGCCCGCAAGGCCGGCCCGGACGACGTCATCGTCGTGCTGCTGCCGGACAGCGGCAAGGGCTACCTGTCGAAGATCTTCAACGACAACTGGATGGCCCGGTACGGCTTCCTCGACAACTCGGGCACCGAGCCGACCGTCGCCGACGCGCTCGCCAGCAAGCCGGGCGGCCTGCCCGAGCTGGTGCACGTGCACCCCACCGAGACGGTCCGCGACGCGATCGACTACATGCGCGAGTACGGCGTCTCGCAGCTGCCGGTGCTCAAGGCCGAGCCGCCGGTGGTGACCGGCGAGGTGGCCGGCTCGATCGCCGAGAAGGATCTGCTCGACGCCCTCTTCACCGGGCAGGCGCACCTGCACGACACCATCGAGCGGCACATGGCCGAGCCGCTGCCGATGATCGGCGGCGGGCAGCCGGTGAGCGAGGCCGTCGGCCTGCTGGAGAAGTCCGACGCGGCGCTGGTGCTGGTCGACGGCAAGCCCAAGGGCGTGCTCACCCGGCAGGACCTGCTCGCCCACCTCGGCGCGCGCTGACCCGACGACGTACCGCGGGGCCTCCTCCGATCCGGGGGAGGCCCCGCGTCGTCGTACCGGCCGCCGGAACGCGCGTGACGGCTCAGCGGCCCAGCTCGGTCGGCACCGCGACCACGTCGACGAGGGCGCCCCGGCGCAGCACGGTCACCGGCAGCCGGGTGCCGATCGCCGGGCCGAGCATGAGCCGTTGCAGGCCCTGGCCGTCCCGGACCTGCCGACCGCCGGCGGAGAGGATCACGTCACCGAGGTAGATCCCGGCCTGTCCGGCCGGGCTGCCCGGCACCACCTCGACCACCCGCAGGCCACGGCGCTGGCCGGTGCGCTCGGCGACCTCCGGCGGCAGCGGCACCGGGACGCCGGCCACCCCCAGCCAGGCCCGGCGTACCCGGCCGTCGGCGATGAGGTCGTCGACGATCTGCCGGGTGGTGGCGTTGATCGGCACGGCCAGCCCGAGGCCGTAGCCGGCCACGGCGGTGTTCACCCCGATCACCCGGCCGGCCGAGTCGGCCAGCGCACCGCCGGAGTTGCCGGGGTTGAGCGCGGCGTCGGTCTGGATGACGTCCTCGATGAGTCGGGTGACCCGGCCGTCGCGGGCCGGCAGCGACCGGCCCAGCCCGGACACCACCCCGGCGGTGACCGAGCCGGCCAGCCCCATGGGGTTGCCGACCGCGACCACCAGCTGGCCGATCCGCAGGGTGTCCGCGTCGCCCAGCTCCACCGGCGGCACGGTCGCCTCGTCCACCCGCAGCACCGCCAGGTCGGAGAGCGGATCCGCCCCGACAACCCGGAACCGCGCCTCGGTGCCGTCGCCGAAGGCGGCCGAGCCGTCCCGGGCGCCCTGCACCACGTGGGCGCTGGTCAGCAGCAGGCCGTCGGTGCCCACGGTGATCGCGGAGCCGGCGCCGGCCCCGCGCGCGGTCCGCACCGACAGGGCGGCCACGCTGGGCAGCACCCGGGCCGCCACGCCGGTGACCACCCGGGAGTACGCGTCGAGCGCGGCGTCCTCCGCCCGCTCGGTGTGATCGGTGTCCATGAACCCGGGAACACCCTGGCATCGACGGGCATGCCCCGATCAGCTCAGAGCGAACGGACGGGTCAGAGCGGTCGGGCGTACCGGACCTGCGGGACGACGATCGGGCCGAAGTGCTCGTCGCGCCGGGTGCCCGCCAGCGTCCAGCCACCGCGCTCGTAGAAGCGACGCGCGTCGAGATTCTGCGCCAGCACCCAGAGCACCGCCCGGGACCAGCCGCGCGATCGCATGGCGTCCAGCGCGTCGACCATCAGCTCGCGGCCGGTGCCCCGGCCCCGCTCGTCGGGCTCCAGGTGGATGGCGTTGAGCAGGCCGGTGGCCGGATCGCCCTCGTCGTCCGGGCCCAGGTAGCTGAAGCCGACCAGCCGGCCGTCCCGCTCGGCCAGCGTCATCCGGTGCTCGTCCCGCTCCCAGCCGAACCGCTCGACCCAGTACCGGCCCATCGCCTCGGCCGACGGGTCGGCCAGCGCCTCCGCCGGCAGGAACGCGGAGTACGCGGCCACCCGCGACGCTCGGTGCAGGGCCCCGACCGCCATCAGGTCGTCGACGGTGGCGGGGCGCAGCGTGAGGGTCATCCGGCCGAGGTTACCCGGCGGGGCGGGACCGGCACGGTGATCAGGTCCTCGGCGATGACCAGGTCCCCGGCGAAGTGCCGGCGGGCCTCGTCGGCGAAGCGGCGCAGATCGCTGTAGCGCTGGGAGAAGTGGGTGAGCACGAGCTTGCGTACCCCCGACTCGGTCGCCACCCGCGCGGCCTGAGCCGCGGTCAGGTGGCCGGCCTCGGCGGCCAGGGCGGTCTCCGACTCCAGGAAGGTCGACTCGATGACCAGCAGGTCGGCGTCTTCGGCGAGGGCGTACACCGCGTCGCAGAGTGCGGTGTCCATCACGAAGGCGAACCGCTGGCCCGGTCGGGTCACGCTCACCTCGTCCCGGGTGACCCGACGCCCGGCCAGGTCGAGGTGACCGACGCGGAGCAGCTCCCCGACCGCCGGCCCGGCGATCCCGTACGCGGACAGCCGCTCCGGCAGCATCCGGCAGCCGTCCGGCTCCACCAGCCGATAGCCGTACGTCTCGATGGAGTGCCGCAGCCGGCGGGCCTCCAGCGTGCCACCGCGCACGGTGATCCGCTGCCCGTCCGCCTCGATCGGCTCGACGGCCAGCTCGGCGGTCTCGTGGAAGGAGGTGGCGTGCCGCAGCCGGGCGAAGTACTCGGCGCCGCCGGCCGGGAAATGCACCGCCACCGGGTGCGGCACCCGGTCCAGGGAGAGCCGCTGGATGGTGCCGGGCAGGCCGAGGCAGTGGTCGCCGTGGAAGTGGGTGACGCAGATCCGGGTCAGGTCGGTGGCGGTGACCCCGGTGTGCAGCAGCTGCCGCTGGGTGCCCTCGCCCGGGTCGAAGAGGATCACCTCGTCGTCCCAGCGCAGCACGTACCCGTTGTGGTTGCGCTGCCGGGTGGGGGCCTGGCTGGCCGTCCCGAGCACCACCAGCTCGCGCATGGACACGTGATCACCTCCGGACATGAAGCGACCCCCGGGGCTTCCGCGCTCGCGCGCGGGCCGGCTGGACTGGGCCGGCACCCCGGGGGTCGGGTGGCTGTCGTGGTTTCGCCGCACCGCTGCCACACGGTCTCGACGATGGTGCAGATGCCCGCCTCGCGGCGAACGGGTATTCACTGTCGAGGACAGCGGCTAGCGGACAGCCACCTCACGAGTCCGATTGCTATACAAGTCTGGACCACCTCCTTTCCCGTGTACGGCCACGCTATCCAGTTCCGCGGGGCACCGGCAACGGATTTCGATCACACGCGGGCCGGGAATGGCCGGCGGTCGCGTCGCTGCTGGCCGGGGCCGGTGTTCACGTTCCGGTCGGTTCCCGGCAGCCGGTCGGGACAGCGCGCCCGTCCGGCGGTCGGCATCATAGGGCCGTGACGGGGAGGACATTGACCAGAGCCGGCGACGACCCGCCGCTCGCCCTGCAGTTGGTCGGGACCGGACTGATCTTCTTCGCACTGGAGCTGGCCCGGCCGAACAGCTGGTTGACGGAGTCGGGCGACGCCCCGATCTTCCTCCTCGAGTACCTCGCCGCCCTGAGCCTCGTCGACCTGCTCTGGTCGGCCTACGCCCGCCGGCGCGAAGGGGACGCCGGCACACGGGCCGGATCGGACGCACGGGTGCCCACCGGGCGGGGCAGCCTGGTCGCCCGGTGGCTCGCCTGGGCCACCGCCGTCCTGGTCTGGTCATTCCTCGCCCACCGGGTCGGAGATCTGGCGGACCGGTCGTGGGTCCGGGCGGCGGCGCTCGCCCTACTGATCGTGATCGCCTTCGGCGCGGCGCCCCGGCAGCGGGGCGTCGGGCAGGGGCGGCTCCCGCTGGTGCTGGTCGGCCTGCCGCTGCTGGTCGGTGCCGTGATCCTCGGCGCCCGGACCATCTCGTCGTCCTGGCCGGCCGCCGCCGACCGGGCCCTCACCTCGCCCTACACCTGGCTGGCGGTGGTCGCCTGGCTGGACTACGTCGTTCAGGACCGGCGGACCGAGGACGGTCGCCGCCGGTGGCCGGCCCTGCGGGCGGCCGGTGGCCTGCTGCTCGCGGTCGCCTGCCTGGCCGCGATCTTCGGACCCTGGTGGCCGGACCGCTGGTACGGCACGCTGGCCCGGATGGCGCTCGCCCTCTTCGGAGCGGTCTGGTTCGCGCGCGTGGCCCACCTGGTCCCCGACCCGTCGCCGGTCGAGGGCGGCGCGGACGAGCCGGCGACTCCGCCGGCGCCGGCCACGGACGACCCGGGGGCCCCGGAGGACCGTGCCGATCCGCGCACGTCGTCAGCTTCGTAGCGTCTGACGAACGTGTCGTGGGCATCGCCGGCCCTGGTCGACACCGGGTCCGCTACGGCCGCTCCGGGTCGGCGATGCCGATCGGGCCCTCCCGCGGGCCCTCCTCGCTGGCCGGCTGCACCGCCAGCGACGGGAAGTCGGCCAGGTCGCCCTCGGGCTCGGCGTCCCACTCCGGGAAGACCAGGTCGCTCTGGAGGTAGAGGCAGAGCAGCTGGGTGAGGTGGCGCAGCCCGTCCAGGTGGGTGCGCTCGTGGCCGTGGGTGGCGTCCACGCCGAAGCCGAGCAGGGCCACCCGGGCGTGCGCGCCGGCCTCGACCGCCGCCGCCACGTCGGAGCGGTAGTAGTCGAAGACGTCCCGGACCAGGTCGACGCCGTGCTCGCGGGCGATCGAGGCGAGGTTGCGGGTCAGGTGGTAGTCGAACGGGCCCACCCCGTCGCCCATCGCCAGGGTGGCCGCGTCCTCCCGGGACTGCTGGCCGGGGGCGACCACCGCCGCGTCCACCGAGACGATCTCGGCGACGTCCGGGTCGAGGCCGTGGCTGGCGCCGTGGCCGATCTCCTCGGTGACCGTGACCAGCAGGTGCGCGGTGACGGCCGGGGTGATCCCGGCGTCGACCATCGCCTTGAACGCGGTGAGCACGGCGGCCACGCCGGCCTTGTCGTCCAGGTGCCGCGACTTGACGTACCCGCTCGGGGTGATCGTCGGGTCGGGCAGGAACGCCACGAAGTCGCCCGCGTCGATGCCGAGCGCGCGCAGGCCGGCGATGTCGTCGACCGGCTCGTCGAGCCGTACCTCGACGTGCTCCCAGCCGACGCCCTGCACGTCGACGTCGTCGTTGTAGCGGTGCCCGCTGGCCTTCAGCGGCAGCACCTGACCGGTGATCACCCGGTCCAGGTCGTCGGTGAAGACCCGGACGTGCGCGCCCTCGGCGAACCGGGCGCTGTGCGTGCCGATGGTCTTCAGCTCCAGCCGGCCGTTCTCCTTGAGCCGCTTCACCATGCCGCCGATGGTGTCGGTGTGCACCACGATCGCCCGGTCGGCACCGGTCTGGCGGGGACCGGGCAGGCAGGCGCTCAGCGCCCCGCGCCGGGTCAGCGTGGAGGAGATGCCCAGCGCGGAGAGCCGCTCGCCGACGTACTGCTGCACGTGGTCGGTACGCCCCGACGGGCTGGGGATCTCCAACAGCTCCAGCAGCACCTGGCGCAGGTAGTCCAGGTCGATCTCCAGCGGCTTCGGGCTCACGCGGCGGCTCCCGGTCCGGCCGGGCTCCAGAGCCGCTGCGGGGCGCGGGTGCCGGGAAAGAGCAGGTCGACGAAGCGCTCGGCGGTCGGCTGCGGCTCGTGGTTGGCCAGCCCGGGCCGCTCGTTGGCCTCGATGAAGACGTGCTCCGCCCGGTCCGGCGCGGGTACCAGCAGGTCCAGCCCGGTGACCGGGATGTCCAGCGCCCGGCTCGCCGCCACGCAGGCCTCGGCGATCGCCGGGTGCAGCTCGGCGGTCACGTCGTGGATCGTGCCGCCGGTGTGCAGGTTGGCGGTCCGGCGGACGGCCAGCACCTCGCCCTCGGGCAGCACGTCGGTCATCCGGTACCCGGCCTCCGCGACCACCTCGCGGGTCATCTCGTCGACCGGGATGCGGGACTCGCCCCCGGTGGCGGCGGCCCGGCGGCGGCTCTGCCGGTCGATCAGCGCGGCGATGTCGTGCACCCCGTCGCCGGTCACCTGCGCCGGCCGGCGGACGGCGGCGGCCACCACCTCATGGTCGATCACGATCACCCGCAGGTCCTCGCCGTCGCGCAGCTCCTCGATCAGCACGTCCGGGCAGAACCGCCGGGCCAGCTCGACCGCCGAGGTCAGCGCCTCGGCGGTGCGCACGCCGACGGTGATGCCGTTGCCCTGCTCGCCCCGCGCCGGCTTGACCACCACCGGCCCGACCTCGGCGAGGAAGGCGAGGTCGTCCGGCCCGCCGGTGGCGGTCCGGCCGCGCGGCACCGACAGCCCCGCCTCGGTGAGGATCCGCCGGGTGACCCGCTTGTCGTCGCAGCGGCTCATCGCCACCGCCGAGGTCAGCTCGGACAGCGACTCGCGGGTGTGGATGGTCCGGCCGCCGTTGGTCAGCCGTAGTTCCCCCCAGCGCGGGTCGGTGACCTCCACCCGGATGCCGCGCCGCATCGCCTCGTCGGCGACGATCTTCGCGTACGGGTTGAGGTCGTCGTACCCGGCCGGGGTGGCGGGCAGGAAGAGCCGCTCGTTGATCGGGTTCTTCCGCTTCACGCAGAGCGTGGCGGTGCGGTGGAAGCCGAGCCGCTCGTAGAGGCGGATCGCGCCGGAGTTCTCGGCGAGGACGGACAGGTCGACGAAGGCCCGCCCCCGCTCGTCCAGCCGGTCGGCCAGCCCGGTCAGCAGCGCCTGCCCGGTGCCGGGCGGCGCGGTGTTGAAGTCGACGGTCAGGCACCAGAGGCTGGCGCCGTTCTCCGGGTCGGCGAAGACCGCCACGTGGTCCACGCCGGTGATGGTGCCGACGATCTCGCCGGTGGCGGCCTCGGCGACCAGGTGCAGGAAACGGTCGGTGCCGGCGTTGTCGACGAGCACGTCGACCGGGGCGGTGACCATGCCGTTGCGGGCGTAGATCCGGTTGACCGCGTCCGCGTCGTCGGCGTCGCGCAGCGGCCGGATCACCAGGCCGGGGACCTCGTCGTCGCCGCCGATGGCGGCCGGACGCCGCTCGCCCAGCGGCAGCCGGTAGGTCAGCGACGGGTCGATGAACAGCTCGTCCGGGAGCCGGGACACCAGCACGTGCGGGTCGCGCAGGTAGATGCAGATGTCGCGGGCGCCGGCCGCCTCCGAGCGCAGCACGTCCGCCACCGCCGCCTGGTCGGTGAAGGTCTGGCCGAAGACCAGCCGCCCCCAGCCGCAGTCCAGCACCACGCCCGCCGCGTCGGTGCCGCGCGGGCGGGGCGCCGGCGTGCCGGGCGCGATCGGGTCGCCGCCCGGGCCGATCCGCTCCCGGTGTCGGCCCGGCACCCGTTCCCGGTCGGTGGTCGTCACCGTGTCGGTCATGGTCGGTCGATCCCGTGGCTCTGGAGCCACATTTCCAGGAGTCCCAGCTGCCACAGCTTGTTTCCGTTCAACGGGGTCAGTTCGGCGTTCGGGTCGGCGAGCAGCGCGTCGACGTAGTCGGCGCGGAACAGGTCGCGGCGGCGGGCGGCCGGCGCGGAGAGCGCGTCGCGTACCCGGTCGAGCAGCTTGCCCTCCAGGTGGGTGAGGCCCGGCACCGGGAAGTAGCCCTTGGGCCGGTCGATCACCTCGTGCGGCAGGACCCGGCGCCCGATCTCCTTGAGCACCCCCTTGCCGCCCTGGGCCAGCTTCAGCTCGGGCGGGCAGCTCGCGGCCAGCTCCACGAACTCGTGATCCAGGAACGGCACCCGGGCCTCCAGCCCGTGCGCCATGGTCATGTTGTCCACCCGCTTCACCGGGTCGTCGGTGAGCATGATCTGGGTGTCGATCCGCAGGCCGGCGTCGACCGCGGTCTGCGCCCCCGGCCGGGCCAGGTGCGCCGCCACGAACTCCCGCGCCGGATCGCCGTCGGCCAGCCGGTCGGGGTTGAGCACCCGCGCCAGGCCGGCCGCGTCCCGGTCGAAGAACGCCCTGGCGTACGTCTGCACCGCCTGCTCCCGGTCGATGCCGGCCAGCGGCGGGTACCAGTGATAGCCGCCGAGGATCTCGTCGGCGCCCTGCCCGGACTGGACCACCTTGACGTGCCGCGACACCTCCTGGCTGAGCAGGTAGAAGGCGACGCAGTCGTGACTGACCATCGGCTCGCTCATCGCCGCGACGGCCGCCTCCAGCGGCGGCACCAGGTCGCCGGCGGCCACCTTGAGCTGGTGGTGGTCGGTGTCGAAGGTCTTCGCGACCAGGTCGGAGTAGACGAACTCGTCGCCCTCCCGGCCGCCGACGGAGTCGAAACCGATGGAGAAGGTGGACAGCCCGGACTGCCCCTCGCCGGCCAGCAGCGCGACCACCAGGCTGGAGTCCAGGCCGCCGGAGAGCAGCACGCCGACCGGCACGTCGGCGACCATCCGGCGGCGCACGGCGGTGGTCAGCGACTCCAGCAGGGCGTCCTGCCAGTCCCGCTCGGACCAGTCGGCCCGTTCGGCGGCCCGGGTGAACGACGGGTCCCAGTAGACCCGCTCGTGGGTGCGGCCGTCGGGCTCGTAGACCCGCACGGTGGCCGGGGGCAGCTTGGTGACGCCGCGCAGGATCGTCCGCGGCGGCGGCACGATGCTGTGGAAGCTGAGGTAGTGAGCGAGCGCCACGGTGTCGATCCCGGTGTCCACGCCGCCGCCCGCCAGCAGCGCCGGCAGGGTGCTGGCGAAGCGCACCGTGCCGGGCGTCTCGGCCAGGTAGAGCGGCTTGACGCCGAGCCGGTCCCGGGCCAGCACCAGCCGGCCGGTGTCCCGCTCGGTGATCGCCACGGCGAACATGCCGATCAGGTGGTCGACGAAGTCGAGCCCCCACTCGGCGTACGCCTTGACGACGACCTCGCTGTCGCCGGAGGAGAAGAAGCGGTGCCCCTTGGCCTGCAACTCCTCGCGCAGCTCGCGGTAGTTGTAGACGCATCCGTTGAAGACGCCGGTCAGCCCGGCGGCGGCGTCCACGATCGGTTGGCCGCTGGCCGCGGAGAGGTCGATGATCTTCAGGCGTCGATGTCCGAACGCTGTCGGTCCCTGGGACCAGACCCCACTGTCGTCCGGGCCTCGGTCACTCATCGTGGCCGCCATGCGCTCCACGGCCGACACGTCGGCCCGTGAACCGTCACGGCGAAACTCTCCCGCAAGTCCGCACATGCGAGCCCATGCTGCCAGAGGTTGTTGCAGTTCGCCTGTTGAGACGATGACAGTCGGGTGACGCTTCGCTATCATGCGTCGCTACCGTCGGTAGCCACCGCCCCGAGCCGGCGGTTCCTGTGCTGCCAGCGACCTATGCCGGAAATGTGCCGGGCCTGCGGTGTGAGGAACACCGCAGGCCCGGTATCGGACATTCCGGTCGGTCAGCTCCCGGTACGGGCCACGCCGACCGGGCAGCTCAGCCCGTTGGGGCCGTGGTTGCAGTACCCGTTCGGGTTCTTCGTCGGGGCGAGGTACTGCTGGTGGTAGTCCTCGGCAAAGTAGTACGTGCCGAGCGGCCTGATCTCCGTGGTGATCTCACCCTTGCCGGCCCGGGCCACGATCGGCGCGAACGCGTCCCGGGACGCCTGCGCGGTGGCCAGCTGCTCGTCGGTGGTGGTGTAGATCGCCGAGCGGTACTGGCTGCCCACGTCGTTGCCCTGGCGCATGCCCTGGGTCGGGTCGTGGTTCTCCCAGAAGACCTTGAGCAGGTCCTCGTAGCTGATCTTCGCGGGGTCGTAGACCACCTGGACCACCTCGGCGTGCCCGGTCATCCCCGAGCAGACCTCCTCGTACGACGGGTTCGGCGTGATGCCGCCCGCGTAGCCGGCGGAGGTGGTGATCACACCGGGCAGGGTCCAGAACAGCCGCTCCGCACCCCAGAAACAGCCCATGCCGAAGACGGCGACCTGGGAACCCTCCGGGAACGGACCCTTCAGCGTCGACGGCAGCACCTCGTGCCGGTCACCGATCGGCATCGCGATCGGGCGACCCGGCAGGGCCTGGTCGGGGGTGGGCAGTTCGGCCTTCATACGGCGAAGGAACACGTGGGTCTCCTTTCGGTACTTCTCCCCGCCTGCAACACCGCCGGGCCCCGGTTCCTTACCCGGGCCTGGCGGAGTCAGGCGGCGGCGGGCGAGAGGGCGGCGGCGACCCGGTCGGCGTACCCCTGCGCCTCGGCGTCGTCGGCGTAGCGGGTGCGCGGCCAGAAGAAGCCGCGCAGGCCGTCGCCCTTCGTCCGGGGCACCACGTGGGTGTGCAGATGCGGGACGGACTGGGACACCCTGTTGTTCATCGCCACGAACGTCCCACCGGCCCCGAGCCCGGTCTCGACCGCCACCGCGAGCCGCTGGACCAGGCCGAAGTAGCCGGGCAGCGCCGTGGCCGGCAGGTCGGTCAGGGTGATCAGGTGGGTGCGGGGCACCACCAGCACGTGGCCCTTGAAGACCGGCCGGGTGTCCAGGAAGGCAACCCCGTCCGGCTCGTCGGCCACCCGGAACGCCGGCACCTCGCCTGCCACGATCCCGCAGAACACACACCCGCTCACCCGGGCAGCGTAATGCCGGAACGGGGGGGTGCCCGCCCCCGCGACACGGGTCGATGGGCGTACGCCGCGGCGGCTGGCGGGGCGGAGTCCGGGCGCTGTGGAGCTGACGTCGTAGACGATTCACCCACCCGCGGCACCCGCCGGTCGTCTCCCAGTGAGCGGCAAGACCGGGGAGACGTAATGCGGGTGCATCTGTCGTCGTCCCAGCGACAAGAGACGCGCCCAGAGGAGACGGCGGCGGCGGTGACCGGCTTCACCGGGTGCGGGTGCGTCGCCTCGGGGTGGCCGGTGCGGGCCGTGAATCGTCTACGTCATCAGCTCCACAGGGAGCGTGGGGCACACCCGGACCGCGCCCGACGGGAGAGCGAGGCGACCCGCGGCCGGGTTCCGCCCGCCCCGGCGGACCGGCGGACTAACGTCTCGGTAATGAGTCACGGCTTCGAGACGCTCGCCATCCACGCCGGCCAGGACCCCGAGGCCCGCACCGGCGCGGTGATCCCACCGATCTACCAGACCAGCACCTACGCCCAGGACGCCGTCGGCGCGCCTCGGCACGGCTATGAGTACAGCCGCTCCGGCAACCCCACCCGGGACGCGCTCCAGGAGTGCCTCGCCGCCCTGGAGGGCGGCCCGGTGGCGCTCGCCTTCGCCAGCGGCCTGGCCGCCGAGGACACCCTGCTGCGCACCGTCTGCAAGCCGGGCGACCACGTGGTGATCCCGGACGACGCGTACGGCGGCACCTACCGGCTCTTCGCCCGGGTCGCCGAGCGCTGGGGGCTGGACTACACCCCCGCCAAGGTCTCCGACATCGACGCCGTGCGGGCCGCCATGCGTGCCACCACGAAGATCGTCTGGATCGAGACGCCGACCAACCCGCTGCTCGGCATCGCGGACATCGCCGCCCTGGCCGGCGTCGCGCACGACGCCGGGGCGCTGCTGGCGGTCGACAACACCTTCGCCTCGCCGTACCTGCAGCAGCCGATCGCGCACGGCGCGGACGTGGTGGTCCACTCGACCACCAAGTACATCGGCGGACACTCCGACGTGGTGGGTGGCGCGCTGATCGCCGCCGACGCCGGCCTCGGCGACGAGCTGCGCTACCACCAGAACGCGATGGGCGCGATCAACGGGCCCTTCGACGCCTGGCTGACCCTGCGCGGCATCAAGACCCTCGGGGTACGCATGGACCGGCACTGCGACAACGCCGAGCGGATCGCCGCGTACCTGGACGGGCACGCCAAGGTCGCCGAGGTGATCTACCCGGGCCTGCCCTCGCACGCCGGTCACGAGGTGGCCGCGAAGCAGATGCGCCGGTTCGGCGGCATGATCTCCTTCCGTGCCGCCGGTGGCGAGGAGCACGCCGTGGAGATCTGCAACCAGGCCAAGCTGTTCGTGCTCGCCGAGTCGCTCGGCGGCGTCGAGTCCCTGATCGAGCACCCGGGCCGGATGACACACGCAAGTGCTGCCGGCTCGCCGCTTGAAGTTCCCGGCGATCTCGTGCGACTGTCTGTCGGCATCGAGACGGTCGACGACCTGCTCGCCGATCTGGAGCAGGCGCTGGGCTGACCGCTGGCTGGGGAGGGTGGCCGTGCAGGACATCATGCCGACCTGGGTCGGAGCGACCGCCAAGCAGATCGCCCGGGGCGTACGCCGGGGCGATGTCTCGGCCACCCAGGTCGTCGCCGACCACCTGGACCACATCGCCCGGGTCGACGCCGACCTCGCCGCGTTCCGCACGGTACGCGGCGGGGAGGCGATCACCGAGGCGGAGAAGGTCGACGAGCAGGAGGACCTGGCCAACCTCCCGCTGGCCGGGGTGCCGGTGGCGGTCAAGGAGAACACCGCCGTCGCCGGCGTACCCACCTGGAACGGCTCGGCCGCCGTGCGTACCGGCGTCGCGGAGGCCGACCACGAGGTGGTCCGGCGGCTGCGCGGCGCCGGCGCGGTGATCCTCGGGGTGACCCGGATGCCGGAGCTGGGCCTCTGGGCCCTCACCGACGACGAGTCCGGGATCACCCGCAACCCGTGGGACACCCGTCGCACCCCCGGCGGCTCCTCCGGCGGCGCCGCCGCCGCGGTGGCCGCCGGGCTGGTGCCGATCGCGCACGGCAACGACGGGCTCGGCTCGATCCGGATCCCGGCCGCCTGCTGCGGCCTGGTCGGCCTGAAGCCGGGCCGGGGCGTGATCCCGGCCCAGCTCGGCGCGGAGGACTGGTTCGGCCTCACCGAGCACGGCATGCTCACCACCACCGTGGCGGACGCCGCGGTCGGGTTCCAGGTGCTCGCCGGGCGCCGGGCCGACAAGCTGGTCCCGCCGCCGAGGCTGCGGGTCGGCGTCTCGCTGCGCTCCCCGGTGCGCGGCGTCTCGCCGGACGCCCCCAACCGGGACGCGGTGGCCGCCGCCGGCCGGCTGCTTGCCGCCGCCGGCCACGACACCGTCCCCGCCGACCCGGTCTATCCGACCGCGCTCGGCCTCCAGGGCATCGCCACCTGGTTCGCCGCGGCCGCCGCCGACGTGCGCGCCGCCGGGATCGCCCGGCGTGACCTCCAGCGGCGCAGCCGCCGGCACGTCGCGCTGGGCGAGTGGGCGCAGCGACGGGGGTACGTCCGGGAGGCCGACCGGGCCGCCTGGCGCGAACGCTCGATCAACTTCTTCACCGACCACTCGGTGGACCTGCTGCTCACCCCGGCGCTGGCCGGCCCGCCGCCGGAGGCCGCCGCCTGGTCCGGCCGGTCGTGGGTGGCCAACATGAAGGCCAACATCCGGTACGCCCCGTACGCGGCGCCCTGGAACATCGCCGGTCTGCCGGCCATCGTGGTGCCGGTCGGCCGGCGCCCGGACGGCCTGCCCGTCGCCGTGCAGCTGGTCGGCCCGCCCGGTTCGGAGCTGCTGCTGCTCTCCGTCGCCGGGCAGTTCGAGATGCAGGCGCCGTGGACCCGGCACGCTCCCGGTTATCCGCGGGTCGGAACGGGGTCGCCGGCCGCCGCATGATCGTCTAGCGTGTGCGCACCCCCCTCGCCGCACCTCACTGGACGGTCCCCATGCTCTGCCAGACCTGCGGGGACGCCACGTCCCCGAGCTTCGACGAGTGCCAGAACTGCTACACCCCCCTCGGGCAGCCGGCCGTCACGCCGGGGCTGGAGACCTACTCGGTGCGCGGCATCGGGCTGGCCGCCTCGATCGCGGTCGGCGTGACCGCCGCGTTCTACCTGCTCTCCTCGCTCGCTCCGGTGGCCGGGATGGTGCTGGCGAGGCAGGCCGAACGCGACGGCAACAGCGAGGTGCTCCTCGGGGCCCTGCTCGTCGAGGGCTTGTTGACCCTGCCGTTCGTGGTGGCCTACCTGGCCGCCGCCGTGCTGGTCATCATCTGGACCTGGCGGGCGCGCAAGAACATCGACGCCTTCCCCGGCGCGCTGCCCGTCCTCGGTCAGGGTTGGGCGATCGCCGGCTGGCTGGTGCCGTTCGCCAACTTCGTGGTGCCCGTCCGGGTGGTGGCCAACATCGCCCGGGACAGCCTCTGGCGCCGGAGCACCCCGTGGCTGGTCGTCGTCTGGTGGGCGGCGTGGCTGGTCTTCAGCGTCGGCGAACGGCTGTTCACCCGCAAGAACGACCTCGAGTTCGCCCGGCTCCCCGAGACGGCCGTCGACCCCGAGGACTTCCAGGCGTACGTGGACTACTACCAGGGCGCCCTGGGCCGCAACGCGATCCCGGCGATCGCCTGCGTGGTGGCCGCCGCGTCGTTCATCATGCTGATCCGGAAGATCTCCGCCGCCCAGCAGGACCGGATCGCCCGCGCCACGCCGGCCTGGCCGTTCGCCCCGGTGCCCGGCGGGTTCGCCCCCGGCGCGCCCGGCACGTTCGCCCCGCCACAGCCGGTGGCCGCGCCCGCGCCGCAGCCGGTGGCCGCGCCCGCGCCGCAGCCGGTGGCCGCGCCCGCGCCGCAGGCCGCGGCCGACACGCCCCCGGCGTCGCCGCAGGTTCCCCCGGTGGCGGGTGGCACGATCGGGGCATGACGGAACTGGTCGGTCTCGCCGACGTACGAGCCGCGCGGGAACTGCTCGCCGGCGTCACCCGCACCACCCCGCTGGAGCCCTCCCGGCCGCTGAGCGCCAAGCTGGGCGGTCCGGCGTGGCTGAAGTGCGAGAACGTGCAGCGCGCCGGGTCGTACAAGGTGCGCGGCGCGTACGTGCGGATCGCCCGGCTGAGCGAGGAGGAGCGCGCCCGGGGCGTGGTCGCGGCCAGCGCCGGCAACCACGCCCAGGGCGTCGCCCTCGCCGCCGGCCTGCTGGGCGCCCACGCCACCGTGTTCATGCCGGTGAACGCGCCGCTGCCGAAGGTGGCCGCCACCAAGGGGTACGGCGCGCAGATCGAGCTGGTCGGCAACACCGTCGACGAGTCCCTGGTGGCGGCGCAGACCTACGCCGAGCGGACCGGCGCGGTGCTGATCCACCCGTTCGACCACCCCGACGTGATCGCCGGTCAGGGCACCGTGGCGCTGGAGATCCTCGAACAGTGCCCCGACGTGAAGACGATCATCACCGGGGTCGGCGGCGGTGGCCTGATCTCGGGCCTGGCGGTGGCGGCCAAGGCGCTGCGCCCCGACGTACGGGTGGTCGGGGTCCAGGCGGCCAGCGCGGCGGCCTTCCCGCCCTCGCTGATCGCGGGCGAGCCGGTACGCCTGCCGTCCTTCGCCACCATCGCCGACGGGATCGCGGTCGGCCGCCCGGGGGAGATCACCTTCACCCACGTCCGCAAGCTGGTGGACGAGATCGTCACGGTCTCCGAGGAGGACATCTCCCGGGCGCTGCTGATGCTGCTGGAGCGCGGCAAGCAGGTGGTCGAGCCGGCCGGCGCGGTGGGCGTGGCCGCGCTGCTGGCCGGGGTCGTCGAGGTGGAGGCGCCGGTGGTCGCGGTGCTCTCCGGCGGCAACATCGACCCGCTGCTGATGCTGCGGGTGATCGAGCACGGCCTGGCCGCGGCCGGGCGCTACCTGCGGGTCACGGTGCGCTGCTCGGACCGGCCCGGTCAGCTCGCCTCGCTGCTCACCGAGATCGCCGAGCACCGGGCCAACGTGGTCGACGTGGAGCACCAGCGGGCCAACCCGCACCTGCGCCTCGGCGAGGTCGAGGTAGCGCTCTCGGTGGAGACCAGGGGCGTCGAGCATTCGGACACGCTGATCAGCGCCCTGCGGGCCAGCGGCTACCAGGTGGTCTTCGCGGCCGAGGCGTGACACCGGCGACGGTGCCACGCCTCGGGGCGTACGCGATGGGAACCGCCGGGTCGCGCGGACCCGGCGGGGCCGGACTCAGCCGGAGAACGGCTCGAAGCTGACCACGGTCACCTTGATGTCGGCGCCGCTCGGCGCCGTGTAGGTGCAGGTCTGGCCCGGGCGGCCGCCCAGGATCGCCTTGCCGAGCGCCGACTCCGGGCTGTAGACCGTCAGGTCGGTGGTGGAGGCGATCTCCCGCGAGCCGAGCAGGAACGTCTCGGTGTCGTCCTGGTCGTCGTCGAAGTAGATCGTCACGACCATGCCGGGCGACACCGAGTCGGCGGTCGGCGCCTCGCCGACCTTGGCGGTGCGCAGCAGCTCCTTGAGGTAGAGGATGCGCCCCTCGGCCTTGCCCTGCTCCTCGCGGGCGGCGTGGTAGCCACCGTTCTCCCGCAGGTCGCCTTCCTCGCGCCGGGCGTTGATCTCGGCGGCGATGACCGGCCGGTTGGCGATGTGCTGGTCGAGCTCGGCCTTCAGGCGGTCGTACGCGTCCTGGGACAGCCAGGTGGCGGGCGCCTCGTTGTCATTGGTGGACACAGGCGTACTCCTCGATCGTGCGGAACTGGCTGACAGGTGAGTTACCAAGTTACCAGTGCGGCACACCCGCGGGTGTCGTCGATCACCCCCGGCGGTGGTGCCCGACCGGTGGTCCCGGGGCGTCCGCTCCGGCCGGCGGGTCAGCCGGCGGGTCGGCAGCGGACGACCTCGCCGATGAAGGGCCGCGCGGTGGTGGCGATCCGGTGCTGGGTGGTGGCGTGCCGCGCCCCGGGCCGGGCGCTCACCGCGACCTCGTCCCGACCGACCTCGGTGCCGTCGTGGGAGCGGGCCCGCAGCACGCACACCGCGGAGCCGCCCTCGGGCAGGGTGACCCGGAAGTCGACCCGCACCCCGGTGTCGGTGACGTCGGTGTAGGTGATCACCTCGGCGTCGTACGCCGGGTCGCCGTACCGGGCGTAGAGCTGCGTCGCGACCAGGCCCAGCCCGGCGACCAGGGCGGCCGCCAGCAGCCAGACCAGCAGCGGCCGGCGGCGGCCCGGCTCGCGGCGGCGGCCGTACCGTCCGGGCGGGAACGCGGGCGCGCCCGGGGTGATTGTGGCGTGCGTCTCGGTCACCGGCGGGTATCTCCTGGCGTTGTTGTCGGAAGCATCGGCAAGAATGGGAGAGTTCCACGCTCCCAGCCCGTCCTGCCGTCAAGGATGACAGGTCGGCGCCGGCAGGGTCCGGCACGGGGGAGGATTCCGGCAGGTCAGCCGGGCGGCCCGGGGTGGGCCGTCGGCCGGCACAGACGAGGAGCGCCCACAGTGGCAGAGCAACTGCGTCTCATGGCGGTGCACGCGCACCCCGACGACGAGTCGAGCAAGGGCGCCGCGACCATGGCGAAATACGTCGCGGAGGGTGTCGACGTCCTGGTCGTGACGTGCACCGGCGGCGAGCGCGGCAGCGTGCTCAACCCGAAGATGGACCGGCCCGACGTCTGGGCCAACATCGGCGAGATCCGCCGCGCCGAGATGGACGCCGCCCGGGCGATCCTCGGCGTCGAGCAGGCCTGGCTCGGCTTCGTCGACTCGGGGCTGCCCGAGGGCGACCCGCTGCCACCGCTGCCCGAGGGCTGCTTCGCCCTGGAGGACGTCGAGGTCGCCGCGGGTCCGCTGGTGCGGCTGATGCGCGAGTTCCGTCCGCACGTCGTCACCACGTACGACGAGGAGGGCGGCTACCCGCACCCCGACCACATCATGACCCACAAGGTGAGCGTGGCCGCCTTCGAAGCGGCCGGCGACCCGGAGCGCTACCCGGAGCTCGGCGAGCCCTGGCAGCCGCTCAAGCTCTACTACGACATCGGCTTCTCCAAGGGCAAGATCATGGCGCTGCACGAGGGCATGCTCGCCGCGGGCCTGGCCTCGCCGTACGAGGAGTGGCTCAAGCGCTGGGACGACCGTCCCGACAAGGGCCCGCGGATCACCACCCGGGTGGAGTGCGCCGACTACTTCCCGGTCCGCGACGACGCGCTGCGCGCCCACGCCACCCAGATCGACCCCGACGGCTTCTGGTTCCACGTGCCGATGGAGCTGCAGCGGCGCGCCTGGCCCACGGAGGACTTCCAGCTCGTCCGCTCGCTGGTCGACAGCCCGCTGCCCGAGTCGGATCTCTTCGCCGGGGTGCGCGAGACGGCCCATGCCCGCTGACCGGGCGGGGAGCTACGCTGAAACCCCACCGCACATCGGAGAAACACCATGCTGACCGCCGCTGCCCAGGTGCTCGCGGAGAACAACTTCGGTGACACCCGCACGGGTGGTCTGGCCGGGCCGATGGGCCTCTTCCTCATCCTGCTCCTGGCCGCTGCCACCATCCTGCTGATCCGCAACATGAACGCCCGGCTGCGCCGGCTGCCCGACCGGTTCCCCACCCAGGGGCAGGCCGACACGTCGGCCACCGATCCGGCGGACGGGACCTCGACGCAGGAATCCCGCACGGACACCCCCAACGGCCACCAGCAGCACCGAAACGGCTAGTCGGAGCGTGATTCACGCCGATCTGGGTCGTCAGCCCCTGTTGCGACCACCCGGATTGGCTTAGCCTTCCGCCGGGGGGACCGAAAAGTCCCTGAGCCGTGCGCGGGAGGGGGCGCCATGACCGTCGCAGCAGCGTCCGTCCCGGGCAGCCCCCCGGCGGACGGAGCGGGCCGGTGACGTCCGGCCGGGCCGGCGACCAGGTCGACCGGCCCGATCCGGGCGGCACGCCGCCGCGGGTGCTCCTGTTGATCACCGCCGTCACGCTGACCGCCTTCACGGCGGTCCTGATCGGCCTGACCGTCCCCGTCACGCTTCCGCCGGACGATGCACTGCCCGCCCCCGCGCGGTTCGGCATCGCGCTCGCCGCGTTCGCGGTCGCCCAACTGGCCCGGCTGAGGTTCCGCACCGCCACCGGCATGGTCAGCATCACCTGGGGCGAGGCCGCGCTGATCGTCTGCCTCTACCTCGTACCGGCGGGGTGGCTGCCGGCCGCGGCGCTGCTCGGCACCGGCCTGGCCTGGACGGGGATGTCCCTGGCCGTCGACCGCCGGCCCCCGCTCGAGGTGCTGCGGATCGCCGCCTCGTTGACCGCCGCCGTCGCGCTCGCCGTAGCGGTCGCCACCACGCTCGGCGCGCCGCTGCTGGCCGTGCCCACCCCCGGGCTCGCGCTCGCCCTGATCGCCGGCTCGGTGAGCTACCTGCTCGCCACCGCCTGCCTCGGCGGCGCCAACCTGGCGCTGCGCCACGGCGTCGCCATCGGCCCGCCGGTGCTCGCCGCGCTCCGGGGCAAGATGCTGATGTTCGTCGGCAACGTCGCGGTCGGCCTGGTCGTGGTCGCCCTGGTGGAGATCGACGCCCGCTGGCTGCTGCTGCTTCCGCCCCTGCTCTGGCTGCTCCAGCAGACCTACCGGCACCGGCTCCGGGCCGACCAGGAACGACGGGACTGGCGGGCCTTCGCGGAGGCGACCGCCGCGCTCAACCAGCTCGACGAGCGCGGGGTGGCCACCGCCGCGGTGACCGGCGCGCTGACCCTCTTCGGCGCGGAGCTGGTCGACGTCGACGTCGCACGGGGCGACGGCCGCTGGCGCCGGTACCGGGGGGACGCCTCCGGCCAGGTGCGCGACCGCGAGGTCGGGCCGCCCGCCCGGCCGTCCACGGCGGAGCACGAGCTGGCCCGCCCGCTGACCGTTGGCGATGTCGAGGTCGGCGAGCTGCGGGTCCGCTTCCCTGCCACGGCGCCACCGAGTGCCCGCGAGCGGGACGCCGTGGCCGCCTTCTCCGACGCCCTCGCCGCCGCGCTGCACGACGCGGCCACCCACCGCGAGCTGCGGCTGGTCAGCGCGCGGTCGTCGTACGAGGCGGTGCACGACGCGCTGACCGGGCTGGTGAACCGGGCGGCCATGCTCAGCAAGGGCGACCAGGCGCTGCGGCAGCTCGCCCACGACCACCCGGTGGCGCTGCTGCTGCTGGACATCGACCAGTTCAAAGAGGTCAACGACACCCTCGGGCACGCGGCCGGCGACCAGCTGCTGCGGCTCACCGCCAACCGGCTCGGCACCCTCGCCCGCCGGGGCGACCTGCTGGGGCGCCTCGGCGGGGACGAGTTCGCCCTGCTGCTGACGTCGGTCCCGGTGATCGGCGACCGGTCCGCCCCGATGGCGTACGCGCTGCGCCAGGCCCGGGAGATCGCCGAGCGGCTGGCCGCGCCGACCGAGGTGGCCGGGGTGCGGATGTCCGTGGAGGTGTCGGTGGGGGTGGTGGTGGCCGGGGCGGGCACCGCCGACCTGACCGAGCTGCTGCGCCGGGCCGACATCGCCATGTACCAGGCCAAGGAGGGCGGCGGCAGCGTCGCCGCGTACGACAGCGCCCGGGACGCCGCGAGCACCGACCAGCTGGCGCTGCTGGCGGAGCTGCGGGAGGCGTTGCAGGCCGACGACCAGTTGGTGCTGGCCCTGCAACCGGCGGTCGACCTGGCCACCGGCGCCCC
Organism: Micromonospora sp. CPCC 206171; assembly: GCF_036906755.1. Classification (NCBI taxonomy): domain Bacteria; kingdom Bacillati; phylum Actinomycetota; class Actinomycetes; order Micromonosporales; family Micromonosporaceae; genus Micromonospora; species Micromonospora sp. CPCC 206171. The sequence goes on along the minus strand of NZ_JBAKHT010000003.1, from coordinate 113,314 downwards.
GACCGGGGTGGAGGCGCTGATCCGCTGGCGGCACCCGCGGCGCGGCTGGCTCGGCCCGGTCGACTTCATCCGCCCCGTGGAGAACAGCGAGCAGCTCGGCGCCTTCACCCGGTACGTGCTGGACAAGGCGCTCGCGGTGGCGGCCGACTGGGCCCGGGACGGCCTGGACGTGCCGATCTCGGTGAACCTGTCGGCCCGTAGCCTGCTCGACCCCCGGCTGCCGGCCGAGATCGCCGACGCGCTGCGCCGCCACCAGGTGCCGCCGCACCGGTTGGTCCTGGAGATCACCGAGACGGTGGTGATGAGCGAGCTGGAGGTGATCGACGAGGTCCTGGCCACGGTCCGCGCGATGGGCGTGCAGCTCGCCGTCGACGACTTCGGCACCGGCTTCTCGTCGCTGACCTTCCTGACCCGGATCGCGGTCGACGAGCTCAAGGTGGACCGCTCGTTCGTGATCCGGATGGCCGAGTCACCGGAGGCCGCGGCGATCGTCCGGACCACCGTCGGGCTCGCCCACGAGCTGGGGCTGCGGGTGGTCGCGGAGGGGGTGGAGACCGCCGAGCAGCGGCTCGCCCTGGCCGAGTTGGGCTGCACCGCCGCCCAGGGATACCACTTCTTCAAGCCGATGCCGGCCGACAAGATCGGCGCGGTGCTCGGCACGCTGCGCGAGTCGGCCGAGTCGAACGTCTTCCCGCTGCGCGCCGACGGCGCCTCCTGACCCACCGCCCGTTCGCGAGATGCGGCGTGTCGGGGTGTCCGGGCGGGCGGGACACCCCGACACGCCGCAAACGGGGCCAGGGCCGCGGGCAGCAGCCCGGCCGGGCGGTCAGGCGCGGGGGAGGACCTCGCCGACGACGGTCGGCAGCGCCGCCCAGTCGGCGGAGACGATGCTGGCGTGCGCCGCCGCCAGTTGGGCGACCCGGGCCCGGGCGGCGTCCGGGTCGGTGTTCCCCACCTTCGGCGGCACGTTCTGCGCGTCGGTCATCACCAGCAGATAGTGGTTGGTGGCGTACCAGGAGGTGTCGATGCCGCCGCCGACGTACGCGCTCGCGTCGCCGTCGAAGACGACGAACCACGGCCGCAGGCTCAGCTCGGTGTAGCGGGTGCGCGGGTCGCCGGCCTGGGCGTTGTGCACGGCGGGGAACGCCTGGGCCCGGGCGAGGCTGCCGGCCGACGCCAGGCCGGCGAGGTGACGGGCGTACTCGACGTCGGTGCGGAGCGTGTCGGTGGGGTTTCCCTCCTCGACGGTGCCTGGGATCAGCTCGACGAGCACCTTGCCGGCGAGCTGCTGGCGGGTCGGCCAGGCGTCGGCCCGGGCGGCGGCGTCCAGCGAGGCGTACCCGCCGCGGAGGTCGACCGGGCGGAAGATCCGGTCGCCGAGCCGGGCGGCGAGCAGCGCGTCGAGCTGGACCGGTCCCTGCCCGGTACGGGCGCTGAACCCGGTCTTCAGCTCCAGCTTGAGCTGCACCGGCCCGGCGTCGGGGTGGGCGCCCAGCCAGAGCCGGATGTCGTCCAGGCAGTGTTCGAGGTTCTTGTTGCGGGTGCCGGTGTAGAGCTGCGCCGCGCTGGTGGCGGCGACGCAGTTGTTGTCGTTGCCGAGCGGGTTGGAGTGGCTGACCCGCCACTGTCGCGTGATCACGTCCGGCCAGACGTCCAGCTCGATCATCCCGGGCCGGGCGTCGAGCGCCTGCGCCAGGTAGGTGTAGGTGCCGCGCTCGTACGCGTTGTGGGTGCCGACGGCCGTGGTCCCGGAGATCCGGGTGGCGGGGTCCACGGCGGCGGCTGCGGGTTGTCCGGTGAGGACGACCGCGAGCACCGCGACCGAGGTGAGTACGGACAGACGACGGGATCCGCGCATGCGTGCCTCCTCGCGAGGCCGGCGACGATCGCCGGCATGCACAGATATAAATAGATGAAAGTGAACTACGGAAGGCCCCGTCATTGCCGTCGGTCCGACCGGCGCGGGCCCGCCCGGCTGGATATGGTCGTCGGGTGAACCGACTCGCCGACGCGACCTCGCCGTACCTGCTCCAGCACGCCGACAACCCGGTCGACTGGTGGCCCTGGGGCGCGGAGGCGTTCGCGGAGGCGAAGCGGCGCGACGTGCCGGTGCTGATCTCGGTGGGCTACGCGGCCTGCCACTGGTGTCACGTGATGGCGCACGAGTCGTTCGAGAACGAGCAGGTCGGGGCGCTGGTCAACGACGACTTCGTGGCGATCAAGGTGGATCGGGAGGAACGGCCGGACGTCGACGCGGTCTACATGACCGCCACCCAGGCGATGACCGGGCAGGGCGGCTGGCCGATGACGGTCTTCGCCACCCCCGACGGCACCCCGTTCTTCTGCGGCACGTACTTCCCCCGGGCGAACTTCGTCCGGCTGCTGGAGTCGGTCGCCACCGCGTGGCGCGACCAGCGTGAGGCGGTGCTGCGCCAGGGCGCCGCCGTGGTCGAGGCGATCGGCGGCGCCCAGGCCGTCGGCGGCCCGACCGCCCCGCTCACCGCCGAGCTGCTGGACTCCGCCGCCGACCAGCTCTCCCGCGAGTACGACGCGACGAACGGCGGCTTCGGCGGGGCGCCGAAGTTCCCGCCGCACATGAACCTGCTCTTCCTGCTCCGGCACCACCGGCGCACCGGCTCGCCGCGCAGCCTGGAGATCGCCCGGCACACCGCCGAGGCGATGGCCCGGGGCGGCATCCACGACCAGCTCGCCGGCGGCTTCGCCCGCTATTCGGTGGACGCGCACTGGACCGTGCCGCACTTCGAGAAGATGCTCTACGACAACGCCCTGCTGCTGCGGTGCTACGCCGAGCTCTGGCGGCTCACCGGCGACCGGATGGCCCGGCGGGTGGCCCGGGACACCGCCCGGTTCCTCGCCGACGAGCTGCACCGGGCGGGGGAGGGCTTCGCCTCCGCGCTGGACGCCGACACCGAGGGCGTCGAGGGGCTGACCTACGCCTGGACCCCGGCCCAGCTCGTCGAGGCGCTCGGCGAGGAGGACGGCCGCTGGGCCGCCGACCTCTTCGAGGTCACCGAGGAGGGCACCTTCGAGCACGGCACGAGCGTGCTGCGGCTGGCCCGCGACGTCGACGACGCCGACCCGGAGATCCGGGCCCGCTGGCGGGACGTCGTCGGCCGGCTGCTCGTCGCCCGGGACACCCGCCCGCAACCGGCCCGCGACGACAAGGTGGTCGCCGCCTGGAACGGCCTGGCGATCACCGCGATAGCCGAGTTCCTCCGGGTCGCCGCCCTCTACGCCTCGCCCGACGACGAGGACGCCAACCTGATGGAGGGCGTCACCATCGTCGTCGACGGTGCGATGCGCGACGCCGCCGAGCACCTGGCCGCCGTGCACATCGTGGACGGGCGGCTGCGCCGGGCGTCCCGGGACAAGGTGGTCGGCGAGCCGGCCGGCGTGCTGGAGGACTACGGCTGCGTGGCCGAGGCGTTCTGCGCGATGCACCAGCTCACCGGCGAGGGGCGCTGGCTGGAGCTGGCCGGTGGGCTGCTCGACGTGGCCCTGGCCCGGTTCGCCGCCCCGGGCGGCGGCTTCTACGACACCGCCGACGACGCCGAGCAGCTGGTCGCCCGGCCGGCCGACCCGACCGACAACGCCACCCCGTCGGGGCGCTCGGCGATCGTGGCGGCGCTGGTGGCGTACGCGGCGCTGACCGGGGAGAGCCGGTACCGGGAGGCGGCCGAGGCGGCGCTGGCCACCGTCGCGCCGATCGTCGGGCGGCACGCCCGCTTCACCGGCTACGCGGCGACGGTGGGGGAGGCGCTGCTCTCCGGGCCGTACGAGATCGCGGTGGCCACCGACGACCCGGTGGGTGACCCGCTGGTGGCGGCCGCCGTGCGGCACGCCCCGCCCGGCGCGGTGGTGGTGGCGGGCCGACCGGACCAGCCGGGGGTGCCGCTGCTCGCGGACCGGCCGCTGGTCGACGGGCGGCCCACCGCGTACGTCTGCCGGGGTTTCGTCTGCCAGCGGCCGGTGACCTCGGTCGACGACCTGGTCGCCCAGCTCGGCTGACGCCCGGAGTCGATCTGGCGGGCCGTGCCCCTCGCGATGGTGATCGCCGGCCGCCCGGATAGGCTGGCGGCGCTATGGATTCCCGTACCGGTCTGCCCGTCGTCGGCATGGTGGGCGGAGGCCAGCTGGCCCGGATGACCCACCAGGCCGCCATCGCCCTCGGCCAGTCACTGCGCGTGCTGGCGCTCGCCCCGGACGACGGCGCCGCCCTGGTCGCCTCCGACGTCCAGTACGGCGACCATACCGACCTCTCCGCGCTGCGCACCTTCGCCAAGGGCTGCGACGTGGTCACCTTCGACCACGAGCACGTGCCCACCGAGCACATCCGCGCCCTCGCCGCCGAGGGCGTGAAGCTCTTCCCGGCCGCCGACGCCCTGCTGCACGCGCAGGACAAGCGGATCATGCGGGAGCGCCTCGGTGCACTGGGCGCGCCGAATCCGGCCTGGCGGCCGGTCGCCGAGCCCGCCGACCTGGTCGCCTTCGGCGAGCAGACCGGCTGGCCGGTGGTGTTGAAGGCCGCCCGCGGCGGCTATGACGGCCGGGGCGTCTGGATGGTCGACGACCGGACCCGGGCCGCCGAGCTGGCCGCGACGCTGCTCGCCGGCGGCACCTCGCTGATCGTCGAGGAGCGGGTGGCGCTGCGTCGGGAGCTGGCCGTGCAGGTGGCTCGCTCGCCGTTCGGGCAGGTCGCCGCGTACCCGGTGGTGGAGACCGTGCAGCGGGACGGGATCTGCGTCGAGGTGCTCGCCCCCGCGCCCGACCTGCCGGAGGAGCTGGCGCTCGCCGCCCAGCAGCTCGCCATCGACCTGGCCACCGCGCTCGACGTGGTCGGCCTGCTGGCGGTGGAGCTGTTCCAGACCGACGCCGGCCTGGTCGTCAACGAGCTGGCCATGCGGCCGCACAACTCGGGGCACTGGACCATCGAGGGTGCCCGGACCTCGCAGTTCGAGCAGCACCTGCGGGCCGTGCTCGACTACCCGATGGGGGACACCTCGCTGACCGCGCCGGTGGTGGTGATGGCGAACGTGCTCGGCGGCGAGCCGGGCGGCATCTCCATCGACGAGCGACTGCACCACCTCTTCGCCGCCGAGCCGGGCGCCAAGGTCCACCTGTACGGCAAGCAGGTGCGGCCGGGCCGCAAGATCGGGCACGTCACGGTGCTCGGCAACGACCTGGACGAGGTACGGGCACGGGCGGCGCGGGCCGCTTCCTGGCTGCGGGAGGGGCGAGCGTGAGCACCGTCGGGCTGATCATGGGCAGCGACTCGGACTGGCCGGTGATGAAGGCCGCCGCCGAGGCGCTGGACGAGTTCGGGGTGCCCTACGAGGTGGGCGTCGTCTCCGCCCACCGCACCCCGGTCAAGATGATCGAGTACGGCCGCTCCGCCGCCGACCGTGGCGTCAAGGTGATCATCGCCGGGGCGGGCGGCGCGGCCCACCTGCCCGGCATGGTCGCCTCGGTGACCCCGCTGCCGGTGATCGGCGTGCCGGTGCCGCTGAAGCACCTCGACGGGATGGACTCCCTGCTCTCCATCGTGCAGATGCCGGCCGGGGTGCCGGTGGCCACCGTGTCGATCGGCAACGCCCGCAACGCGGGCCTGCTCGCCGTCCGCATCCTGGCCGCCGCGGACCCGGCGCTGCTGAAGCGGATGACCGCCTTCCAGGCGAGCCTGGAGGAGATGGTGGCCGAGAAGGACGCCGCCCTCCGCGCCTCCCTCGCCTGACCGCTCCACACACCCGACGACGGCGCTCACTGTCAGTGATCCCAGGCGGCATCACCCAGCGTGCCCACCGTGCCGCGCCCCCGGATCCCAGGTTCGCTCCCTTTGCTCTGCCGCCTCAACGGCAACACCGCCTTGAACAGCCGAAACCCGATACGCCCGGGGATCGACCCCTCGACGGGTCCTCACTCGGCGTGAGTGTCGCGTGGAGGGCAGCAGAGCAAACGCGGCGCGGGGTCGGGCGCGGGCGGGAGCTTTCGTCACCCGCGACCACCCGTCCCCCGGCCCGACCCCCACGCGACCACCCGTCCCCCGGCCCGACCCCACGCGACCACCCCGCACGCTCTGCGCAACACGGCACCCACGCCACAGGGACCCTCCGATTCACCTCATGCCACGCAGCGCGGTCTGCAACCGCTCCTGGGCACGGCGGCGGCGCTCGTTGCTCGCGCCCAGCACCAGCAGCACCACGCCGACCGGGATCAGCACCAGCCACGGGCCGAGGCTGAACAGCGCGTGCACCGCCGCGATCGCGGTCACCGTGGCGCCGACGATCACTGGCGCCTGCTGCCGGCTCGTGGTGCCGAAGATCAGCACCGCCACCGCGCCGAGCAGCAGCAGCACCTGCCGCAGCATGCTGGACTCGGTCGCCAGCACGATCGCCAGGGTCGGCACGAACGCGGTGACCAGCGCCGGCCCGTACGCCACCCAGCTCGACAGGTCCGGCCGGTGCCGCAGCTCCAGCACCCCCACCAGCAGGGCGAGCGCCGCGAACGGCAGCGTGTACGCCTCCGGCAGCGCCACGTCGGCGACCCGCATCATGATCCACCAGGCGGTGATCTCGCAGGCCACCACCGCCCAGAACAGGATCTGCCGTTCCAGCGGGCGGCGGCCCGGCCGGCTCGCGGCGATCCCGAGCACCGCACCCCAGGCGGCCAGCAGGGCGGCGATGTGCCGGGGCGAGTCGTACGCCAGCGCCAGGGCGATCAGCGCGGCCGCGTACCCGGCCCACTCCACGGTGGCCGCCTCGGGCTGCGCCTCGGGGCGGCGCAGCCTCGGCAGGGTCGCCGCGAACACCTGCAACGCCGCGCCGACCGCCAGCACCCCGAACGCCGACCAGACGGCGGCGAGCCCGGCGACCAGCCCGGCGGTGAGCACGAAGAGCTGCGCCATCAGCGAGGCGAAGAGCCAGCCGAGGATGCGCGCCCGCTGGGTGGTGCCGTAGAGCGCCGCGACGGTGCCGACGCCCACCGCCCCGCCCAACGTGAACAGGGTCAGGCCCTGGGTGCCGAGGCTGCCGGCCAGCCCGGCGCCGCCGCCGGCCAGCCCGATCGCGAAGACCAGCACCCGGGTGACCCGCAGCGACCGGGCCGGCTCGGCCAGCGGCGGCGGCGGGGTCAGCGCGAGCCCGAGCATCGAGATGGTGAAGACCGCCAGCGCCGCCAGGGCGCTCTCCGGCCAGGCGTGGCCGAGCGCCACCGGGGTGATCAGCAGGGTCACCGCCAGCCCCGGCAGGACCACCGGTACGGCCCGCGCGCGCCGCCCGCCGCTGAGCCCGGTGGCCGCCAGCGCCGCGGTCGCGGTGAGCAGCAGCGCGGTCAGCACGTGGGTCGGGTCGACCGCCTCCGGGGGCGGGGTGAGCAGCTCCGGCGGCGGTCCCTGCCAGACCCGGGAGAGCATCCGGTGCGGCTCCACCAGGGCGATGTAGAGCAGCGGCGCGAGCGAGGCCAGGGCCAGAGCCGTCGGCAGCGCCGCCGCGGCGAAGGCGCCGACGGCCGGGCTGATGCGCCAGCGGCGCCGGGTGCCGTCGTCCGGCAGCCGGCGCAGCGCGCCGTCCAGCAGCACGGCCCACCGGCGTACCGGCTGGGCCGAGCCGACCGGCGGGACGGTGGCCGCCCGGACCAGCTCGGCGAGCACCCCGAGCAGCGCCGCCGCAGCGGCGTACACGCCGGAGGGGAGGTGGGCGAAGATGGCGGCCAGCGCGCTGACCGTCGCGCCGCCGACGATCGCCGCGCTCGCGTACGGCAGGTACTGCGGCACCTGGCGGCGGACCGCGGCGACCCCGGCCAGCCCGATGCTGGACGCCGCCAGCGCGCCGGTCAGCACCACCTGGGCCGAGTGGCCGAACTCGGCGGCCAGCGCGGCGACCGCGCCCGGCAGCGCCAGCAGGGCCGCCCCGGCCGCCGCGCCGCCGATCCGCACCAGGTGCGGCGGCATCCCCTCGGTCTCCACGTCCTCCGCCAGCGACGGGGCGAGCCCGCGGGCCAGCGCCGCGACGACCAGGCCGATCAGCGCGATGGCGCCCAGCGCCAGCGCGGTGGTCCACGGCCGGACCAGCCCGGCCGCCGCAGCGTGCAGCGCCACCGCACCGGCCGCGACTGCCCGGGAGAGCCCGGCGCGCGGGTCGGCCGAGGCCACCGCCGCCATTCCGAGGACCGTGGCGACCATCGTCCCGACCAGCACCGGCGACCACCAGGGCAGGTCGAACGCGGCGGGCGCCCCGATGGTGGCGAGCACGACCGCCGCACCGGCGATGTCGTACTTCCACGGCGGCGGAAGCAGGATCCCGGCCGCCGTGCCGAGCATCGCCAGCGCCACCGGCGCCTGCCAGGTGCTGCCGCCGGTGGGTGCGGCCGGCCAGCCGGTGAGGTCACCGGCCCAGATCGGGCCGGGCGTGGCGAGCACGCCGACCCCGCCGCGCAGCGCCGACCAGCCGGCGAGCAGGCCGATCAGGATGCCCCCGACGGCGATCCCGAGCACCGGACCGCGGCGCCACCCCTCCGGCATCGCCCGGGCGGCGACGGCGACCAGCAGCACCAGCGCGGCGGCCACCGCGAGCTGTCCGCCGGCGGAGATCACCGCCGCGATCCGGGCCAGCGTGGCGATCAGCGCGGCGGTGACCGCCGCGGCGGCCAGGTCGGAGCCGTCGAGGGCGAGGTCGGAGCGGCGGCCCGCGTCGATCCGCGGGGCGAGCAGCAGCAGCACGGTGGCGACCAGCAGCAGCCCGCCCACCCAGGCGTCGGCGGCGGTGGTGCCGGGGGCGCCGAAGGCGGCGGCGACGACCGCGAGCGCGCCGAGCGCCGTGCCGGCCGCGTGCGGCAGCGCGATGTGTCGCTGGGAGACCTGCACCATGGCCGCGTAGCCCAGCGTGACGCAGACGGCGAGGAAGGCGGCGGCCAGGATCGGGACGGTCAGCTCGCGCAGCATCGCCGGGGTGGGCGTCGGGACGGCCGGTTCGGTGGCGGCGACGAAGGCGGCCACCGCGCCCGGTAGCGCGAACGACGCCCCGCCGGCCGCCCAGCCGGAGAGCGTGTCGGCCGCCGCCGGGGTGATCCGCACCCGGGGCGCGAGCGCGACCAGCGCCCCCGCCACGACGAGGGTGACCAGCGCCGCCGCGGTCAGCGCGGGCCGGCTCAGCGCGGCCCCGGCGCCGATCACGCCCACCACCGTCGCGGTGACGGCGTGCACCAGCGCGGCTCGGGTGGTGGCGGCGGAGAGGCCGAGCACCCCGATGCCCACCGCGGCCAGCACCATCGGCCAGGGCGCGGCCGCCCAGCCGAGGCCGAGGGAGGCCGGCACGGCGAGCGCGGTCAACCCGGCGCCGACCACGGCGAACTCGCGGCGGATCTCGGGAGGCAGGGCGAGCACCGCCGCCACGGTCAGCAGCAGGGCGCTGGCGGCGAGCTGCCAGGCCGCCGGGCCGACCGCTGCGGCCAGCTCGCCGGGGAACCGGGTCAGGTCGGCGTTCCAGGCCGGTAGGGCCGCGCGGGCCGGGGCCAGGCCGGCGCGCAGGGCGCCGCCGGCGACGACCACCCCGCTGACCGTGAGCGCCGCTGCGGCGGCGAACTGCGGTCCGCGCCGGGCCGCTTCCGGTACGGCCCGCACGGCCAGCCCGGTGAGGGTGATGACGGCGGCGATCAGCAGCAGTGCCCGACCGGGGTAGGCGACCGAGGCGATCCGGCCCAGCGCCCCGATGACGGCCAGCGTCATGATGCCGGCGGCCACGTCGGGCAGCGGCGGTCGCCGCAGCACCAGCGCGCCGGCCAGGGCCACCGCCGCGGCCAGCAGCAGCGCCGCGCCGGCCACCGTGGCCACCGGTACGGTGGCCGCCCGCAGCAGCGCGGTGACCGCGTACGCCAGGGCGAGCGCCACCGCCGCGCCGTGCAGCAGCCAGGTCACCTCGGGCAGCCAGGGCACCGGCCGGACGACCTCGCCCGGTGCCGGGGCGGCCGCCGTCTCGCCGAGCACCTCGCCGGCCTCCTCGGGCGCCGCCTCGGGCCGACCCTCGGTGGCGGTGCGCTGCCGGGGCGCCGGCGGGTCGACCGGCAGGTCGCGGCGGACCGGGCGTTCCAGCAGCAGCGACGAGCGGGCCAGCCAGAGGTCGAGCACGGCGACGACGGTCAGCGCGAACGCCCACCCGCCGGGGCCGGTGATCCGGTCGTACGCCAGCAGCGGCACCACCGGTTGGACGGCGAGCACGGCGGCGAAGCGGGGCGCGCGCAGGCCGGTGCCCCGGGCGTACCCGAGGGCGACGGCGGCGGTGACCGCGAAGATCACCCCGGAGAAGACCGCACCGGAGGCACCGCCGGCGCCGATCCGGTCCACCGCCCACAGCGCGTACCCGGCCAGCGGTACCAGCAGCAGGCCGACCGCGGCGATCGTCTCGGCGGTCGAGGTGAGCCCGCGCCGGGCGAGCACGGGTGGGGCGAGCAGCAGCAGCACGGTGGCGACCAGCAGGATGCCCAGCCGGGCGAGGGCGTCCATCGAGCTGGTCGCGACGGCGGCGAAGACCACCGCGGCCACGGCCAGCAGCAGCGCGCCGAGCCCCAGCGGGATGTTCTGCACCTCGCGGGAGGACGCCTCCGGCGGGTGCTCCGGATCGTCGGCGTCCAGCCAGGTGGCGGCGGCGCGCGGGGGCGGCGGCGGGCCGTCGTCGGACCCGGGCGGCGCGGCGCCCTGCCGGGGCACCCGGGGCGGGGCGCCGGTGGCTGCGGTCGGGGGCCGGCGGCCGGGCTTGCGGCGCAGCACCCGGCGCGGGCGGGTGGCCTGCCTGGTCCGCTCCTCACCGGCGTGGGCGAGGATGTCGCGCTGGAAGAGGGCGGCCTGCATCTTGGCGGCGATCTGCCGCTGCTCGGCGAGGATGGCCGCCTCGCGCGCCTTCATCTCCGCGATGGACCGCTCGATCTCGGCCAGGTGTTCCCGCCACTGCGGCTGCTCGGCGCCGCAGTGCGGGCAACGGGCGGCCGGCTGAATCTGCCGCCCGCACGAGGAGCACTGAAAGCTCTCCACGACACCCCTCCACCCGGCCGGCCCGCACTGTGGACCTCCAGTGTCGAGCATGCCCTGCCCCGGCGCGGATTTCGACACCTGCCGCTGGCGATTCGGCACAACGACGAGCGCCGGCCGGGAAGCGGTGCTTCCCGGCCGGCGCGTCGGCGCGTACCCGTCAGGGGCGGCCCATGCCGCGGTATTCCCAGCCGGCCTGGGTCCACAGTGTGGAGTCGAGGCAGTTGCGCCCGTCGACCACCTTGCGCCCGGCGGCCAGCTCGCCGAGGACGACCGGGTCGGCGTTGCGGAAGTCGGCCCACTCGGTGAGCACGCAGACCAGGTCGGCGCCGGTCACCGCGTCGTTCATGCTGGCCTCGTAGGTCAGCTCGGGGGCCACCCGGCGAGCGTTCTCGGTGCCCTGCGGGTCGTACACGTGCACGTCCGCGCCGGACTTGGCGAGCAGGGCGGCGACGGCGAGCGCCGGGGCGTCGCGGACGTCGTCGGTGTTGGGCTTGAAGGTGGCGCCCAGCACGGCGATCCGGGTGCCGGAGAAGTCCGGGCCGGCCGGGCCGGAGCGGCGGCCGAGCAGGTCGGCGGCGAGCTGGAGGACCCGGGTACGGCGGCGGAGGTTGATCAGGTCCACCTCGTGCAGGAAGCGCAGCGCCTCGCCGGCGCCCAGCTCCTGCGCCCGGGCCTGGAAGGCGCGGATGTCCTTGGGCAGGCAGGCGCCGCCGAAGCCGAGCCCGGCCTGGAGGAACCGGTTGCCGATGCGCGGGTCGTAGCCGATCGCCCGGGCCAGCTGGGTGACGTCGCCGCCGGAGGCCTCGCAGACCTCGGCCATCGCGTTGATGAAGGAGATCTTGGTGGCCAGGAAGGCGTTCGCGGCGACCTTGACCAGCTCGGCGGTGGCGAAGTCGGTGACCACCAGGGGTACCTCGCGGTCCTCGGTGGCGGCCAGGTCGAAGACGCCCTTGTGGGCGGCGTAGAGCATGCCGTTGGCCCACTCGGTCTTGACGCCGACCACGATCCGGTTGGGGCGCAGCACGTCGTCGACGGCGAAGCCCTCCTGGAGGAACTCGGGGCTCCAGGCCACCTCGACGCCCAGGTCGCTGGGGGTGTGCTTGCCGACGAGCTGCTCCACCCACTCGGCGGTGCCGACCGGGACGGTGGACTTGCCGACGATCAGCGCCTTGCGGGTCAGGTGCTGGGCCAGGCTGGTCACCGACGCCTCGACGTACGACAGGTCGGCGCCCATCCCGTCGGCGCGCTGCGGGGTGCCCACGCAGATGAAGTGCACGTCGCCGAAGTCGGCGACCTCGCCGATGTCGGTGCTGAAGCGCAGCCGACCGGCGGCGAGGTTGCGCCGGAGCAGCTCGTCCAGGCCCGGCTCGTGGATCGGGACCTCGCCCGCGTTCAGCTTGGCGATCTTGTTCGCGTCGACGTCGAAGCCGAGGACCTCGTAACCCAGCTCGGCGTAGCAGATGGCGTACGTCGCGCCGAGGTAACCGGTCCCGAGGAAGGTCACCCGCGGTCGCGGGGCACCCGAGGGCGGCGTCACCGGGGTGATGGCCGGTACCGGCTGGATGTTCGGGTACGGGATCGTCACGCCTGTCTTCTCCGCTCGCACTGGCGGCGCGTCGCTGCGTCGCGTTCGGCTGGGGCGCCATGGCCGGCGCCGAGGGAACTTTGTCGTCTGGTGTGAGGGTAGTTGTGCCGTGTCGACGCCTGTCGTGCGCGAGCCTACCCGCCGGTAAGGTCCGGTCGGACCTGGTAGCTATCCTTCACCCTGCGGCAGTCGGCGGACCTTCAAAACGCCACAGACTGCGCATGATAGCGGTGAAAGGGGAGGGCCGACATGGCCGCAGAGCAGTCGTTCGACGTCTACCGGTTGCCGGAGGAGCACGAGGCGATCCGGGAGGCGGTCCGTGAGGTCTGTGCCGCGAAGGTGGCCCCGAACGCCGCCGAGGCGGACGAGACCGGTGAGTTCCCCAAGGCGTCCTACGACGCGCTGCGGGCCGCGGACTTCCACGCCCCGCACATCCCCGTCGAGTACGGCGGCGCCGGCGCGGACGCGCTGGCCACGGCCATCGTGATCGAGGAGGTGGCGCGGGCCTGCGGCTCGTCCTCGCTGATCCCGGCGGTGAACAAGCTCGGCACCATGCCGCTGATCCTGGCCGGCTCCGAGGAGCTCAAGCAGAAGTACCTGACCCGGGTCGCCTCGGGCGACGCGATGTTCTCGTACTGCCTCTCCGAGCCGGAGGCGGGCAGCGACGCCGCGTCGATGACCACCCGGGCGGTGCGCGACGGCGACCACTGGGTGCTCAACGGCGTGAAGCGGTGGATCACCAACGCGGGCGTGTCGGAGTACTACACCGTCTTCGCTGTGACCGATCCCACAGCCCGGTCCCGGGGCATCTCCGCCTTCGTGGTGGAGAAGGCCGACGCCGGGGTCAGCTTCGGCGCGCCGGAGAAGAAGCTCGGCATCAAGGGCTCCCCGACCCGCGAGGTCTACCTGGACAACGTCCGGATCCCGGCCGACCGCATGATCGGCGCCGAGGGCACCGGCTTCGCCACCGCGATGCAGACCCTGGACCACACCCGGGTCACCATCGCCGCGCAGGCCGTCGGCATCGCCCAGGGCGCGCTCGACTACGCCAAGGGGTACGTGGCCGAGCGCAAGCAGTTCGGCAAGGCGATCGCGGAGTTCCAGGGCATCCAGTTCATGCTCGCCGACATGGGCATGAAGCTGGAGGCGGCCCGGCAGCTGACGTACGCGGCGGCCGGCAAGTCGGAGCGCGGCGACGCCGACCTGACCTACTTCGGCGCGGCGGCCAAGTGCTTCGCCTCCGACGCCGCCATGGAGATCACCACCGACGCGGTGCAGCTGCTCGGCGGCTACGGCTACACCCGCGACTACCCGGTCGAGCGGATGATGCGGGACGCCAAGATCACCCAGATCTACGAGGGCACCAACCAGGTGCAGCGCATCGTGATGGCCCGTCAGCTCCTCAAGGGCTGACGACTCCTCAAGGGCTGACGACGACGCGTCGGGCGGGCGGGCCGGTTCTCCGGCCCGCCCGCAGCCGTCAACGGTTGTCGGTGCTGTCGCTCGCGGACCCGTAGCGGGGCGGCGCGGTCCATGGCGACTCCGCGCCGCTGCGCCGGGGCAGCGGCTCGGTGGGGGTGCCCACGTCCGGGTAGCCGAGGGTGAGCGGGGCGGTGTCCTGCTCGCTCCGCGCCCCGGACGGCGGCCAGTCGCCGAGGGTGAAGGTGTTCTCCGGTGGTGTGTCGTCGGCCGGGGTCAGCTCCGCCCCGGTCGACGGCGCCGGCCACTGTCGCCACCGCTGCACGCTGAAGGTCGCCATCAGCAGCAGCAGGCCGATCAGGAACAGCGTGCCGTTCCGCACCGGCTGGTCCAGCGGCAGCGGGTCCCCGAGCACCTTCCAGTTGTCCGGAATCTTGTCGAGCACGGTGAACGGGGCGATGAACATCCCCACGTACGGGATGACCAGCAGCAGCCCGGCGACGAGGGGGCCGAGCGGCGAGATGCGCAGGGTGCCGAGCAGACCGAGCAGGATGCCGGCGACGCCGAGGTAGACGGCCGGCTCGATCAGGTTGGGCGTGCTGTACGTACCGATCTCCACCCAGCGGTTCACGGTCCGACCCGACCCGTCCTGCCCGAGAGTGATCAGCACCCAGGTGATGGGCGCCACCACCAACCCGGCGAGGAAGCTCCAGAGATGTCGCATCCGCGCACCGTACCGTTTCCGCCATGACCGAGCACCCCTCCGCCGCCCCGCCGGGCAAGCCCACCTCGTACTCCCGGGTCACGTTGAGCCGCATCATGACCGCCGTCGACGTCAACCTCTACGGGACGGTGCACGGCGGGGTGCTGATGAAGTTCGTCGACGACGTGGCCGGGGCCGCCGCCGCGCGGCACAGCGGGGGCACCGCCGTGACCGCGGCCATCGACGAGATCGTCTTCTCCGAGGCGGTCCGGGTCGGCGACCTGGTGCACGCGCACGCCCAGGTGAACTGGACCGGGCAGACCTCGATGGAGGTGGGCGTCCGGGTGGTGGCCGAGCGCTGGGACTCGGCCGAGGACGAGCCGGTCCGGGTGGGCACCGCGTACCTGGTCTTCGTCGGTGTCGACGTGGGCGGCGCGCCCCGGGCGGTCCGGCCGGTGCTGCCGGAGACCCCGGAGGACGAGCGCCGGTTCCGGGAGGCGGAGATCCGCCGGGCGCACCGGCTGGCCCGGCGTCGGGCCATCCAGGCGCACCGGGCCGGCTGAGGCGTCCCGCCCGCGCCGGTCCGGCGCGGCCCACACAGGTGGCCGGTCCGGCGTGTGGGCCGGCCACGCCCCCTCACCGGCGCCGGGTGCGGAGAATGACGCTTCGAGGTAGGGCAAGATGGCGCCACGGCCCATTCACAGTGTGGTGCGGGGCCCGAGGGAGGGTGGAGCAGTGGGTGACGTGCTGTGGACGCCGCCGGCGGACGTACTCCAGCGGTCGCGGATCGGGAACTACCTGCGCTGGCTGCGTGAGCACCGCGGGCTGGACTTCGCCGACTACGACGCGCTGTGGCGCTGGTCGGTCGACGACCTGTCCGCGTTCTGGCGCTCGGTCTGGGACCACTTCGAGGTCGTCGCCCACACCCCGCCGACGGCGACCCTGACCGACCCGGCGATGCCGGGCACCCGCTGGTTCCCCGGGGCGACGCTGAACTACGCCGAGAACGTGCTGCGGATGCCGGGCCGCTCCGACGACGACCCGGTGGTGATCGCGCACGGCCAGACCCGCGCGCCGGTCACGCTGACCGCCGCGCAGTTGCGTGAGCAGGTCCGCCGGGTGGCGGCCGGGCTGCGCCGGCTCGGCGTGGTCGCCGGGGACCGGGTGGCCGCGTACGCCCCGAACATCCCCGAGACGTACGTGCTGCTGCTGGCCACCAGCAGCCTCGGCGCGATCTTCTCCTCCTGCGCGCCGGAGTTCGGCACCCGCAGCGTCACCGACCGCTGGCAGCAGATCGAGCCGAAGGTGCTGGTGGCCGTGGACGGCTACCGGTACGGCGACAAGCCGGTCGACCGGCGCGGCGAGGTGGCCGCCATCCGGGCCGCCCTGCCCTCGCTGGAGCACACCGTCGGCATCGCCTACCTCGACCCGGCGGGCGCCGACGGCCATGATTCGGCCTCCGCGCCGCTAGGCGGCGCTCCGGACCGAATCAAGGCCGCACCCGAGGGCGCGTTGGGCTGGGACGAGCTGGCCGCCCCGACCGACGAGCCGCTGACCTTCACCCCGGTGCCGTTCGACCACCCGCTCTACGTGCTCTACTCCTCCGGCACCACCGGCCTGCCCAAGCCGATCGTGCACGGGCACGGGGGCATCCTGCTGGAGCACCTGAAGATGCTCGCCCTGCACCACGACCTGGGCCCGGCCGACCGGTTCTTCTGGTTCACCACCACCGGCTGGATGATGTGGAACTTCCTGGTCTCCGCCCCGGCGGTGGGCGCGACCATCGTGCTCTTCGACGGCAACCCGGGCCACCCCGACCTGGGTGCGCTCTGGCGGCTGGCCGAGGAGACCCGGACGACGTACTTCGGCACCTCGGCGCCGTTCCTGCTGGCCTGCCGCAAGGCCGGCCTGGTGCCCCGGGAGATCGCCGACCTCTCCGCGCTGCGCGGGGTCGGGTCGACCGGCGCGCCGCTGCCCGCCGAGGGTTTCACCTGGGTGTACGAGACGGTCGGCGAGAGCCTCCAGCTCCAGTCCCTCTCCGGCGGCACGGACGTCTGCACCGGGTTCGTCGGTGGGGTGCCGCTGCTGCCGGTGCACGCCGGTGAGATCACCTGCCGGGCGCTCGGCGCGCGGGTGGAGGCCCGCTCCGCCGACGGCACCCCGGTCATCGGCGAGCTGGGCGAGCTGGTGATCACCGCGCCGATGCCGAGCATGCCGGTGGGCTTCTGGAACGACCCGGACGGCCGCCGCTACCGAGAGGCGTACTTCGAGGTCTACCCCGGGGTGTGGCGGCACGGCGACTGGATCACGATCAACGACCGGGGCGGCTGTGTCATCACCGGCCGCTCGGACGCCACCCTGAACCGGGGCGGCGTGCGCCTCGGCACCGCGGAGTTCTACTCGGTGGTCGAGGGGCTGGACGAGGTCGTCGACTCGGTGGTCGTGCACCTGGAGGACGACGAGGGCGGCGCGGGCGAGCTGCTGCTCTTCGTGGTCCTCGCCGAAGGGCTGGAGCTGGACGACGCGCTGCGCCGGAAGATCTGCCGCGAGCTGCGCACCGCCCTGTCGCCCCGGCACGTCCCGGACGAGATCCACCAGGTCCGCGCCGTGCCGCGCACCCTGTCGGCCAAGAAGCTGGAGGTGCCGGTCAAGAAGATCCTCACCGGCACCCCGGTGGACTCGGCCGCCGCCAAGGGCGCCCTGGTCAACCCCGAGTCGCTGACCGCCTTCGCCACCTTCGCCCAGCGCCGCGCCAGCGACCACGACACCCCCACCCCCGCCTGACCCGCCCCGCCCCGCCGGCGCGGGTCGCGGGGCCCGGCTCAGGCGAGGATCCGGGTCACCTTCTCGGACGCCACCCGGCCGTCGAGCCGGGTGGCGTCGAGGTTGCCGCAGAGGACGATGCTGGCGCCCCGCTCCAGCGGGGCGAGCAGCCAGTCGACCGGGTCGGGGTGCCGGGCGGTGTCGACCAGGAGGCGGTCGCCGGCGGCGATGCACAGCTCCGTCGCGCGGTCGGCCGCCCGAGCCAGCAGCGCCGCGTCGCCCGGGCCACCCTGGGAGTACGGCGTGAAGTGGTCGCCGTGGGTGCGTACCTCGACCACGTAGTCGGCGAAACCGGCCGGCACCTCGCGCAGCGGGGCGGCGAACGGGGCGAGCGCCAGGGCGTACCGGTCCCCGGCCGGCCAGGCGGTCGCCTCGGCGACCCGGTCGGCGGCGGCGAAGAGCACGTCCACGTCGCCCGGCGTGTCGGCCACCGTCACCCCCGCCGACCAGCAGCCCAGCAGCACCGCGGCGGTCTGCCAGTGCGCCGGGAGCAGCACCGCGGCGGCGTCGCCGGGGGAGAGGGCGAGCTCGTCGACGAGCAGGTTGGCGGTCTTGGCCACCCAGTTCGCCAGGGTCGCGCCGGAGAGTTCGGTGCGTTCGCCGGTGGCGTCGTCGTACCAGGTCAGCAGGGGGCGGGCGGGGTCGGTCGCGATCGCGTCGGCGAAGACCCGGGCAATGTTCTCGGCCATCGGCGCGAACGATACGCCGCCGAGACCCGTACTCGATGACGATGACAAGTCGGCGTACCGTCGGGTCGCAGTCAGCGTCCGGACCGGGCTCCGGCGTAGGCTTGCCCGGAGTGTTGTTCCCCACAGACCCGCCAGTTCAAGGAGTCGCCCCGTGACCGCCGGTCGCCCGCCCCGCGTGCTCATCGACGCCACGAGTGTCCCCGCCGACCGTGGCGGCGTCGGTAGATACGTCGACGGCCTCCTCGGCGCCCTCGGCACCGTGTGCGGTTCGGGGGTGGACCTCGTCGTGGTCAGCCTCCGCACCGACCTGGAGCGCTACACCCGGATGCTGCCGGGCGCGGAGGTCATCCCCGCCCCGGCGGCCGTCGCGCACCGGCCCGCCCGCCTCGCCTGGGAGCAGACCGGCCTGCCGCTGCTCGCCCAGCAGGTCGGCGCGGAGGTGCTGCACTCGCCCTTCTACACCTGCCCGCTGCGGGCCGGTTGTCCGGTCACCGTGACCGTGCACGACGCGACCTTCTTCACCGAGCCGGAGCATTACGACAAGTCCCGGCGGACGTTCTTCCGCAGCGCGATCAAGACCTCGCTGCGCCGGGCCGACCGGGTGATCGTGCCGAGCAAGGCCACCCGGGACGAGCTGATCCGGCTGCTCGACGCCGATCCCACCCGGATCGACGTCGCCTACCACGGCGTCGACCACGCGGCCTTCCACGCGCCCAGCGAGGAGGAGAAGGCCCGGGTCCGGGCCCGGCTGGGGCTGGGCAACAGCAGCTACGTCGCCTTCCTCGGCGCCAAGGAGCCGCGCAAGAACGTCCCCAACCTGATCCGCGGCTGGGCCCGCGCGGTGGGCGACCGGGACAACCCGCCGGCCCTGGTGGTGGCCGGCGGCCAGGGGCACGACGACGACATCGACCGCGCGGTGGCCGAGGTGCCGTCGCACCTGCGCCTGCTGCGCCCGGGCTACCTGCGCTACGCCGACCTGCCCGGCTTCCTCGGCGGTGCGCTGGTGGCCGCCTACCCGTCGTACGGCGAGGGGTTCGGGCTGCCGATCCTGGAGGCGATGGCGTGCGCGGCCCCGGTGCTCACCACCCCGCGCCTCTCGCTGCCCGAGGTGGGTGGCGACGCGGTCGCCTACACCAGCGAGGACCCGGACCAGATCGCCACCGACCTGGCCGCTCTCCTCGACGACGAGCAGCGCCGGCTCTCGCTGGCCAAGGCCGGTTTCGACCGGGCCAAGGAGTTCACCTGGGGGTCCAGCGCCGAGGTGCACATCGCGGCGTGGAGCCGGGCCCGGGCTTGAGCGTGCGACGACTCGGCGAACGACCCCGCGTCCGCCCCGAAACGGTTCGGGCATGATGTGCTGATGCTCTACGCCGTCATCCCGGCGGGTGGCAGTGGCACGAGACTGTGGCCGCTGTCCCGCGCGGGGCACCCCAAGTTCCTCCACCCGCTCACCGGCACCAGCGCCTCGCTGCTCCAGGCGACCGTCAACCGGTTGGCGCCGCTGACCACACCGGAGCACATCCTGGTCGTCACCGGCGCGGCGCACGCGGCGGCGGTGGCCCGGCAGCTCGCCGGGGTGCCCGAGGAGAACATCCTGGTGGAGCCCTCGCCGCGGGACTCCTGCGCGGCGATCGCGCTGGCCGCCGCGGTGATCGCGCAGCGGGATCCGGAGGCGGTGATGGGCTCCTTCGCGGCCGACCACCTGATCCGGGACGCCGACGCCTGGGTGGAGACGGTGCGCGCGGCGGTACGCGGCGCGGAGCGGGGTCTGCTGATGACGGTGGGCATCACCCCGACCCGTGCCGAGACCGGCTACGGCTACCTGGAGACCGGCGAGCCGATCGGCGACGGTCCACTGCGCCCGGTCACCGAGTTCAAGGAGAAGCCGGCCGCGCCGGTCGCCGAGGCGTACCTGCGTTCGGGGCGGCACCTCTGGAACGCCAGCATGTTCGTCTGGCGGGTGGACGTCTTCCTCGCCGAACTGGCCCGCCAGCAGCCGGCCCTGCACGCCGGGGTGAGCGCCATCGCCGCCGCCTGGGGCACGCCCGAGCAGGACGACATCCTGGGCACGGTCTGGCCGACGCTGCCGAAGATCTCCGTCGACTACGCGGTGATGGAGGGCGCGGCGACCGCCGGCCGGGTCGCGACGGTGCCCGGCGACTTCGGCTGGAACGACGTCGGTGACTTCCACACCCTCGGTGACGTGCTCCCCGCCGACCCGGCCGGCAACGTGGTGCTCGGCACCGACGCCAAGCCGGGCGTGCTGCTGCACGACTGCGCCAACCTGGTGGTGGTGCCGCAGTCCGGCCGGCTGGTCGCCGCGCTCGGGGTGCGGGACCTGATCGTGGTGGACACCCCGGACGCGGTGCTGGTCTGCCCGCGCGACCGCGCCCAGGACGTCAAGGTGCTGGTCGACGCGCTCAAGGAGCGCGGCGAGGAGGGCCTGGTCTGACCCGCCTCGCCGCCGGTCGCCAGCTCAGGCGCGGCGGCGCAGCGCGGCCAGGGCCGGCGCGACGAGCTGGACCGTCCCGCCGGCCAGCGGCTCGGGCAGCCGGTCCGGCGGGAACCAGCCCAGCGCCTCGGACTCGTCGCTGACCCGTTCCACCGCGCCGGGCGGGGCGAAGACCGCGAAGCGTACGTCGTGGTGCAGCGAGCCGCCCTGACAGGCGACCGGGTGGATGTCCACGTCGATCGGCACCGGGTCGACGACCAGTCCGGCGATCCCCGACTCCTCGGTCGCCTCGCGCAGCGCGGCCCCGGCGAGGGTGCGGTCGGCCGGCTCGCAGTGCCCGCCGAGCTGCACCCACCGGCGGAACTTGCCGTGCAGGCAGAGCAGCACCCGGTCGCCGGTGGCGTCCAGCACCAGCGCGCTGGCGGTGACGTGCCCGGGACGGTGGCTGCGGCCCATCGCCACCGGCCCGGCGGTCAGCAGCTCCAGGGTGCGGTCCCGCGCCTCGGCGGCGGCGGGGCTGGTCGCCGTCCACCCGTTCAGCAGCGCCACCGCGTCGGCGTGCAGCGCCGCCTCGCCGGCGGACGGGGACGGAGGGCGGGCGGGGTCGGTGGTGGCGGAGACGTCGGGCACCCCGACACTCTACGAGCGCCGGCTCCGTACCCTGGCCCGGTGACCCTGCGACTCGTCGAGTTCGTCGTGGCCGGCAACGAGGCCAGTGACCTGCTGCCGGTCCGTTCCCCGGCGCTGCTGCGCGCGTACGGTGCCCGGCGCGGGTTCTGGACGGTGCTGGACGAGGGCCCGGTGGAGCGCTGCCTGGCCCTGTTGCTGGAACGCACCGACGGCGAGTGGGTCGCCCGGCACGTGCCCGCCGACGCCGGCACCGAGAACGGGCGTACCGAGGACGGCGAGGCGCTGGCCCACCACGACGGCTGGGTGTACGTCTTCGGCTCGCACTTCGGCTCGAAGGCCGGGCCGCTGCGCCCGCGCCGGGCGTTCGTGGCGCGGTTCCGCGAGGACGACGCGGCGGCGGGAACCCTGCCGGTGCGGGTGGTGCGCAACCGGTTCCGGGTGCACCGGGTGGTCAACGACGCGTTGGCGAAGGCTCCCTTCACCCCGCTGCCGCCCGGCGACCGGGTCCGCCGCCGGTTCATCGTCGAGACGCTGGCCCGGGGCACCGCCCGGGCGAAGAGCTGGGTGAGCCGGCTCGCCGAGGACGACCTGCCGCTGAACGTGGAGGCCGCCACGTTCACCCCGGACGGCACCGCGCTGCTCGGCCTCCGGTTCCCGGTGACCGCCGCCGGTGAGCCGATCCTGGTCGAGCTGGCCGGGGTGCCGGAGATGTTCGCCGGGGACGGCGACTGGCCGGTTGCCGGCCGGGCGTACGCGCTGACCGGGGTGACGCCGCCGGGCGCGCTGGTCGGCTTCCGCGCGATCGCCCCGACCGCCGACGGCGGCTACGCGGCGGTGGTCGGCTCGATCGACGCGCTGGGCAAGGGTTCGGTGCTGCTGGACGATCATCCGGCGGGAGGTGGGGTGACCTCCCGGCACGTCCGCTTCCGGTGGCGGCCGGGCGTCGAGGAGCACCTGGTCGCCGGGGATCTGGTGGCCGACCTGGCGCCGTTCCACCACGTGGAGGGTCTGGCCGAGCTGGACGGGAGCTGCTTCTACGTCACCGACGAGGACCACCGGGTCGCGCTCTGGATCGGCTGACCGGCCCGCTCGGCGCGGAGCGCCCGGGGGACACCTCTGCGGACCAGGGCCGCAGACCCTCGTGGTGTCTCCCGGACGCGCCCACCGCCCCCAGGCGTCCCGGTCGGCTGGCTGGTGGACCCCTTCGCACGCCGGACCGGGCAGTAGGAGCATGCCAACCGCCGGTCGGGGGCGTCGAGGTCTTTCAGCTCACGCTTAAAAGTGGAGGTAAGTGCCGGGCGGGTAGAGTGCAGAGGGTCGGTGGGCAATCCCCCTGCCCGCCCTCAGGAGCGCTTCCATGCTGACGATCCACTTCTCTCAGGAGGACATTCTCCGGACCAGGGTGGCCCCCGCGGCCGACCCGATCTGGGAGCTGGTGCTGAGCCTGCACCTGCTGCAGGGCCGGACCCGGGACCCGCTGATGGCCCACTGGCGCCGGGGGGTCGCCCGCGAACTGCGCCGGGACGTCACCTCCCACCAGCTCCGGCTGCTCTTCGCGCTGAACCCGCCGCGCGGCTACTTCCCCGACTTCCTCACCCCGTACCAGAGCGTGGCGGGGTTCGAGGCGGGGCTGGACGCGGTCCGGGCCACCCCGATCGACCTGCTGAACCGGGACCTGACCGTGCTGGCGGGGGCGAACTCGCTGCCCTCCTCCGCCGCCGCGCTGGCCCGCGGCGAGCCGGAGGTGCTGCAACTGCTGACCGACTCGATGACGCAGTACCGGTCGGTGGCGCTCGAGCCGTACTGGGGGCGGATCCAGGCGGCGGTGGAGGCCGACCGCAACCGGCGCGCCCGTGCCCTGCTCGACGGCGGTGCGGAGGGGCTGCTGGCCAGCCTGCGCCCCACCATGCGCTGGGACTCCGGGCGGTTGGAGGTGCTGGACTACCCGGACCGCCGGGAGTTGCATCTGGACGGGCGAGGGCTGCTGCTGGTGCCCTCGTTCTTCTGCGCGCGTACCCCGGTGGCCCTGCTCGACCCGGCGCTGCCCCCGGTGCTGGTCTATCCGGTGGACCGGCTGGGCGGTCTGGTCCCGGCACCCGGCGAGGGCGCCGGCCCGAACCGCGAGGGGGCCGGGCGGGAGGCGCTCGCCGCACTGCTCGGCCGGACCCGGGCCGCGGTGCTGGAGGCCAGCGACGACGGCTGCACCACCGGCGAGGTGGCCCGGCGGCTGCACATCTCGCCGGCCGCCGCCAGCCAGCACACCGCCGTGCTGCGCAACGCCGGGCTGCTGGTCAGCCAGCGGGACCGCAACACGGTGCTGCACACCCTGACCCCGCTGGGCCGGGCCATGCTGGACGCCTGACCCGCCCCGGCGTCAGATCGCCAGGCAGGCGCTGGCCGTGCTGCCCGCCGGGGGCGGCAGCAGCGCCGAGGGCACCCCCTCGGCGGCCAGTGCGGTGCGCAGCCGTTGCAGGTCCGCGCCGAAGCGCACCAGGTCCGGCCGGTCGACCGGGGTGGGCGCCGCGCCGAGGATCAGCCCGGTGGCTTCCGCCGGCCAGCCCGGGACGGTGGCGACCAGGCCGGCGCGTACCTCCTCGTCGGTGACGTGGGTGAAGGCGGTGCCGGGCGCGACCACGTCGGCGACCGCGGCGACGGCCCGCCGGACCGCCTCCGGGTCGGCCGGCGTCGGTCCGGTGCCGTCGGCGAGGGTCGCGGCGGACCGGAGACCGGCCGCCCGCGCCTCGGCGGTGCCGAGGGAGAAGAGGTCCATCGTCGCGTCCCGGACCAGGACACTCGCGCCCGCGCCGTCGTCGGTGCGGCCGGCAGTGAGGTAGCCGCGCACCACCGCGACCGGGACCTGGTCGCACTTGCCCTTGATCAGCTCGCCGGCGCCGGCCAGTTCGTCCACCACCGCCATCTGGGTCAGGTGCAACTCGTTGCCGTACGGGTCGACCTCCCCCCGGTGGTCGCGGATGGCCGACATGCCGGCCACGCCGAGCGCCACGTCGGTGAGCCCGTTGCGCCACGGCCGACCCATCGTGTCGCTGACGATCACCGCCACCTCGACGCCGTACCGCTCGGCCAGCGCGGCGCGCAGCGCCCGGGCCGAGGCGTCCGGGTCCTTGGGCAGCAGCACCAGCCGGGTCTTGTCGACGTTGGAGGCGTCGATGCCGGCGGAGGCCATCACGAAGCCGTGGTGGGTCTGGACGATCCGGGTCTGGCCACGGGTCGCCACCACCCGGGCGGTCTCGGCGGCCAGCACCTCGTCGCGCGCGGCGAGCCGTTCCGGCCCGTCCGCCGGCACGTCGACCAGCCGGCCCTCCGCCTTAGAGACGATCTTGCTGGTGACCACCAGTACGTCTCCGTCACGCAGCCACGGCGCGGCGGTCGCGATCAGCGCCGCCAGGTCGTCGCCCTCGGTCACGTCGCCGATGCCCAGCACCGGCAGGATCTCCAGTCTCACATCAGCTCCAACGCGGCCCGCACCATCTGCGCGGTGGCCGCCTCGTCGGTCATCCGCAGCGGCGCGGACCGGACCGCCACCCCCGGCACCGAGGTGCCCTCGTCCTCCGGCGCGACCAGCCAGCCGTCGAGCAGGCCGCCCTCGCTCCGCCCGCCGTAGAGCCGGCCCACCCCGGCGGCGCTGCACTCCACACCCAGCACCGACAGGCACCGGTCGGCCATCCCGCGCACCGGCGCGCCGCCGATGATCGGGGAGACCCCGACCACCCGGGCCGGGCCCTGGGCGACCGCGTCGCGCAGCCCCGGCACGGCGAGCACCGGGGCGACGCTCACCACCGGGTTGCTCGGCGCGACCAGCACGGCGTCCGCGCCGGCGATCGCCTCCAGCACCCCCGGCGCCGGCTTGGCGCTCTCGGCACCGACGAAGACGAACCGGTGGGTGGGGATGTCCGCCCGGTAGCGCACCCACCACTCCTGGAAGTGGATCGCCCGCTGCCCCTCCTCGCCGTCGACCACCACGTGGGTCTCCAGCCGGTCGTCGGTGGCGGGCAACAGGCGTACGCCGGGCTGCCAGCGGCTGGCCAGCGCCTCGGTCACCGCGGAGAGCGGGTACCCGGCGTTGAGCATGGTGGTCCGCACCAGGTGGGTGGCGATGTCCTTGTCGCCGAGCCCGAACCAGGTCGGCTCCGCACCGTACGCGGCCAGCTCCGCCTTGACCGTCCAGGTCTCACCGACCCGTCCCCAGCCGCGTTCCGGGTCGGCTCCGCCGCCCAGGGTGTACATGACGCTGTCCAGGTCGGGGCAGACCTTGAGCCCGTGCAGGAGCAGGTCGTCGCCGACGTTGACCACGGCGGTCACCTCGGCGCCCACCTCGCGGGCGTACGCCCGGACGCCGAGCAGGAACCGAGCGCCCCCGATCCCGCCGGTCAGAACCACAATGCGCATGACGTCCATCCTCGCGTACGCGACGCCTGCGGTCCGTCGGTGGCCCGGGAGACTAGGCTCACGTCGGCATCTGTCCGTTTCGCCCGAGGGAGAACTCGTGACCAGCCCCGCCGAGCCGGCGCCGAAAGACGCGACGCAGGCCCGCCAGCTCACCGGTCCACTGCGCGAACTCGCCGCGTTCGTGCTGCTCGGCGCGAACGCCGTGCTGCTCTTCGTCGGACTGATTCGGCTGCTCGCGCCGGCCTCGGAGTACAGCACCTTCTCGAGCCGGGCCGGCAGCACCTTCTTCTCGTTCGTCGGCATCGAGGCGACCGTCCTGCCGCTGCTGGCCGTGCTGCTCGCCACGCACGTCTCGCCGGTCCTGCCGCGGGCGAAGCAGATCACCCAGGTCGCGGTCGGCGAGTACGCCTTCGGCGCGCTCTTCGGCACGCTGACCTTCCTGATCTGGCTGGTCAACCGGCTGGCCGACGCGGAGGTGCTGGACGCTCTGCTCGGCCTGCTGACCCGGGCCGCCTGGTTCGCGCTCTTCGCCCTCGCCGCGTTCGTCGTGTACCGGATCTGGCGGGCGTTCTACCACGTCCCCCGCCCCAAGCCGCAGCCCGGCGTGTACGGCCAGCCGCAGCCCGGTTGGCCGCAGCAGTCCGGCCCGGGCGGCTACCCCTCCGCCGGTTACCCGTCGGCCGGCCAGTACGGCCAGTACGGCCAGCCGGGCCCGTCCTCGGCCCCGCCGTTCGGCGCGGCTCCGCAGTCGGCCCCGCCGTTCGGCCCCGCTCCGCAGTCCGCGCCGCCGTTCGGCGCGCCGCAGTCGGCGCCGCCGTTCGCCGGCCCGAACACCGCTCCGCCGTTCGGCCAGCCGCCGTCGGCCGACCCGACCCAGACCATCCCGCGCCAGCCCGGCGAGGTGGGCGGGCCGGCCGTGCCGCCCGGTGGCGAGGACGTCGACCGGACCCAGCGCTTCCACCGGGACGACCCGAACTCCCCACGCTGAGCCGAGCCGCCCCGTCCGCTGTCGTCGGGCGGGCGGTCGGGCGGTCGGGCGGTCGGGCTCAGCGAAGCAACACTGTGGTGAGCGTGATACCTCAGAGGTATCAAGATGACTCTGAGGTATCACGCTCGATGTGCTGCGCCGGGTCGCGTCCGCCGACAACCGACCGGCGCGCGACGGGGCTGATCTCACACCGTCTTCCGTGCCCGTCCGGCCGTCCGCGCCAGCGCATAGGCTGAGCGGATGGCTGACCGCACCGATCCCGCCCCGACCGAGGCGAGCGTGCAGCGCGCGCTGCGCCGGGCGGCCACCGGCCGCGCGCTGGACGTCGCGGAGGCGACCGCGCTGCTGGCGGCCCGGGGGGCCGAGCTCGACGAACTGCTCCGCGTCGCCGGGGAGATCCGCGACGCCGGGCTGCGCGACGCCGGCCGGCCGGGCGTGGTGACGTACTCGAAGAAGGTCTTCATCCCGCTGACCCGGCTCTGCCGGGACCGCTGCCACTACTGCACCTTCGCCACCGTGCCGCACCGGCTGCCGGCCGCCTTCCTGGAGCAGGACGAGGTGCTGGCGATCGCCCGGCAGGGCGCGGCGCTGGGCTGCAAGGAGGCCCTCTTCACTCTCGGTGACCGGCCGGAGGAGCGCTGGCCGGCGGCCCGCGAGTGGTTGGACCAGCGCGGGTACGACTCCACCCTGGACTACCTGCGCGCCTGTGCGGTGGCGGTGCTGGAGGAGACCGGCCTGCTGCCCCACCTCAACCCGGGCGTGCTGTCCTGGTCGGAACTGCAACGGCTCAAGCCGGTCGCGCCGAGCATGGGGATGATGCTGGAGACCACCGCGACCCGGCTCTGGTCCGAGCCGGGTGGTCCGCACTTCGGCTCGCCGGACAAGGAACCCGCGGTGCGGCTGCGGGTGCTCGACGACGCCGGCCGGGTCGGGGTGCCGTTCACCACCGGCATCCTTATCGGCATCGGGGAGACCCCGGCCGAGCGGGTCGACGCGATCTTCGCGATCCGCCGGAGCATGCGGGAGTACGGCCACCTCCAGGAGGTGATCGTGCAGAACTTCCGCGCCAAGCCGGACACGGCGATGCGTGGCATGCCCGACGCCGAGCTGCACGACCTGGCGGCCACGGTGGCGGTGGCCCGGCTGCTGCTCGGCCCCAAGGCCCGGATCCAGGCCCCGCCCAACCTGATCGAGGGCGAGTACGACCTGCTGCTGCGCGCCGGCATCGACGACTGGGGCGGGGTGTCGCCGCTGACCCCGGACCACGTCAACCCGGAGCGGCCCTGGCCGCAGCTCGACGAGCTGGCCCGGCACACCGAGAAGTCCGGCTTCACCCTGCGCGAGCGGCTTACCGTCTACCCGGAGTACGTCCGGGCCGGTGACCCCTGGCTCGACCACCGGCTGCTGCCGCACGTCGGCGCGCTGGCCGACCCGGAGACGGGGCTCGCCGTCGAGTCCGCCCGGCCGGTCGGCCTGCCGTGGCAGGAGCCCGACGAGACGTACGGCGGGCGGACCGACCTGCACGTCACCATCGACACCACCGGGCGTACCGGGGACCGGCGGGGCGACTTCGACAGCGTCTACGGCGACTGGTCGGAGGTCGCCGGCAAGGTCACCACCGGGGCCGCACCCGGCGGCGACGCCGACGTACGGGCCGGGCTGCGGCTGGCCGCCGACGACCCGGCGGCGCTGCTGGAGCCCCGGCACGCCGAGCTGGCGCTGGCCCTCTTCGGCGCGGACGGCCCGGCGCTGGACGAGCTGTCCCGGCTCGCCGACGACGTCCGACGCGACGCCGTCGGCGACGACGTCACCTACGTGGTCAACCGCAACATCAACTTCAGCAACGTCTGCTACGTGGGCTGCCGGTTCTGCGCCTTCGCCCAGCGGGAACGGGACGCCGACGCGTTCCGGCTCTCGGTGGAGCAGGTCGCCGACCGGGCCGAGGAGGCCTGGGCGGCCGGGGCCACCGAGGTCTGCCTCCAGGGCGGGATCGACCCGAAGATGCCGGTGACCGGCTACGCCGACCTGGTCCGGGCGATCAAGGCACGGGTGCCGGGGATGCACGTGCACGCCTTCTCCCCGATGGAGATCGTCACCGCCGCCGCCAAGGCCGGCGTGCCGGTGCGGGAGTGGCTGACCCGGCTGCGCGAGGCCGGGCTGGACACCATCCCGGGCACCGCCGCGGAGATCCTCGACGACGACGTGCGCTGGGTGCTCACCAAGGGCAAGCTGCCGGCGGCCGCCTGGGTCGAGGTGGTCAGCACGGCCCACGAGCTGGGCATCCGGTCCAGCTCCACGATGATGTACGGCCACGTGGACCACCCCGGGCAGTGGTTGGCGCACTTCCGGGTGCTGGCCGGGGTGCAGGACCGCACCGGCGGGTTCACCGAGTTCGTGGCGCTGCCGTTCGTGCACACCAACGCGCCGATCTACCTCGCCGGCATCGCCCGGCCGGGGCCCACCTGGCGGGAGAACCGGGCGGTGCACGCGATGGCCCGGCTGCTGCTGCACGGCCGGATCGACAACATCCAGTGCTCCTGGGTGAAGCTGGGCGACGCCGGCACGGTGGCGATGCTCCAGGGCGGCTGCAACGACCTGGGCGGCACGCTGATGGAGGAGACGATCTCCCGGATGGCCGGCTCCGGCAACGGTTCGGCGCGTACCGAGGAGCAGTTGCGGGCCATCGCGGCGGCCGCCGGACGACCGGCGCGCAAGCGGACGACCGCGTACGGTCACCACCCCGCCTAGCGTCGAACCTTTCCCCGGCACCGGCCGTACCACTGGTCGCCGGCGGCGGTTGAGGCGAGGGCCGCCGCCGGCGACCCCTCGCGAGCCACCGCAGGCGCGTACGCGCCGCCGGAGGAAAGGTTCCCCATGACGAGTGACGAGCGGAAGCGGCCCTGGCCGCGACTGACCCGCCGGCAGACGTTGACCGCCGCGGCGAGCGCCACGCTGGGCGCCGCCGCCCTCACCGTGCCGGGCCTGTCGGCCGCGCAGAACGCCCCGTCGGCCGCCGGCGCGAAGGACGACCCGATCGTGGTCCACCTGCGCGACGCGGCCACCGGGACGATGGACGTCTTCGTCGGCACGTCCCGCATCGAGGTACGCGACCGCGGCCTGGCGGACCGGTTGCGGCGCGCCGCCGGGGGGCGCTGATGTCCTCCCACCGCGAGGCACCGGAGATCAGCAAGGACCCGGTCGCCGACAGCTCCGACCTGTACGCGTTCGTCAGCCCCGACCGGCCCGACTCGGTGACGCTGATCGCCAACTACGTGCCGTTGCAGCTCCCCTCCGGCGGGCCGAACTTCTTCGAGTTCGGCGACGACGTGCGGTACGAGATTCACATCGACAACGACGGTGACGGCCGTCCCGACGTGACCTATCGGTTCGAATTCAGCACCGAGGTCACGAATCCGAACAGCTTTCTTTACAACACCGGCGCGATCGAGTCGTTGGACAGCGAGAACTGGAATCGGCGCCAGTTCTACAAGCTGACCCGGGTGGCCGACGGTCGGGAGCACGTGCTCGCGCACAAGCTGCCCTGCCCGCCGTGCAACGTCGGCCCGCTCTCCACCCCGAACTACGCCCAGCTGGCCCGCCAGGCGACGTACAGCCTCTCCACCGGGGAGCGGGTCTTCGCCGGGCAGCGCGCGGACGGCTTCTTCGTCGACCTCGGCGCCATCTTCGACCTGGGTACGCTGCGGCCGTTCCAGCAGTTGCACGTCGCCGGCAAGAAGCTCTTCAAGACCGAGGGCGAGCCGGTCAACGCCGTGGACCGGATGAACGTGCACAGCATCGCGGTGCAGGTGCCGCTGAGCAAGGTACGCCGCAAGGCCAACCGGTACGCTCCCGCCGACCGCGCCTCGGTGATCGGCGTGTGGACGTCGGCCTCGCGGCAGCAGGTGCGGGTGCTCGGCGCCCGGGCCGCCGCGGACACCGCCACCGGCCCGTGGACCCAGGTGTCACGGCTGGGCAACCCGTTGTTCAACGAGGTCATCGTGCCGATGTCCAAGAAGGACCTGTGGAACACGCTGCCGCCGTCGGAGGACAAGCGGTTCGCCCGCTTCGTCGAGCAGCCGGAACTGGCCGCCCTGCTGCCGGCCCTCTATCCGGGCGTCTTCCCCAAGCTGGACGCGCTGAACAAGGCCAAGAAGCCCCGGGCGGACCTGGCGGCGATCCTGCTCACCGGCATCCCGGCCGGGCTGATCGACGGCTTCACCAACAACACCGGCGACGTGCAGGCCGACATGCTGCGGCTGAACACCGCGATCAAGCCGACCGCCAAGCCGGACCGGTTCGGGGTGCTCGGCGGTGACCTGGCCGGCTTCCCCAACGGCAGGCGGGTCGGCGACGACGTGGTGAGCATCGCGCTGCGGGCCATCGCCGGGGTCACCGTGCCGCTGGTGGACAAGGCCTTCACCCCCGACGCGGCGGCCGGCGCGGTAACCCCGGGGCTGAGCGCCGCCGACGTGACCGCGCCCTTCCTGGCCGGCTTCCCCTTCCTGGGCACGCCGTACGACGGGTTCAACAACCCGCCGGTGGCGAAGTCCTGAGCGGAGGGAGGACGTCATGCACGGGCACGACCACCGGTACGGGCCGACGGAGAGCGGCACCGTCCTGCTCGACCTGGGCGCGGACACCGGCGCGCTGATCGTCCACACCGGCCGGCGGCTGCATGGGCGGGAGATCGAGATCAGCCGGGCGGACCAGCCCGACGGGCCGCGTACCCATTCGGCCGTGCGGGAACGGATCGTCCGGGACGGGGTGTTCCACAGTGCCGTGTACCCGGACCTGCCGGCCGGTCTCTATACCGTCTGGTGGGACGAGCGGACGCCCGCCGGCGCGATCTCCGTCACCGGCGGCGCCGTCGCCGAGTTCGTCTGGCCGAGCAGCGCTCCGCCGGGGGTGAGCTGATCACCGCAGCGCGTCCGAACCGTCGCGCCCCGTCCACATCGTGGACGGGGCGCTGTCGGCGTTTCCGGCTCGACGGGCGGCTGTGGCCGAACCGCGTTAACCTGTGCCCCACCAAGAACTCGATCTTGATGGCTGGTCCACCGGAGCCTCCGCCGGCGTACCCCGGCGGCGTCCACGATGGGCACGCCACGGCAGAAATCTCGGGCAACTCGCCGGAGAGGGCGTTACTCGGCCGGGGTCTGAATCGATAGGGCAGGTTGCGAGGCGGGCGACCGAAGTGGTCGCTCGAACGGTGTCGGGAGGGCGACTCCATTATCAAGTTCAGCTTGACGGCGCACGCATTACACGCGTGTAATTTGAATGGGGTTGTTCGCACGGAACGCAACAAATGGGGACCGTACGGACAAGCACGCCTTTCGCGTGGGGGGTTGCAGCGGCGATGACGCCGGTGCGCGACAAGGAGGCATCTGATGGACGGCCAGCTTGAGGTGGCCGACCTGCTCGGAAACGCGCCGGAGTGGCAGGAGCGGGCGCTCTGCTCGCAGACCGATCCGGAAGCGTTCTTTCCCGAGAAGGGCGGCTCGACCCGCGAGGCGAAGCGGATCTGCTCGCGGTGCGAGGTCAAGACGGAATGCCTCGAATACGCTCTCGGTCACGACGAGCGGTTCGGGATCTGGGGTGGGCTCTCCGAGCGGGAGCGGCGCAAGCTCAAGCGGCGGGCCGCCTGAGCTGACGTGTGGGGCCGGGGCGGTGGGGGCCGCCCGGCTCACGCCCGGGTCGGCGCCGCGGGGGCGGCCCGACCGAGGGGGGTCAGGCCAGCTCGTCCGGGTCGACCCCGAGCAGGTTCGCCACCTGCTCGATGATCACGTCGTGCACCAGGTCGGCCAGGTCCTCGCGGTCCATCGCGCGGAACTCCAGCGGCCTTCGGTAGAGCACGATGCGGGGCGGCACCTCCTGCCGGCCGGGACGCCCCGGCAGCAGGCGGGCCAGCGGCACCTCGCCGTCCTCGAGCACGTCCGAGTCGTAGACGTTCAGGTCCGGCGGGACGTCCTCGACGGCGAACTCGACGCCGGCCAGCTCCTTGGCGAAGCGGCGCTCCAGCGTCTCGACGGTGTCCAGCACCAGGTCGTCGAAGACCTCGGCCTTGGTGCGGGCCAGCGGGACGGTCGCCGGCACCAGTCGCCCCCGCAGGCCACGACCGTGGCGGTCGCGGTGGGTGCGCCGGCCGGAGCCGGGGCGGCGGTGTTCCGGGCTCGTCATGAGGCACAGGGTAGCTTCCGGGCCGGCCTGGCCTGCGGCAGCGCCGCACTCCTGGCGCGGCGGGGCCGGGCGGGCGCGAATTGTGATCACCGTGACGGGCGTGTCGCAACGCGAACCGGTGCGCCGGACCCGGTAATGGGGATACCCTGCCGCCGTGAGGTCACCACGGCGCTGCTCCCGTAACGGCTGCCCCCGGCAAGCGGTCGCCACATTGACCTATGTCTACAACGAGTCGACTGCGGTCGTGGGCCCGTTGGCGGCCTTCGCCGAGCCGCACACGTACGACCTCTGTGAGCCGCACGCCCGGAGCCTGACCGCTCCGCGGGGCTGGGACGTGGTCCGGCACGAGGGCGAGTTCGAGCCGCCGCCGCCCACCACCGACGACCTGGTGGCCCTGGCCGAGGCCGTCCGCGAGGCCGCCCGCCCGGTGACCCCCCGCCCCCCCGAGGACGACCAGACCGCCCACACCTCGCCCCACACGGGCCGCCGAGGCCACCTCCGCGTAATCCCCCCCAACCACTAACCCCCCTGCCCTGCCCACCCCCGGCCCGCACCCTCATCCTCCGTTGATCATGAAGTTGTTGCCACGACTCGCCGAGGCGGGCGGCGATAACTTCATGATCAACGGGATGTGGCGGGGTGGGAGCGGGTGGGGTCAGTGGCCGAGGAGGCGGGAGAAGGCGGCGGCGCGGCGGGAGGGGCGGCCCGTGCGGGCCTCGGCGGCGTCGGCGGAGAACATCAGGCGTAGGCCGGCGTTGACCGCCAGCCAGCGCAGGGGCTCGGGTTCCCACTTCGGGGAGCGGTGGTTGACCCAGGGGAGCGTCGTCAGGTCGCTGTCCACGCCGCGGATCAGGTCGGCGAGGGTACGGCCGGCCAGGTTGCTGGTGCCCACCCCGTCGCCCACGTAGCCGCCCGCCCAGCCGAGTCCGGTCGCGCGGTCCAGTCCCACCGAGGCGGACCAGTCCCGGGCCACCCCCAGCGGGCCGCCCCAGGTGTGGGCCACCGGCACCTCGGGGCCGAGCACGGGGAACAGTTCGCCCAGCACCCGGCGCAGCGCGCGGAAGACCGCCGGCTCCCGGTCGTACGCGGGGGAGACCCGGGAGCCGAAGTGGTAGGGCGCCCCCCGCCCACCGAAGGCCAACCGGTCGTCGGCGGTGCGCTGGCCGTAGATGATGACGTGCCGGTGGTCGGAGAACGTCTCCCGCTCGGCCAGCCCGATCCGGTCCCAGGTCTGCGCGGGCAGCGGCTCGGTGGCCACCATCAGCGAGTAGACCGGGGCGATGGCGCGCCGCTGACCCGGCAGCCCCGGCGTGTACCCCTCGGTGGCCCGGACCACCACCGGCGCCCGGACCGTGCCGTACGGGGTGACCGCGGCGCCGGCCCGGATCGCGGTGACCGGGGTACGTTCGTGCAGGCGTACCCCGTGGCGCTCCACCGCCCGGGCCAGCCCACGGACCAACTTCGCCGGGTGCACCACCGCGCAGTGCGGGGTGTACGTCGCGCCGAGCACCCCCTCGGCCGCGCACCGGGCGGACGCCTCGGCGGCGTCGAGCAGCATCAGGTCGTCGGGGTCGAGACCATGCTCGCGGGCCGTGGCCACCTCGGCGCGGGCCCGGCCGAGCTGGGCCTGCGACCGGGCCAGCACCACCGTCCCGCCCTGGTGCCAGTCGCAGTCGATGCCCTCGGCGGCGACCACCCGGCCGACCTCGCGGACGGTCTCCCGCATGGCCCGCTGCATGGCCAGCGCCCGGTCCCGACCGTGCCGGCGGGCCAGCGCGGGCAGCGAGGTGGGGAAGAGCGCGGAGCACCAGCCGCCGTTGCGCCCCGAGGCGCCGTACCCGGCGATCTGGGCCTCCAGCACGGTGATCCGCAGCGACGGGTCGGCGGTCGCGAGGTGGTACGCCGTCCACAGCCCGGTGTAGCCGGCCCCGACGATCACCACGTCGGCGTCGGTGTCGCCGGGCAGCGACGGGCGCGGGTCCAGCCGCTCGTCCACCGTGGACAGCCAGTGGGACAGCTCCTGGTAGCGCATCACCACTCCGGTGGGGGCAGGTCGTGGCGCAGCCGGGGGTCGGGCTGCGGGGTGCCGAGCGTCTCCACCACCGGCACCACCCCGGCCCAGACCGGCCGGTCGAGGTCGTCGTCGGGGTCGTCGGGCGGGCCGGCGCTGATCTTCACCGAGCACTCGTCCAGCGGCAGGGCGAGCACCAGCGTGGCGGCCAGCTCCTTCGCCGACGGCGGCCGGATCGCCGCCCAGCGGCCGGGCAGCAGGTGCTCGGAGATACGTTCCAGGGCGGCCAGCCGGTCGTCGCCGTCGACCACGCTCAGCTCGCCGAGCACCATCGCGCACCGGTAGTTCATCGAGGAGGCGAAGGCGCTGCGGGCCAACACGAGACCGTCGAGCAGGGTCACCGTCAGGCAGGCCGGCGCGCCCGCCGCGAGGTGCCGGAACAGCCGGCTGCCGGTCGAGCCGTGCAGCAGCACCCGCTCGCCGTCGCGGGCGTAGGCCACCGGCAGCGCGTACGGCTGGCACCCGTCGGCGATGGCCAGGTGACCGACCCGGCCGGCGTCGAGGACGGCGTGCAGGGTGGCCCGGTCGTGGACGGCGAGCTCGGGCAGCCGGCGTACCCGGGTGCGGTCGGTGCCGCCGGCGGCCGCGCCGCTCCCGGTCCCGCCGCCGGCCTGTGCGGCCGCCTGGGTACGCGCGGTCCGGCTCCCGGTGTCGGCGATGGCCGGTGCGCTGCGGGGCCGGTTCCCGGTGTCCCGGGAACCGGCCCCGTCCGGCCCGGGCCCACCGCTCAGAGGCGGTTCCATGCCTCGGTCAGCACGGCGCGCAGGATCTGCTCGATCTCGTCGAACTGCTGCTGATCGGCGATCAGCGGCGGGGCGAGCTGCACCACGGGGTCGCCCCGGTCGTCGGCGCGGCAGTAGAGCCCGGCCTGGAAGAGCGCGGTGGAGAGGAAGCCGCGCAGCAGCCGCTCGGACTCGGCCTCGTCGAAGGTCTCCCGGGTCGCCTTGTCCTTGACCAGTTCGATGCCGTAGAAGTAGCCGTCGCCCCGGACGTCGCCGACGATGGGCAGGTCGTGGAGCTTCTCCAGGGTGGACCGGAAGGCGCCCTCGTTGGCCCGGACGTGCCCGACGAGGTCCTCGCGGGCGAAGACCTCCAGGTTGGCCAGCGCCACCGCGCAGGAGACCGGGTGGCCGCCGAAGGTCACCCCGTGGGCGAACATGCCGGTCTCGGTGAGGAACGGCTCCATCAGCCGCTCGCTGGCGATCATCGCGCCGAGCGGGGCGTACCCGGAGGTGATGCCCTTGGCGGTGGTGATGATGTCGGGCTGGTAGCCGTACCGGACGGCGCCGAAGTACTCGCCGAGCCGGCCCCAGGAGCAGATCACCTCGTCGGAGACGAGCAGCACGTCGTACTCGTCGCAGATCTCGCGGACCCGCTGGAAGTAGCCGGGCGGCGGCGGGAAGCAGCCGCCGGAGTTCTGCACCGGCTCCAGGAAGACCGCGGCGACGGTGTCCGGCCCCTCGCGCTCGATGGCGCGGCGGATCTCCTCGGCGGCCCAGCGGCCGAACGCCTCGGGCGAGTCGCCGTGCTCGGGGGCCCGGTAGAAGTTGGTGTTCGGCACCTTGATGCCGCCGGGCACCAGCGGCTCGAAGTCGCTCTTGATGCCGGGCAGGCCGGTGATCGACAGCGCGCCCATCGAGGTGCCGTGGTAGGCGATGTACCGGCTGACCACCTTGTGCTTGTTCGGCTGGCCGGTGCGCTTGAAGTACGCCCGGGCCAGCTTCCACGCCGCCTCGACGGCCTCGGAGCCGCCGGTGGTGAAGAAGACCCGGTTCAGGTCGCCCGGGGTGAGCGAGGCGATCTTCTCGGCCAACTCGACGGCCTTCGGGTGGGCGTACGACCAGAGCGGGAAGTAGGCCAGCTCGCCGGCCTGCTTGGCGGCCGCCTCGGCCAGCTCGGTACGCCCGTGACCGGCGTTGACGACGAAGAGCCCGGCGAGTCCGTCCAGGTACCGGCGGCCCTGGGAGTCCCAGACGTACGCGCCCTCGCCGCGGACGATGGTCGGCACCTCGCCGGCCGAGTAGCTGGCCATCCGGGTGAAGTGCATCCAGAGGTGGTCGGTGGCGTTGGCCATGTCAGCCCCATAGCGTCTCGGGCCGGTCCAAGGGGTGACGCCGGCCGCTCTGCCCACGGTTATCGCACAGTCGGATGACCTGAGGCAAGTGGGATCGGCAGTCAATCGTCGTTGAGGCAACGAATTCTGCGACCGACTATGGCTGGCGCTACGGAATCCGTATGGGCGGGTGAAGTGGGGCCGTTGATCAGGCCGTCCCCCAGCTGTAGGTCTGCTTGCGCAGCTTGAGGTAGACGAACGCCTCGGTCGCCAGCACCCCGGGGACGGCGCGCAGCTTCTGCAGGATCTCCAGCAGGTGGGCGTCGTTGCGGCAGACCACCTCGGCCAGCAGGTCGAACGAGCCGGCGGTGATCACCACGTAGTCGATCTCCTCGAACTCGGCGAGCCGGTCGGCCACGGCCTCCAGGTCGCCGTCGGTACGCAGGCCGATCATGGCCTGGCGGGGGAACCCGAGCTGGAGCGGGTCGGTGACGGCGACGATCTGCATCACCCCGGCGTCGAGCAGCCGCTGCACCCGCTGCCGCACCGCCGCCTCGGAGAGCCCGACGGCCTTGCCGATGGTCGCGTACGGCCGGCGGCCGTCCTCCTGGAGCTGCTCGATGATCTGCTTCGCCACGTCGTCGAGCAGAGCGTGGCTGGCACCCTCACGGACAGCCACCCGCCGCCCGCCGTTGCCGTTCTCCTGCTGCCGGTTCGTCATCGACCACTCCCCATGTCCGTTCCCCCGGGTGAGCCTAGTGCCATCGGGCAGTGTGGCGTATTTCGTCGTCCATTGCTATTCCCGCAACGGAATCCCTTGTGGGGTCGGTCACCTCATGTCAGGATCAGTCGTCCCAGGCACCTGACCCCTCCCGCCGGCGCCGTCACCCCCGTCCCCGCCGCCGACGGACGACCCCCTAGGAGTCGTCACATGCGAACTCCCCTGAAGCCCTTCACCCGGCGTGGACTGCTCACCGGCACCCTCTCCTCGGCCGCCCTGCTCGCCGCGGGCGGTGCCCTCGCGGGCTGCGGCACCAAGGCCGCGACGCAGACCGAGGAGGGTTGCAAGAGCGAGGACCTCTCCGCGACGGAGAAGAAGCTGGCCTTCGCCAACTGGCCGCAGTACATGGACGTTGACGAGAAGGACGAGTCGAAGCGGCCCAGCCTCGACGCGTTCGTCCAGAAGACCGGCATCCAGGTCACCTACACCGAGGACATCAACGACAACAACGAGTTCTTCGGCAAGGTGCAGAACCAGCTCGCCAGCTGCCAGAGCACCGACCGGGACATCATCGTCCTCACCGACTGGATGGCCGCCCGGATGATCCGGCTCGGCTGGATCCAGAAGCTCGACCCGGCGAAGATCCCGAACGTGGCGGCCAACCTGCTGCCGTCGCTGATCAACCGGTCCTTCGACCCGGACAACCGGATCGCCATCCCGTGGCAGTCCGGCCTGGCCGGCCTGGCCTACAACGGCAACGTCACCAAGGAGCTCCGCACCGTCGACGAGCTGCTGACCCGCCCCGACCTGAAGGGCAAGGTGACCGCGCTGTCCGAGATGCGGGACACCATGGGTCTGCTGCTGCAGTCCAACGGGCACCACCCGGCCAACTTCACCGGGGCCCAGTTCGACGACGCGCTCAACAAGCTCAAGAAGGCCGTCGACTCCGGGCAGATCCGCAAGTTCACCGGCAACGACTACGCCCCGGACCTCGCCAAGGGCGACATCGCCGCCTGCATCGGCTGGTCCGGTGACGTCATCCAGCTCACCGGCGAGGACGAGAAGATCAAGTTCGTCTCGCCCGACTCGGGCGTGATGCTGTTCAGCGACAACATGATGGTGCCGAACAAGGCCACCCACAAGGCGAACGCCGAAGCGCTGATCAACTACTACTACGAGCCGGCCGTCGCGGCGCAGCTCGCCGCGTACGTCAACTACATCTGCCCGGTCAAGGGCGCGCAGGCCGAGATGGAGAAGATCGACCCGGAGCTGGCAGCCAACCCGCTGAT
The DNA here is from genome assembly GCF_036906755.1 of Micromonospora sp. CPCC 206171. Classification (NCBI taxonomy): domain Bacteria; kingdom Bacillati; phylum Actinomycetota; class Actinomycetes; order Micromonosporales; family Micromonosporaceae; genus Micromonospora; species Micromonospora sp. CPCC 206171. The sequence goes on along the minus strand of NZ_JBAKHT010000003.1, from coordinate 74,272 downwards.
CTTCCCGGACGAGGCCCTGCTGTCGAAGTCCAAGGTCTTCATGGCCCTGGACGAGAAGCAGGAGAAGGAGTACGAAACCAAGTTCCAGCAGGTCATCGGGGCGTGAAGACGATGGGACACGAGTCACCGGCCGGCGACCTGAGGCTGGCCAACCTCACCAAGCGGTTCGGCGTCTTCACCGCGGTGGACGACCTCAGCCTGACCATCCCGCAGGGCTCGTTCTTCGCCCTGCTCGGGGCGTCCGGCTGCGGCAAGACCACCACCCTGCGGATGATCGCCGGACTGGAGGAACCGACCAGCGGGCAGGTGCTGCTCGGCGACCGGGACATCGCCCGGTTGCGGCCGTACAAGCGGCCGGTGAACACCGTGTTCCAGAGCTACGCGCTCTTCCCGCACCTGAACATCTTCGAGAACGTGGCGTTCGGGCTGCGCCGGCGCGGCATCCGCTCGGTCGACGACGAGGTCATGCGGATGCTGTCGCTGGTGCAGCTCGACGACTACGGCAGCCGGCGCCCCGCGCAGCTCTCCGGCGGGCAGCAGCAGCGGGTCGCCCTGGCCCGCGCGCTGATCAACCGCCCGCAGGTGCTGCTGCTCGACGAGCCGCTGGGCGCGCTCGACCTGAAGCTGCGGCGGCAGATGCAGATCGAGCTGAAGCGGATCCAGACCGAGGTCGGGATCACCTTCGTGCACGTCACCCACGACCAGGAGGAGGCCATGACCATGGCCGACACGGTCGCGGTGATGAACGCCGGCCGGATCGAGCAGCTCGGCGCACCGGCCGACATCTACGAGTTCCCGGCCACCGCGTTCGTGGCGAACTTCCTCGGCCAGTCCAACCTGCTCGCCGCCGAGGCCGCGGGCACGGCCGGCACCGAGGTGCCGGTCACCGCCCACGGCGCCCGCTTCTCGGTGCCCGCCGACCGCGCCCGGGCCGACCGCGGCGCGGTCTACCTGGGGGTACGCCCGGAGAAGCTGCACCTGGTCGGCTCCGCCGACCAGGTGCCCGACGGACACCAGCACATCGAGGGTGTGGTCACCGACGCCTCCTACGTGGGCGTCAGCACCCAGTACCTGGTCCGCACCGGCTGGGGGAGCGAGATCTCCGCGTTCGCGGCGAACAGCGGGGCCGGCGGCCAGCTGCCGGTCGGCGCCCGGGTGGTCGCGCACTGGCATCCTCGGCACGCCTTCCTGCTGCCCCGCGAGCCGGGCCAGGACGACAGCACCGCCCCGCTGCTCGACGAGCCGGTGGGTGCGGCCTCATGACCGCGTTGGCCCACGTACCGACCCCGTCGGGGCAGGCGGCCGCCGCGCCGCCACCGCCCCGGCGGGGGCGGCACCGGCTGCTGCCGTACCTGCTGCTGCTGCCCGGCGCGGCCTGGCTGTTCGTCTTCTTCGGCCTGCCGCTGCTGCAACTGGCCGCGGCCAGCCTCTACGACCCCAGCGGCTCGCTCTCCACCGGGTACACGCTGACCTGGGCGTTCGGCAACTACCCGGACGCGTTGCAGGCGTACTGGCCGCAGTTCGCCCGCTCCTTCGGCTACGCCGGGATCGCGCTGGTGCTGGCCCTGCTGATGGGCTACCCGCTGGCGTACGCGATCGCGCAGAAGGCCGGCCGGTGGAAGAACCTGCTGCTGGTCTGCGTGGTCGCGCCGATGTTCACCAGCTTCCTGGTGCGCACCCTGGCCTGGAAGACCATCCTGTCGGACAACGGCGCGCTGGTGGGCCTGCTGCGCGACCTGCACCTGCTCGCGCCCGACGGCCGGCTGCTCGCCACCCCGGTCGCGGTGATCCTCGGCCTGACCTACAACTTCCTGCCGTTCCTGGTGCTGCCGTTGTACGCCAGCCTGGAGCGGCTGGACTACCGGCTGCTGGAGGCGGCGAGCGACCTGTACGCCAGCGGAGTGCAGGCGTTTTGCCGGGTCACCCTGCCGCTGTCGATGCCCGGCCTGATCGCCGGCACGCTGCTCTTCTTCATCCCGGCCACCGGCGACTACATCAACGCGGAACTGCTCGGCACCCCGAACGAATACATGATCGGCAACGTCATCGACTCGGCGTTCCTGGTCCGGCTGGACTACCCGCAGGGCGCGGCGCTGTCGTTCCTGCTGATGGCGGCGATCCTCGCGGTGGTCTTCGTCTACCTGCGCCGCGCCGGCACGGATGAGGTGGTCTGATGCGTGTCTCCCGTTGGCTGGCCGACCGCTGGGTGATGGGCGTGGCCCTGCTGGTGCTCGGATACCTGTCCCTGCCGATCCTGGTGGTGGCCGGCCTCTCCTTCAACCGCCCGTCCAGCCGGCTGTCGTACGACTTCCACGAGTTCACCCTGGACAACTGGCGGCAGCCCTGCGCCAGCTCTGAGATGTGCGACTCGGTGCTCCGCAGCGTGCAGATCGGCTTCATCGCCACCGTCGTCGCCACCGTCATCGGCACCCTGATGGCTTTCGCCCTGGTCCGGCACCGGTTCCGCGGCCGGACCGGGATCAACCTGCTGATCTTCCTGCCGATGGCCACCCCGGAGCTGGTGATGGGCACCTCGCTGCTCGCCCTCTTCGTCTCCGCCGGCGTGCCGCAGGGCTTCTGGACCATCGTCATCGCGCACGTCATGTTCTGCGTGTCGTTCGTGGTGGTGACGGTCAAGGCGCGGCTGGCCGGGATGGACCGGCGGCTGGAGGAGGCCGCGATGGACCTCTACGCCAGCGAGTGGCAGACGTTCCGGCGGATCACCCTGCCGCTGGTGCTGCCCGGCATCGTGGCCGCCGCGCTGCTCGCCTTCTCGCTCAGCTTCGACGACTTCATCATCACGAACTTCAACGCCGGCACCACGGTCACCTTCCCGATGTACGTCTGGGGCGCCGCCCAGCGGGGCATCCCGCCGCAGGTCAACGTCATCGGCACGGCGATGTTCGTGATCGCGCTGCTGCTGGTCGGGGCCAGCTCGCTGCGCGGACGAAAGGCCCGGCGCAGCCACCTCGCGGCCGCCCCGGCGGCCGGCCGGCGGGCGAAGAGCCCGTCATGATCCTCCCGCATACCGGCCGGGCGCTCGCCGAGGCGGCGCCCGTGCCCTACTGGCTCGACCGCCCGGAACGGCCCGACCCGCTGCCGCCGCTGCACGGTACGCACACCGCCGACCTGCTGGTCGTCGGTGGCGGCTACAGCGGCCTGTGGGCGGCACTGCTCGCCAAGCGCGACGATCCCGCGCGGGACGTGCTGCTGGTCGAGGCGGGCACCTGCGGCTGGGCGGCGTCCGGGCGCAACGGCGGGTTCTGCGCCGCCTCGCTGACCCACGGGCTGGCCAACGGCGTGGACCGCTTTCCCGGGGAGATCGACGAGCTGGAGCGGCTCGGCCGGGAGAACCTGGCCGCGATCGCGGCGACCGTCGAGGCGTACGGGATCGACTGCGACTTCGAGCGCACCGGTGAGCTGGCGGTGGCGGTCGAGCCGTACCAGCTCGCCGGGCTGGCCGAGGACGCCGAGCTGGCCCGCCGGTACGGCCACGACGTGCGGCTGCTCGACCGCGACGAGGTGCGCGCCGAGGTGGACTCGCCGACGTACCTCGGTGGGCTGTGGGACCGCGACCGGGTGGCCATGCTGGACCCGGCGAAGCTGGCCTGGGGCCTGCGCCGGGCCTGCCTCGACGAGGGGGTGCGGATCCACGAGCACACCCGGGTGACCGGCCTGCGCCGCGACGGCGCGGCGCTGCGGGCGGCGACCGCCGGCGGGCCGGACGCCTCGCCGGGGGCGGTGCGGGCCCGGCAGGTGGTGCTCGCCACCAACGCCTTTCCGCCGCTGCTGCGCCGGCTGCGCGCCTGGCTCGTGCCGGTCTACGACTACGCCCTGATGACCGAGCCGCTGACCCCGGCGCAGCGGGACGCGATCGGCTGGCGCAACCGGCAGGGGCTGGCCGACACCGGCAACCAGTTCCACTACTACCGGATCACCGGCGATCAGCGGATCCTCTTCGGCGGCTACGACGCGGTCTACCACTACGGCAACCGGGTCGCCCCGGAGCTGGAGCAGCGGCCGGCCACCTTCACCGCCCTCGCCGACCACTTCTTCACCACGTTCCCGCAGCTGGAGGGCTTGCGCTTCAGCCACCGCTGGGGCGGGGTGATCGACACCTGCACCCGGTTCTGCCCGTTCTTCGGCACCGCCTACGACGGCCGGCTGGCGTACGCGGCCGGCTACACCGGCCTCGGCGTCGGCGCCACCCGGTTCGGCGCGCGGGTGATGCTCGACCTGCTCAGCGGCGAGGAAACCGCGCTGACCCGGCTCGACCTGGTCCGCAGCACGCCGCTGCCGTTCCCGCCGGAGCCCGTCCGGGCCGCCGGCATCAACCTCACCCGCTGGTCGCTCGCCCGCGCCGACGCGCGCGAGGGCCGGCGCAACGTCTGGCTCCGTACTCTCGATCGTCTTGGTTTGGGGTTTGATTCCTGATGCGCACCCTGCTCGTCGGCGCCGGTGGCGTCGGCTCCGCCGCTGTCGCCATCGCCGCCCGCCGTTCCTTCTTCCAGACCATGGTCGTCGCCGACTACGACCTCGGCCGCGCCGAGCGTGCCGTGGCCGGGCACGGTGACCGGTTCGTCGCCGCCACGGTGGACGCCTCCGCCGCCGACGCGGTCGCCGCGCTCTGCCGGGAGCACCGGATCACCCACGTGCTCAACGCGGTCGACCCGCGCTTCGTCATGCCGATCTTCGACGGCGCCTTCGCCGCCGGGGCCGACTACCTCGACATGGCCATGTCGCTGTCCCACCCGCACCCGTCCCGCCCCTACGCCGAGACCGGGGTGAAGCTCGGCGACGACCAGTTCGCCGTCGCCGACCGGTGGGCGGCGGCCGGCCGGCTGGCGCTCTGCGGCATCGGCATCGAGCCGGGCCTGTCGGACGTCTTCGCCCGCTACGCCGCCGACGAGCTGTTTGACGAGATCGACGAGATCGGCGTCCGCGACGGCGCGAACCTCACCGTCGACGGCTACGACTTCGCGCCGTCGTTCTCCATCTGGACCACCATCGAGGAGTGCCTGAACCCGCCGGTGATCTGGGAGGCCGACCGGGGCTGGTACACCACCGAGCCGTTCAGCGAGCCGGAGGTCTTCGACTTCCCGGCGGGGATCGGCCCGGTCGAGTGCGTCAACGTCGAGCACGAGGAGGTGCTGCTCATCCCGCGCTGGGTGAAGGCGAAGCGGGTCACCTTCAAGTACGGCCTGGGCGACGAGTTCATCGAGGTGCTGAAGGCCCTGCACAAGGTCGGTCTCGACTCGACCGCTCCGGTCTCCGTCCGGGGCGTCGAGGTGTCGCCCCGGGACGTGGTGGCCGCCAGCCTGCCCGACCCGGCCACGCTGGGTGACCGGATGCGCGGCAGGACCTGCGCCGGCACCTGGGTCACCGGCACCGGCAAGGACGGGCGGCCGCGTGAGGTCTACCTCTACCACGTGGTCGACAACGAGTGGTCCATGAAGGAGTACGGCCACCAGGCCGTCGTCTGGCAGACCGCGGTGAATCCGGTGGTGGCCCTGGAACTGCTCGCCACCGGCGCCTGGTCCGGCGCCGGGGTGCTCGGCCCGGAGGCGCTGCCGCCCCGCCCCTTCCTCGACCTGCTCACCGGGTACGGCTCGCCGTGGGGGATCCAGGAGCGATGAACCGCTACGGCCCGATGTACGGCCCCGACATCACCTTCCTCGGGGTGGACCGCTGCACCGTGGACGACCCCGCGTCGTACGCCGACGCCGACGTCGTCATCGTCGGTGCGCCCTTCGACGGCGGCACCTCGCACCGGCCCGGCACCCGTTTCGGCCCGTCCGCCATCCGGCAGGCCTGCTACCTGCCGCACGACGGCTCCCGCCCGTCCCTCGCGATGCGCGTCGACGGGCTGCGTGACCTGCGCGTCTACGACGCCGGCGACGTGGAGATGTTCGCCGGCGACATCGAGCGGTCGCTGGCGTCGCTGGAGGCCGCCGTGTACGCCGTCGCCGCCGCCGGCGCGATCCCGATCGTCCTCGGCGGGGACCACTCCATCGCCCTGCCCGACGCCACCGGCGTGGCCCGGCAGCACGGGCTCGGCCGGGTGTCGCTGGTGCACTTCGACGCGCACGCCGACACCGGACACATCGAGTTCGGCTCGCTGCACGGGCACGGCCAGCCGATGCGCCGGCTGATCGAGTCCGGCGCGGTACGCGGCGACCGGTTCCTCCAGATCGGCCTGCGCGGCTACTGGCCCGACCCGCCCACCCTGGCGTGGATGGCCGCCCAGCGGATGCGCTCCTACGAGATGACCGAGCTGGTGTCGCGCGGCCTCGACACCTGCCTGTCGGAGGCCTTCACGATCGCGACCGACGAGTGCGAGGGGGTGTTCCTCTCCGTCGACGTGGACGTGGTCGACCCGGGCATGGCACCGGGCACCGGCACCCCTGAGCCGGGCGGCCTGACCTCCCGGCAGCTGCTCGACGCGGTCCGCCGGGTCTGCTACGAACTGCCCGTGGTCGGGGTGGACGTGGTCGAGGTCGCCCCGCCGTACGACCACGCCGACATCACCGCGTACCTGGGCAACCGGGTGGTCCTGGAGGCGCTGTCGGCCATCGCCCGGCGGCGCCGGGACGCGGCCGGCGGGCCGCCCTGGGATCCGCGACAGCCGCTGCTGGACGGCCGCTGACCGGCGCCCGCACCGGTTCGGGGCACCGGAGCTCGCCGGGGTGCGGCCATAATCGGCCGATGACGGAGACGCTCGCCGAACCGGCCGCACCCCGCCGACCCGACCCGAGGGCGGCCCTGCTGGTCACGCTCGCCTGGTACGGCACGGTCGTCCTGGCGCTCCTCGCGGGCACGGCCCTGTTCTCCGGGGCCGTAGCCCCGGGGTGCGGCGACGAGTGCACCTCCGACCGGGACAGGTGGCTGCTCTTCGGGCTCTACACCCTGACCCCGCCGCTGTTCCTGGCGCTGCTGGTCAGCCTCGTACTGCTCTGGCTGACGGTCGCCCGTAGGCCGGTGCGGTCCGCCGCGGTGGCCGGCACGCTCTCCGCCGTACCCGTGCTGCTGCTGCTCGGCGGCCTGGTTTCGCTCGTCGTGCGCTAGTCGCCGGCGCCGGCCCGGTGCCCGCGCTCGGGCCCACCTCGTTCGGGCCGGACGCAGGTGCGGCGGTGATACCTCTGAGGTATCAAAATGCCTCAGAGGTATCACGCTCGCACCGGTACCTGCCTCCGCCGCAGACGGGCGTCGCGCGGACGGCGAGCCGTCAGGCGGCCAGCCGGGAACGGATGAGGAAGCGCACGCCGTCCGGCGCCTCCAGCGAGAATCCGCTGCCCCGCCCCGGCACCACGTCGACCGTCAGCGTCGTGTGCTTCCACAACTCCCACTGCGCCGACGACATCCAGAACTCGACCGGCTCGGGCACCCCGTCGACGGCGAGCGACGCCAGCAGGACGTCCGACGATCCGGTGCGGAACTCACCGGCCGGGTAGCACATCGGAGCGCTGCCGTCGCAGCAGCCGCCGGACTGGTGGAACATCAGCGGCCCGTGCCGCCCCCGCAGCGACCGGAGCACCTCGGCCGCCGCGGGGGTCACCGTCACGGTGTCGGCCATCAGAAGAAGCCGAGCTTCTTGGTGGAGTAGCTGACCAGCAGGTTCTTCGTCTGCTGGTAGTGCTCCAGCATCATCTTGTGGTTCTCCCGCCCGATGCCGGACTGCTTGTACCCGCCGAACGCGGCGTGCGCCGGGTACGCGTGGTAGCAGTTCGTCCAGACCCGCCCGGCCTGGATCGACCGCCCCGCCCGGTACGCGGTGTTCATGTCCCGGGTCCAGACGCCCGCGCCCAGCCCGTACAGCGTGTCGTTGGCGATCTTCACGGCGTCGTCCAGGTCGGCGAAGGAGGTCACCGAGACCACCGGGCCGAAGATCTCCTCCTGGAAGATCCGCATCGAGTTGTCGCCCTCGAAGATCGTCGGCTGGACGTAGTAGCCGCCGGACAGCTCGCCGCCGAGGTCGGCGCGGGCGCCGCCGGTGAGCACCTTCGCCCCCTCCTGGCGGCCGATGTCCAGGTAGGACAGGATCTTCTCCAGTTGGTCGTTGGAGGCCTGCGCGCCGACCATCGTGTCGGTGTCCAGCGGGTGACCCTGCACGATCCGGCCGGTCCGCTCCACCGCCGCGGCCAGGAAGTCCGAGTAGTGGCCCTGCTGGATCAGCGCCCGGGACGGGCAGGTGCAGACCTCGCCCTGGTTGAGGGCGAACATGGTGAAGCCTTCGAGCGCCTTGTCGTGGAAGTCGTCGTGGGCGGCGCTGACGTCGTCGAAGAAGATGTTCGGGCTCTTGCCGCCCAGCTCCAGGGTGACGGGTTTGATGTTCTCGCTGGCGTACTGCATGATCAGCCGCCCGGTGGTGGTCTCGCCGGTGAACGCCACCTTCGCCACCCGGGGCGAGGAGGCCAGCGGCTTGCCCGCCTCGACGCCGAAGCCGTTGACGACGTTGAGCACGCCGGGCGGCAGCAGGTCGGCCACCAGCGACAGCCAGTAGTGGATCGACGCCGGGGTCTGCTCGGCCGGTTTGAGCACCACCGCGTTGCCGGCGGCCAGCGCGGGGGCGAGCTTCCAGGTGGCCATCAGGATCGGGAAGTTCCACGGGATGATCTGCCCGACCACGCCGAGTGGCTCGTGGAAGTGGTACGCCACGGTGTCGTCGTCGATCTCGCCGAGGCTGCCCTCCTGGGCCCGGATCGCCCCGGCGAAGTACCGGAAGTGGTCGATCGCCAGCGGGATGTCGGCGGCCAGCGTCTCCCGTACCGGCTTGCCGTTTTCCCAGGTCTCGGCGACGGCGAGGGATTCCAGGTTCTCCTGCATCCGGTCGGCGATCTTGTTGAGGATCAGCGACCGTTCGGCCACCGAGGTGCGTCCCCAGGCGTCGGCGGCGCCGTGCGCGGCGTCGAGCGCCCTCTCGACGTCCTCGGCGGTGCCCCGGGCCACCTCGCAGAAGATCTGCCCGGTCACCGGGGTGGGGTTCTCGAAGTACCGCCCGCCGTGCGGCGTGACGTACTCGCCGCCGATGAAGTGGTCGTAGCGGGACTGCCAGTGGGTGGGGGCGTCGTAGCGCGTCATGGGTACCTCCGCCGTCCGTCAGGGGTGATGGCGGGACGCTAGTTTCCGCGACGTTGCAGCGACGTTGCGCGCGGAAGGTCGTACTCGGCGGAGAGCTGGCCGATGCGGGCCAGGGCGAGCGGCCGGCGTGGGGCGCCCGGCGGCAACGCCCGCGCCAGGGCCTGCCAGGCGGTGAGGTCGTCGGCGCCGGCGGGCGTCGCGGTCCAGGCCGCGAGCAGCGCCGGATCGCCGGCGGCCAGCACGGCCGCGCGCAGCTGCCCGTCGACCAGCCGGCGCAGCCGGGCCACTCCCGGCGCGTCGGAGGCGGGCAGCAACGGCCCCGGGTACGCCCGGAGCGCGCCCGCCGCGTCGCCGCGTTCCAGCAGCTCGCCGACGGTACGGAAGTCGGCGCGCACGGTGCCGCGCAGCCGGTACGGGCGGGAGTCGAGCAGTTCGGGGCCGAGCGCGCGGCGCAGTCGGGACAGCTCGGCGCGCAGGGTGACCGGGTGCAGCCGGTCGTCGCCGTAGAGGTCGAGGCCGAGCTGTTCGCCGGTGCGCCCCTCGGGGTGGTCGAGCAGCAGCACCAGCAGTTCGCTGTGCCGGCGGCCGAGCCGGACGCGCCGCCCGCCGATGCGCAGCTCGGCCTCGTCGCGGCCGAGGGCGGCCACCGAGATGACGTCGGGTTCGGCCGGCTCGGCGCTGGCCAGGAACGCCTCGGCGGCCCGCGCGGTGGCCCGGACCAGGGCGAGGCTCTGCGGGGTGGCGAGGTGGTCGCCGCCGGTGATGTCGATGGCGCCGAGCAGCCGGCCGGTGGGGTCGTGGATGGGTGCCGCGGCGCAGGTCCAGCGCTGCACCGGGCGGACGAAGTGCTCGGTGGCGAAGATCTGGACGCTGTGGTCGACGGCCAGGGCGGTGCCGGGGGCGTTGGTGCCGGCGTGGGCCTCGTCCCAGCGGGCGCCGGGGACGAAGTTCATCCGTTCGGCGTGCCGGAGCACCCCCGGATGCCCCTCCACCCAGAGCAGCCGCCCGCCCGCGTCGCAGACCGCCATCAGGTGGGCGCCGTCGTCGGCGATGCCGCCGAGCAGGTCGCGGAAGAGCGGCAGCACCCGGGCCAGCGGGTGGGCGGCGCGGTAGTTCTCCAGCGCGTCGTCGGTGAGGTCGACCGGGGCGGTGGCCTCCGGGTCGAGCAGTGCGCCGGCCGACCGCCGCCAGGAGTCGGCGACCACGTCGCGGACCCGGGGCGGCAGGTCACCGGCGGTGAGGAACGCTTCGTGGGCGGCACCGACCTGCGCGATCCGCTCGGCCGGATCGGCACCGAATTCCAGGGCGAGCCACGGGTCGGCCATCGGCGACCTCCTCGCGCCCATCGTGACGCAGCCCACCCCTGATCGCCAATACCGGTTACCCAGGCCCCTCTCCACAGAACGACGGCTTCGTGACCGTCGGTGTCGGTGTCGGTGTCGCCGCGTCACCGAATCGGCCCTCCGGAAACTCTCCTGTCAGAACCGCTGAACCGCGCAGCGCTCCCACGCCGTACCAGGCGGCGTACGGAGATCACCGGACGACGGGAGACAAAGGTGCAGCGCAAGCACGTGTTGGCGGCAGGGGTGGCGGTGGTCGCCGCGGCGGTGGTGGCGGTCGGGACCGGGTTCGGCTTCGCCGACACCACCCCCGCCCGGCAGAGCGCCTGCCAGGGCTCGGTGACGTTCTCGGCCGAGGGCGGAGCGCCCGCCGCGACCAGCGGGCAGTTCCCGGTGGGTACCCGGCTGCGGGTGACCAACCTGGACAACAACAAGGCGGCGACCGTGACGGTCACCGGCCCGTCCGGAAGTTGCGTGCTGCTCAACGCCGCCGCGATGGAACTGGTCCGGGAACCGGGCAAGAACGTGATCCGGCGCAACCTGGTGGAGCGGCTGGACGGTGCCGCCGCGCAGCCCGGGGGAGCGGCCCAGCCCGGCGGGCAGACCCGGCCGGGTAGCGCCCAGCCCCCGGCGCAGCCGGGTGGCGCGCCCGCGGCGAGCGTCTGCGCCGGTGCGATCACCTTCTCGGCCGAGGGCGGGGCGCCCGCCGCGACCAGCGGTCAGTTCCCGGTCGGTACCCGGCTGCGGGTGACCAACCTGGACAACAACAAGGTCGTGACGGTGACGGTCACCGGCCCGTCCGGGAGCTGCGTGCTGCTCAACGCCGCAGCGATGGACGCGATCCGGGAGCCCGGCAAGAACCTGGTCCGCCGCAACACGGTCGAACTGCTCCGCTGACCCGCCGGCCCGCTGGTGCGAAGCGGGCCGGATGAGTGGAACACCATGGGTGTCACGCGGAGGGTGTGACACCCATGGTGTTCCACCGGGTCGTCAGGCGATGCGGCGGAGGCGGCGTACCGCGAGGTAGAGCAGGAGGGCGGCGAGGGCGACGAAGATGCCGGTCTCGATGCCCTGGAACAGCCAGAACCGGTCCGCCGGCTGGTAGAGCTGCCAGTTGTACGCGCCCGGGTGGAGGCCCAGCTCGGCACCGCAGGCCCGGCCGTCCGGCCCCTTGCCGCCGGGCGGGCACATGATCCGGCTGTCCTCGGCCATCATCGTCCCGTCGGGGTTGCGGATGCCCTGGCTGAGGATCCAGTCGCCGCGGCTCATGGCGGCCTCCGTGACCCCCTCGATCGGGAAGGTGAGGGTGCGGGCGGGCTGGTAGTGCGGGCGGGCCAGGATCGCCACCGCCGCCCGTACGCCGATGAAGCCGGCCAGGGTGATGGCCATGGCGGGCAACATCCGCTTCCACACGGTGCCGGCGAAGATGCCCAGGGCGACGGCGAAGAGGGTGTATCCGATCGGGACGACACCCTGCAGGTCGAACACGATCATGCCGAGCCGGCCCTCGCGCGCGGCCTGGGTGAGCGGCTCGACCCACCACGACATGCCCAGCCCGTAGCAGACCGCGAGGGCCACCACGGCCGAGCCGACCAGCCCGAACTTCACCAGCGCCCAGCGGCTACGGGCGACGCCCTGGGTCCAGACGAACCGGTGCGTGCCCTGCTCCACCTCGCGGGCGATCAGCGGGGCGCCCCAGAACAGGCCGACCAGCACCGGCAGGGTGAGCAGCAGCACGGCCACCAGGTTCAGGTTGCCGTACCGGTTGGTGAAGCGGTAGAAGCCAGCGTCGCAGGTCTCCCGGGTCGCCGCCGGCACGTCGGTGCCGGCGAGTTGACGTACGCAGTCCGCCAGCCCGAGGTCGGCGAAGGTGTGCCGCATCGACAGGCCGATCGGCACCATCAGGGCGGCGAGCGCCGCGAATCCCAGCAGGGTGAAGAACGCCTGCTTGCGGTGTTGCCGCCAGGTCAGCCAGATCATGCCGGCACCCCCCACTCGCTGTGACTGGCCTGCGAGGCTCCGTCGGCGAGGTAGGCCAGGACGACGTCCTCCAGGCCGACCTCGCGGACCGACCAGGTGGGATCGGTGACCGGACCCTCGGTGCGGACCAGCAGCGTGGACTGCCGGTCGGTGTGACTGGCCCGGACCACCTCGGCGACGCCGCCGATCCGGCCGTCGCCGTGCCGCGGGCCGACCAGCTGCCGGTGCGCGGCCACCAGGTCGTCGACCGAGCCGGCGAGCTGCACCCGGGCGGCGTTGAGGACGATCAGGTAGTCGCAGACCCGTTCCAGGTCGGCCAGCAGGTGCGAGGAGAGCAGCACGGTGGTCTCCGACTCGGCGACGCTGCCCATCAGCGACTGGAGGAACTCGCGTCGGGCCAGCGGGTCGAGGCTGGCGACCGGTTCGTCGAGCAGCAGCAGCCGGGGCCGTTTCGCCAGCGCGAGCGCCAGCGCCACCTGCGCGCGTTGCCCGCCGGAGAGCTTGCCGACCCGCAGGTTGGGCGGGATGCCGAGCTGGGCCAGCCGGTTGCGGGCCAGCGCGCCGTCCCAGCGCCGGTTCAACCGGCCGCCGAGCTCGACCAGCTCGGCGGCGGTGAAGTCGCGGTAGAGCGGGGTGTCCTGGGCGACGAACCCGATCTCGGGCAGCAGCTCCGGGTTGTCGTACGGCGACGCGCCGAAGACCCGTACGGTGCCGGCGTCGGGTCGGAGCAGCCCCACCGCCAGGTGCAGCAGGGTGCTCTTGCCGGCACCGTTGGGCCCGACGAGGGCGGCGATCCGCCCGGCCGGCAGGTGCAGCGAGCAGTCCCGCAGCGCCCAGGTCTTCCCGTAGCGTTTGCCCAGCCCCTGGGCCTCCAGGGCGATCTCCATCTGGTGTCCTCTCATCGTGCCGGGGCGGTCTTCGTGCCTGCGGTGTCAGCGGTGAGGGCGGCCCGCATGGTGGTCTCGACGAGGGCGGTGACGTCCTCGGGGGTCAGCCCGGCCGTACGGGCGCGGTGCAGCCACGCCACGAGCTCCTCGCGCAGCTCGGCCTGGTTGGGCAGGGACGTGCCGGCGAGCGTGCGCCGGACGAAGGTGCCCACCCCCGGGCGACCCTCGACCAGGCCCTCGATCTCCAGCTCGCGGTACGCCTTCAACACCGTGTTCGGGTTGATGGCCAGGGACTGGGCGACGTCACGGACCTTCGGCAGTTGGTCACCGGGCGCCAGCAGGCCCACCCGCAGGGACTGCTTGACCTGCTGGACCAGCTGCACGTACGTGTTCACCTTGGACCTGCCGTCCAGCACGAACTCGATCACCCAGTCGCCCTTCCATTGTCCTACGACAGTAGGACTATAGGACAAGACTGGGCGTCCGGTGGACCCGTGACACGAAAAAGCGCCACGGGTGTCGTCGACACCCGTGGCGCTCTTTCGCAGACGGTGGCTCAGCCGAAGGCGGCGTCCAGGATGTCCAGACCCCGGTTCAGCTCGTCGTCGGAGATGACCAGCGGCGGCAAGAAGCGCAGCACGTTGCCGTACGTGCCGCAGGTCAGGGTGAGCAGGCCGGCGGCGTGGCAGGCCGCCGAGATCGCCGCCGCGGCGGCCGGGTCCGGGACGAGGGTGCCCGGCTGCACCAGCTCCACGGCGAGCATCGCGCCCCGGCCGCGTACCTCGGCGATGCGCGGGTCACGCTCGGCGATGGTGCGCAGCCGCGCCGCCAGCACCGTCTCGATCCGCTGCGCCGCGCAGGTGAGGTCCAGCTCCCGCATGGTCTCGATGCTGGCCAGCGCCGCCGCGCAGGCGATCGGGTTGCCGCCGTAGGTGCCGCCGAGGCCACCGACGTGCACCGCGTCCATCAGCTCCGCCCGGCCGGTCACCGCCGCCAGCGGCAGCCCGCCGGCGATGCCCTTGGCCAGCGTGATCAGGTCCGGCACGACCTCCTCGTGCTCGCAGGCGAACCACTGCCCCGTCCGGCAGAACCCGGTCTGGATCTCGTCGGCGACGAAGACCACCCCGGCCGCCGTCGCCCACTCGCGCAGCGCCGGCAGGAACCCCGCCGCGGGTACGACGAAACCGCCCTCGCCCTGGATCGGCTCGATCAGCAGCGCGGCGACATTCTCCGCGCCGACCTGCTTCTCCACCAGTTCGATCGCCCGGGCCGCCGCCTCGGCACCGGAAAGCCCGCCGTCGCGCAGCGGGTACGACATCGGCACCCGGTAGATCTCCCCGGCGAACGGCCCGAACCGGTGCTTGTACGGCATGTTCTTCGCGGTCAACGCCATGGTCAGGTTGGTCCGACCGTGGTACGCGTGGTCGAAGACCACCACCGCCGGCCGTCCGGTGGCGTGCCGGGCGATCTTCACGGCGTTCTCCACCGCCTCGGCGCCGGAGTTGAACAGCGCCGAGCGCTTCTCGAAGTCCCCCGGGGTGATCGCGTTCAACTGCTCGCAGACCGCCACGTACGACTCGTACGGCGCGACCATGAAGCAGGTGTGGGTGAAGCGTTCGACCTGCGCCCTCACCGCCTCGACCACGCGAGGCGCGGAGTTGCCCACGTTGGCGACCGCGATGCCCGCCGCGAAGTCGATCCACTGCCGGCCCTCGACGTCGGTGATGGTGCCGCCGCCGGCGTGGTCCACGTAGGACGAGATGGTGCTGCCGACGCCGCGGGCCACCGCCGCGCCGCGCCGCTTGTGCAGTTCCTCGGAGGACGTCATCGGTCAGCCCTCGATGTTGTGCATGACGTGCTTGATCCGGGTGTAGTCCTCCAGGCTGTAGACCGAGAGGTCCTTGCCGTGCCCGGAGTGCTTGAAGCCGCCGTGCGGCATCTCGGAGACGAACGGGATGTGGGTGTTCACCCAGACGCAGCCGAAGTCGAGCCGCCGGGTCATCCGCATCGCCCGGCCGTGGTCCTTCGTCCAGACCGAGGCGGACAGGCCGTAGTCGACACCGTTGGCCCAGCGCACCGCCTCGTCCTCGTCGGAGAAGCGCTGCACGGTGATGACCGGGCCGAACACCTCGTCCTGGATGATCTCGTCGGCCTGCCGTACCCCGGAGACGACGGTCGGGGCGTAGAAGTAGCCGCGCTCGCCGAGCCGGGAGCCGCCGGTCTCCACGCTGGCGTGGTCCGGCAGCCGGTCGACGAAGCCGCTGACCCGGGCCAGCTGGTTGGCGTTGTTCAGCGGGCCGTAGAGCACGTCCTCGTCGTCCGGCGCGCCGGTCTTCGTGTTGCGGGCCTGCTCGGCCAGCGCCGCCACGAAGTCGTCGTACACCCCGGGGCCGGCGAGCACCCGGGTGGCGGCGGTGCAGTCCTGGCCGGCGTTGAAGTAGCCGCCCACCGCGATCGCCTCGGCCGCCGCCGCGACGTCCGCGTCGTCGAAGAGCACCACCGGGGCCTTGCCGCCCAGCTCCAGGTGGGTCCGCTTGAGGTCCGGCGCGGCGGCGGAGGCGACCTCCATGCCCGCGCGGGTCGAGCCGGTGATCGACACCAGCTGCGGGGTCGGGTGCGAGACGAGGGTACGACCGGTGTCGCGGTCGCCGCAGACCACGTTGAACACGCCCGGCGGGAAGAACTCCGAGGCGATCTCGGCCAGCAGCAGCGTCGACACCGGCGTGGTGTCGGACGGCTTGAGCACCACCGTGTTGCCGGCGGCGAGCGCCGGGGCGATCTTCCACACCGCCATCATCAGCGGGTAGTTCCAGGGCGTCACCTGGGCGCAGACGCCGATCGGCTCGCGCCGCACGTACGAGGTGTGCCCGGCCATGTACTCGCCGGCCGAGCGACCTTCGAGCAGGCGGGCGGCGCCGGCGAAGAAGCGGAACTGGTCCACCGCCGGCGGCAACTCCTCGTCGGCGGTGAGCTGGCGCGGCTTGCCGGTGTTGCGCACCTCGGCGTCGACCAGTTCGGCGGCGCGGGCCTCGACGGCGTCGGCGAGCTTGAGCATCGCCTTCTGCCGCTCGCCGGGGGTGGTGTCCCGCCAGGTCTCGAAGGCGGTGGCGGCGGCCGTCATCGCCGCGTCCACGTCCGCCGCGCCGGAGACGGGGGCCTGGGCGAAGACCTCACCGGTGCACGGGTCGATCAGGTCGGCGTACCCGCCGTCCACCGGGTCGACGTACTCGCCGTTGACGAAGTTGCGCAGCTGCTGCTGATCGCTCATGGGGATGTCTCTCCGAGGGGTGCCGGGAGTCTGATCGCGGAGGTAATCGGAATCTTGCTGCCATCTTCGCTACTGAATTCGCGGCAGACAAGGCCTGTGGCGACTGTTTCCGTGCGGCCGGTCGTCGTCTACGCTGCCGACGTGGAGCCGAGAGCCTTCTATGTCGCCGGTCGCCCCGTTCACGGTGAGGGCGAGCTGACCGTCACCCACCCGTACGACGGCCGGACGGTGGGGCGTACCACCCTCGCCACGGCCGACCAGGTCGAGGCCGCCGTCGCGGCGGCGGCCGGCGTGGCGGCGCAGGCCGCGGCCCTGCCCGCGCACGTACGGGCGGCGGCCCTGGACCACGTCTCCCGGCGGCTGGCGGAGCGGGCCGAGGAAGTCGCGGCGCTGATCACCGCCGAGAACGGCAAGCCGGTCAAGTGGGCGCGGGCCGAGGTGGGGCGCGCGGTGTCGACGTTCCGCTGGGCGGCCGAGGAGGCGCGGCGCTTCTCCGGCGAGTTGCAGCGCCTGGACACCGACCCGGCGGCGACCGGGCGGATCGCCCTGGTGCGCCGGGTGCCGCGCGGCCCCGTGCTGGGGATCGCGCCGTTCAACTTCCCGCTGAACCTGGTGGCGCACAAGGTCGCCCCGGCGATCGCGGTGGGCGCACCGATCATCGTGAAGCCGGCCCCGGCGACGCCGCTGTCGGCGCTGCTGCTGGGGGAGATCCTGGCCGAGACCGAGCTGCCCGAGGGCATGTTCTCGGTGCTGCCGCTGCCCAACGAGCGGGCCGCCGAGCTGGTCACCGACCCGCGGCTGCCGGTGGTGTCGTTCACCGGTTCCGGCCCGGTGGGCGCGGCGATCCGCCGTTCCGTGCCGGAGAAGCACGTGACGCTGGAGCTGGGCGGCAACGCGGCGGCGGTGATCTGCGAGGACTGGGCCGCCGACGAGGACCTGACCTTCGCCGCGCACCGGATCGCGATGTTCTCCAACTACCAGGCCGGGCAGTCGTGCATCGCCGTGCAGCGGGTCTTCGTACACGAGTGGCTGTATGACGGCTTCCTGCCCCGGCTGGTCGCGTCGGTGCAGGAACTGCGGGTGGGTGACCCTGCCTCCGGGTTGACCGACGTCGGGCCACTGGTGTCGGAGGAGGCAGCGCAGCGGGTGGAGGCGTGGGTGGACGAGGCCGTCATCGCCGGCGCCACCATCGAGGTGGGCGGCCGGCGCGACGGCGCCACCTACCCGCCGACCGTGCTCTCCGGCGTGCCGTCCTCCGCGAAGGTCTGCACGGAGGAGGTCTTCGGGCCGGTCCTGGTGGTCGCCCGGGTCACCGACGACCGCGCCGCGTTCGCCGCCGTCAACGATTCCGCGTACGGGTTGCAGGCGGGCGTGTTCACCCACCGCCTGGACGTGGCGTTCGAGGCGGCGCGGGTGCTGGAGGTCGGCGGGGTGATCGTCGGGGACGTGCCGTCGTATCGCGCGGACCAGATGCCGTACGGCGGGGTCAAGGGGAGTGGCGTGGGGCGCGAGGGGCTGCGCAGCGCAATGGAGGACTACACGGAGCCGCGAGTGATGGTGCTGACCGGGGTGGCGCTTTAGCCGCCGGTGCCGGTCGGTGTGGACTCGCCTGGAGCGGCGCTGGCCGGGTGTCGGTGCTCGAAGCGGTCACCACGTTGAGCGGTATGCCTGTCAGGCATATTTATGCCTCTGAGGTATATCGCTCAGGCGGCATATAACCGCCGCTCACCAGGTGCCGTCGTCGCAGACCCGGGCCGGGGCCAGGCCGAGCAGGAGCGTGGTGAGCGCGGCGTCGATGTCGTCGCCGAGGAACCACTCACCGGCCTGGTCCAAGGCGAAGATCCGGCCGTGCTCGTCCACCGCGAGGATGCTGTCCTGCCGTTCGGAGCCGATCGGGAACAGTCGCACGCCGAGGACGGCACCGAAGTCGGCGAGGGTGTCGGCGGTGTGCGCCGCATGGAGTGGATCGATGCCGAACCAGGAAATCCACACCTCCCGCCCCGGGCCGCGACGGCCGGACGTCAGACCCGGAAACCGCGTGAGCGCTTCCTGAGCAGCCGGAAGTTCCGGATGCCCACTGGATCGCTCCAGCGTCTCGAGGATCGCGATCCTGGCGATGTCTGCGTCTCCGCGGCCCGGCCGCCAACCGCCATCGACAAGCGCACTCGCCACCTCCGCCGGGAATCGGCCCGGCTCCGGTGAGGTGCGGGTTTCTGGTCGCAGCTCCCGCGTGTACGCCAGATCCGACCACCCGATCACCCCGAAGTGCACCAGGAAGTTCAGGCAGGAATCGCATGCTCGCTCCGCCGGACCGGCGGCCGGGTCTCCCGGTTCCCTTATGCGGAAGGCCTGGAACGGGGATTCGAAGAGAAGCAGCTCCGCCTCCCGCATCGTCAGTGGGGCCTCGCCAGCGGCGGCGCGGCGGTGGTCGTACTCGTGGAGGACGTCGGAGACGACGATCAGCTCGGCGTGGCGGTCGCCGCCCCGTACCAGGTGCCCGGCCGGCAGGTCGTCCAGGTACGCGCGAACCAGCGGGTGGTGCCGTAGCTCGACGTCGCCCTTGGCGCCGTGGCCGAGGTACGTGCGGCCCTCGACGGTGAGGTGAGCGACCGTGGCGGGCGTCGGCAGCCGCCGGATCTCGCGGAGCAGCTGGCTGGCCGGGTTGACGGTACGCGGCGCCGGGCCGCCGGCGGGGCGACTGCGGCGGTACATCTGCTCGACTGCGGCGACCGGCACCCGTGGCCAGGTGGAGACCTCGCCGGTCTCCTTGTCCACCACCGTCGTCGGCAGGTCACCCGGCACGGTGTCGACGTCGGGGGCCACGACGGAACGGATCACGTACCCCAGGTCGAACTCGTCGATTCGCGGACGGCACTCGTAGCCGAGGCGCTGTGAGTCGCGGCGGGCCCACACCGTGGCGAGCTGCTCGGCCTGCTGGCGATCGATCACGAGCTGAAAACTACCGGACCCCCACGACTTCGTGGCACCCGGTATGGTTCGCCTGACTGAACGTGACCGGGGGAGGGTGACGTTGGCCGAAAGCGTTGACCGGGAAGCCAATCGCGCCCTCCGGGCGCGGTTCGACGAGGTGTACGGGCAGTACCGGCGGCTGCGGTCCGGTTTGGACGAACTGCAGACCAGGCTGGCGGAGCTGCGGATCACCGAACGCTCCGACGACGGGCAGGTGACCGCCACCGTGGGAGCCCGGGGCGAGTTGATCGCGGTGGAGCTCAGTTCGGCCGTCTACCACGACCGGGACGCGAAAGCGCTGAGCCGGAAGATCACCACGACGGTCCACCGGGCCACCGCTGCCGCCGTCGCCGCCACCCAGGAGTTGGTTGCCGGCTACCTGCCGGCGGGGTCCGGCTCGGTGGACTTCCTCCGCAGTGGCGACTTCGGCGCGCTGCTCGGCCGGGCCGACGCGGCGTTCGAGGGTGAAGGAGAACGGCGTGGCTGAGAGTCAGCTCTGGCTCGACCCGGACCGGGCCCGGCGCGGCGGCATCGACCTCCACCTCGCCGGCGAGGCGGTCGGCACCCGGTGTGAGCAGGTCGGCGGTCGCATCGCGGCGGCGAGCGCACAGCGCCCGTGGGGTCGCGACGACATCGGCACCGCGTTCGAGAAGAGCTACCGCGGTTACGAGGAGACGCTGCTGCGCGCGTGGGAGGGGGTCGGCCGGGCCTTGGCCGGGCTCGGTGCCGACGTCGTGTCGTCCGTCGAGGCCACAGTGGAGACCGACGCCGCGAGCGGCCGGCGGCTCGACGGGGTGTCCGGCCCGCACGACTACCGACGCTGACCTGCGGAGGACTGAGCCGTGAGCCTGCTGCCCAGCCCGATCCCGCACCCGCTCGACTACAGCCCCTGGGACCTGCCGGGCTGGGTCTACGAGGCACTCGACTGGGCCATCGGGGTGGAGTGGCCGGAGGGGGACGAACGCGCCGTCTGGGATCTCGCCGACCAGTGGTACGCCGTCGCCACGGCGCTCGCCGGGCCGCGCGACGACGCGATCGCCGCCGCGGCCGAGGTACGCAGCGGGTACGGCGGCATCGGCCTGGTGGCCGAGGCGTTCGACACCGCCTGGCGGCGGGTTGCCGAAGGCGACGAGGCGCCCCTGGTCGTCCTGCTCGCGGTCAGCGGCGAACTCGGCCGGCTGGTCGAGGAGTGCGGCTGCGACATCGAGGGCGCCAAGCTCGAGGTCTGGATCGAGTTGGGCATCCTCGTCGTCGAGCTGCTGGCGATCGCCGTGGCCAGCGTGGTGACCGCCGGTGCCGCCTCACCCGCCGTGGGGGCGGCGACCGCCGGCAGCCGGCTGGTGATCCAGCAGATCTTCAAGCGACTGCTGGCTCAACTCGCGAAGAAGGAACTGAAGCGGGGCCTCAAGGAGGCCGGGGAGCGGGCCGCCAAGGAGGTGGCTCGGGGCGGCATGCGTGGGCTGGGCAAGCGCGCCGTCAGGGGCGGCCTGGAGGAAGCGGCCGAGGAGTCCGGGATCAGCCTGGCTACGCAGGCGTACCAGAATTCCACCGGACGTCGGCACGGCCTGGACCTGGCCGACCTGGGCACGTCGGCGGTCGGTGGGCTCGTCGGCGGCGCGGTGGCGCCGCTGGCGGGGCTCGGCCGGCACGCCCACGGCCGCGGTGCGCGGATCGTCGAACACTTCGGCCGGGAGATGACCGGCGAGACCCTCGCCGAGGGCGCGGCGGGCCTGGCCACCGGCCAGGGCGTCATGTCGCTGGAGGACGCCGCCCGGGCTGCCGTCTCCGGCGCCACCGGTTCGGCCACCGGCCAGGTCGACGCGGCGGTGCGCGCCCGCGTCGACGGACAGTTGAGCGCGCTCGCCGCGCCGCTCCCGCCCACGGAGCTGCCTCTCGTGTCGCCGGCGGCGGCTGCGGGCGACCTGCCCTCGCCCCGCGACGGATCGTCCTCCGAGGCGGGCGCTTCGGCGTTGTCCGGCGGATACGGAACGGGCGCGCCGGTTGCCGCCTTGCTCGCGGATGCCGCTCCGCCCGCACCGCAGCCTGACCGGGATCCAGTGGCGGTCAGTCGGGGGGACACAGTCCCGGCTGGGGAGGACGGGTCGGCGTCGGGTCGCGGGGTGTCGGCGACCGTCACCGTGGATGCCGGGGGGCCGATTCAGGCGGGGCACGGACCGTCGTCGGACAGCCCCACGCTCTCGTCGGTCACCGCCGAACGCCCGCCGTCCCCGCAGATCGGCGAGCTGCCTGCCACCGTGGCTCACTCCACCACCACATCGACGGCTGTCAACCCGGCGACCTCCGCCCCGGTGACCACCGGCCCCGTGGCCACCTCCGCCGCCGCGGTGACGCCCACCACGCTTACCTCTCCGGCCACCATGGCGACGTCCGGCACAGTGACGACGTCCGCCACCGTGACGTCGTCCGGCACCATGATGTCGACCGGCAGCGTGGCGACCAGCGTCTCTCCGGCCAACGCGAACGGGTCTGCCTCGATGCACCCGCCGGTGGCTGCCGCCCACGGCAGCCCTCCGGCCGTCACCCCGCCACCGGTGCAGCGGCCCACCCCGGTGGGTGCGGAACCGCCGCCTCGGCAGGGTCCAGGGAGGCAGCAGGACGGTGACGTCGGCAGCCGGAACCCGTTTTCGTCGCTGGAGGCGCTGGCGCCGGAGACCTCGTCGCTTCCCGAGGCGCAACCCTCGCCAGGTCCACCGGGACCGGCCACCGAACTGCCGCTTCCGAGGACCCCCGAGTGGTACGCCGCGAAGTGGGCGGCCGAGCGGGAAGCCCTTGAGCGACGCCGCTACCAGGGCTACTTCGAGTCGCAGCGAGCCTGGTACGAGGACAAGCGGCGGTTCGACGCGGCCAGCCGCCGTCAGGATGTGGCTCGGACCCACGAGGAAAGGGCACGGCGGTCTGCCCGTCGCGCAATCGAGTTGCAACGCGAGGGTCGCGTCGAAATGGCGGACTGGTTCCAGCGGCTTGCGAACCAGGACCAGCGCGACGCGTTCGACGAGCAGGGTCTGGCCGATGACATCCTGGCCGGCAAGGTCGTGCCGGACGAGGTCTTCATCGACACCCCGGCCGACTTCCAGCGGATCAACGACGACGTCGCCGACCTGGCCCTCGGTGCGGTCGAGACGAGCGACCGGTCGGCGCTGACCGGTGCCGACGACGACCCGCCGCCGATCGACCGTTCCCGCCGGTACGGGCAGTGGGGTGGGCTACGCCCGCCGCTGGCACTGCACCAGACCGACCTCGAACGGCAGATGCCCCGCCACCCCGACGGCAGCGTCGTGCGTACCGCCGATCCCCGGCAGGGCGGGTGGTTCGCGCTCGCCAACGACGGCGGGCCGCAGGCCGACCCCACGCGCGGCATCAACTGCCTCGACTGCACGCTGTCGCTCTTCGAGACCTGGGTACACGGCCGGCCGCGGGTCTCCGCGCCGCGTACCTTCGACGGCTACGCCGCGGGCGACATCCGCTCTCCGATCATGGGCGAGAAGAACGGCCCGCGGCGGGTGGAGCAGATCACCGGTGGACGTTTCCAGCAGCTGGTGGGCCGTCGGGAAGGGGCGACGGACAGTTCGGCTCTGCGCGACGCGGTCGACCGGGGCTTCGAGAACCTGCGCGTCCAGCTGAAGATCGGCGGCCACGGCAGCTACGCGTTCCTCATCACCGAGTGGGAGAACGGCGGGTCGCACGCCTGGGTCGCCCTCAACCAGAACGGCACCATCCTCTACCTCGACCCGCAGAGCGGCGCGGTGTACGACCAGCCCCTCTACCGCCACCGAGGTGTCGCCGACCCGGACAACGTGGTCAGCGTCGACGCCCTCGTGCTCGGCGGCGACGGCCGGCCGATGCCGTTGGGTGGGCTGGCCCGGGGACAGTTCAGCGTCCTCCCCGACTATCCGCCGACACCGGAGGACGAGGCCGGGTACGGCGACCCGTACCTGAACCGCCTCCACCTGCTGGACGGTCCTCGTGGAGCGGATAGCACAGGGACATCACACGGTGCAGGGGGCGAATCCGCCCCCTCGCCGCAGGTTTCTGCCGAGCAAACCGCCGATCCAATGGCCCAGCTCGCCGCTGTTGACCGGAAGGTGTTGAATGACCTGCGTCGGCGGGCCGAAAGTGTGGCTGATGCGGTTGAAGCCAGTCTTGGCGCAGTTTGTGAGCGTGTCACCGCGGTACTTGGCGGCGATTGTGTTGTCACAATGCGCGATCAGGAGTTCAGGCTGAAGTCGTCGCACTCTCTGGCCCGCAAATTCCTCGACGAGGCGGTAGCGCTTGGAATGACGGCAGAGGAATTCAGCAACGAGGTCAACGACGTGCTGAGATTCTGTCTGGTTTTGCCTGCTGCTGACCACTACGCTACTGCAATCGGGCAGGTTCTGGACGAGTTGCGGCGTGATGGCTTCCATGTGGAGGACCAATCATGCAAGAACTTCTGGCGTGCCGGGAACCGCTTCTACGGCTTCAACTGCACGGTGCGCTCACCAGCAGGGCAAGCATTCGAGCTGCAGTTGCACACCGAGTCCTCCAGGGCTGCTTGGCTAGGGACGCATCACGCCTATGAGGTTCTCCGTCGTTCTGATAGCCCGGCAGTCGACCGACTCGAGGCACTTCTTGAGATGCTGGCGGTGAACAAGCGGGCTGGACTGCCCGACGAGGTCCCGTCTGAGTTGGAGGCAAGGTTTCCGACGAAGGACGGTAGCTTCGCGAAGTGGATCACCGCGTACCCTGCGACATGGTCGGCCTATCGGAGGAGTCTCGAAATGGAGGGATTGACCTTCACGGACGTGGCTCATCGCTTGGGGCTGACACGGCTCGATTTTCCCATCGCGCCGGAGCTGGAACATCGAATGGAGCAGGCCAGTGTTGACCTACTACGTTCTCTACCGTGACGAGGAGCGGACCAAGCCTTCGGGCGTTTTCGTGGTCGACGAGGCGAAGGGGCACGCCGTGATTTGGGATCACCGACAGGGGTGCTGGTCATACAACCCCGACCTTGCCTTCCGCTTCCTAGCCGACTATCGGAATATTGACCGTTTTAATACGCTCGATCGCGCGGCCATGGAGCGTGTTGCCGTCCAGGTAACTGGTGGCTCCGCTCTGCCAAGCTCAGAGGCGATCAAGCGCATGTTCGAGGCTGCGGGCTGAGGTTGAACGCGGTACCCATTCTTGGGCAGTTCGGCGGCTTGCCCTGCGTGCGAAAGCGGGAACTCCGGGAAAGTGCCTGCCTCCGGTGCCACGCGTTTCTTAAGAGGCTGCGGCGCCTTCGGGTGGCAACTCATTTCCGGATTCTCCTGATCCGAGCGGGCGGAAATGCCTTGCCAGCGCCCGATGGCTGGGCCAGGGTCGGCCCATGACGGACCCGCACGCCGACCCCCCGCCGCCCTCCCCACCCGCTCCTTCGGCTGGTCGGACATGTTCCTCAAGCCCGAGGACGACCCCCGCTCCACCGGCGGCTTCGACGACGAGCGGAGCGTCCTGGTCGGCTACCTGCGTGACCACCGGCTGACCCTGGAACTCAAGTGCGCCGACCTCGACGCCGAGGCGCTGGCCCGGCGCAGCGTGCCGCCGTCGACGATGTCGCTGCTCGGCCTGGTCCGGCACATGGCCGAGGTGGAGCGGGGCTGGTTCCGCCGCACCATGGCCGGCGAGGACGCGCCGCGGATCTGGTGCACCGAGGAGGAGCCCGACGCCGACTTCGACGGCGCGGTCGCCGACCCGAAGGTGATCGAGGAGGCGTGGGCGGCGTGGCGTGCGGAGGTCGCGTACGCCGAGCGGTTCGTCGACGAGGCTGCCCACCTGGGCGTCAAGGGACACCGGGGAGATCTGACCATCTCGCTGCGCGAGCTGCTGGTGCACATGATCGAGGAGTACGCCCGCCACAACGGCCACGCCGACTTCCTTCGCGAGCGAATCGACGGCCGCGTCGGCCAGTGATCTGGACGAGCGGTGCGGGCGGCCCGCGCAGCAGGCACGGCAGCGGGTGGTGAGATCCACATAGGCTCGGGTCATGACGAACTCCGGCATGTCGAAGCGACAGTCGACGGCATGGGCGAGCGGCCTTCTGCTGGGCCTCGTCATCGGCTTGGCGATCTTCGGGGACACTGGCGGGGTGGCCTTCGGCGTCGCGATCGGTGTCGCCTTCGCGGTCGCCTTCGGCGGCACCCGCACGGACGAGCGGCCGGACAAGGCCGGCACCGGCGAATAGCGACGGCCACCAGCTCCCGCCACGCGGCGGGAGTCGGAATGATCCACACCAGGTACGCGATGTTGCGGTGTCCGTCGCTGGGAACACCGCAACATCGCGTACCTGGAGTCGATCAAGTCCGAGCAGCAGGCGCAGCCCGGAGCGGAGACGCCCAGCGGGAACGGGAAGGGGCGCCGGTGCGGGTGGACACGCCGAGGACGGTCGCGGAGGCGGTGGCCGTACAGGATCGGTTGCGGCCGCTGGCGGACCTGGTCGGGCCCGGTCCGCGCCGGCCCGCGACGGTGGCCGGCCTCGACGTCGCGTACGCGGAGAGCGGTAACCTGCTCGCGGCGGCCGTCACGGTGCTGGACGCCGCGACCCTGGCGGTGGTGGACCGGGCGGTGCGCGTGGGGCGGCCGGCGTTCGAGTACGTGCCGGGGCTGTTCGCCTTCCGGGAGCTGCCGGCGTTGCTGGCCGCCCTCGACGGGCTGACGGTGCGGCCGGAGCTGCTGGTCTGCGACGGGCACGGGCTGGCCCACCCGCGCCGGTTCGGGCTCGCCTGTCACCTGGGGGTGGTGACCGGGCTGCCGGCCATCGGGGTGGGCAAGACGCGGCTGGTCGGTGAGTCGGCGGAGCCGGGGCCGCGGCGCGGTGACAGCACGCCGCTGGTCGACGGGGGCGAGACCGTGGGGCGGGTGCTGCGGACCCGGGACGGCGTCAAGCCGGTCTTCGTCAGCGTCGGGCACCGGATGAGCCTCGACAACGCCGTCGACCAGGTGCTCGCGCTCACCCCGCGCTACCGGCTGCCGGAGACCACCCGCACCGCAGACCGGCTCTGCCGCGAAGCCCTGGCCGCCGCCCGCACCTGACTCCACAGGAAGGGCGCCCGGCGTGATCCAGGACACGGCGGGCAGGGTAATCCGGCACACATCTGGGGCGCTCAATGGCAAGAGGCCCACTCGGCCCGGTAGTAGCCTGAGCGCCGGACTCCAGCGGGGGAGAGACGGTGAGGTGGAGATGTCCGTGCGTCGGCAGGTCGTACGGCTGGTGACGGCTGCTGCGCTGCTCGGCGGCCTGCTCGTCGTCGGCGCCGCCCCCGCGTACGCCGACTCCGACCGGGTCGGGGTTCGCGCGGCGAGCAGCTTCAGCGCGGGCGGTTCCCCGGGCGGCGTCTCGATGGAGGTGCGCAAGCGAACGGAGGGCTGCGTGCTGCTGCGCAGTTCGCTCGGGTTGCAGCTCACCGGGTTGAATCCGGACCAGGTGCGGGTACAGGTCAACATCGGGGGCCGCTGGTTCCCGGTGGCCGTCTCCGGCGGCGGTGGCAGCGTCGCCACCGGCCGTACCTCGCCGGCGAATGCCACGTTGTGCAAGGGGAAGAGCATCACCGTTCGCTACCGGGTCGCATTCGTCGCGGGCGCGCCGGCGGGCAGGTTGGAGGTGGTCGGTGAGGCGACGACCGCCGTCGGCCGGTTGATCGGCCGGGGCGCCGACACCTCCCGGGTGGGTGGCCGCCTCGCCGCGAGCCCGTCGCCGACCCGCAAGCCCACCCCGACGCCCACCCCGAGCGCGACCGAGACCCCGGCCGCCGTCCCGGACGAGCCGACCCAGGCCGCCCTCGCCGCTCCGAACACCGGCCAGGCCACCGCCGCTGCCGAAGAGTCCTCCGGAGGATCCATGATCATGTGGTTCGGCATCGCCCTGGTAGCCATCGGCGCCGGGTTGATCGCTCTGCTCATCCGCAACAACCGCAAGGACCGCGGGCCCGCCGACGAGCAGGCGTACCCGGCCGTCCCGCTGCCCCGCAACCCCGGCCCGACCACCTACCGCTCCGGCGGTCAGGTGCCGGGCGCGACCCCCGCGCCGACCCCCCAGGGGTACGGCCAGCAGCCCGCCCCCGCGCGCCCCGCCGGCCTGTACGGCGGCGCCGGCGCGTACCCGACCGTTCCGCCCGCCCCCCGTCCGTCCGGCGGGGTGTACGGCGCGCCGACCTCGGGCCCGCCGGCCACCACGCCACCGGCGCCGCAGCAGCCCGCCACGCCGCCGGCGCCACAGCCCGCCACGCCGCCGGCCGCCCCGCCCGACGGTGAGGCGACCACCTTCATGCCCCGCCTCCCCGGCTAGGACGGGGCGGACCCGGCCGCTCCGTTAGGCTCAGGTTCGTTGACGACCTGCTGTCGAGGAGTGAACCCGGTGTCTGACCTGTCCCAGATCGTGAAGGCGTACGACGTCCGAGGGACGGTGCCGGACCAGTGGGACGAGCGCACCGCCGAGGCGCTCGGAGCCGCCTTCACGCAGGTGCTCAACGACACCGCCGAGCCGGGCGACGCCGTGCTGATCGCGCACGACATGCGAGCCACCGGCCCCGCCCTGGCCAGCGCCTTCGCCACCGGCGTGCGCGCCGAGGGCCGTACGGTGATCGAGCTGGGGCTGGGCTCCACCGACATGCTCTACTACGCCTCCGGCGCGCTGGGCCTGCCGGGCGCGATGTTCACCGCCAGCCACAACCCGGCGCAGTACAACGGCATCAAGATGTGCCGCTCCGGCGCCCGCCCGATCGGCCAGGACAGCGGCCTGGCCGACATCCGGGACCGGGCGCAGGCGCTGCTCGCCGCCGGTGAGCGGGTGGCCGGCGAGCCGCCCGCGCCGGCCCAGCGGCGCGACCTGCTGCCGGACTACGCCGCGCACCTGCGCAAGCTGGTCGACCTGTCGAGCATCCGGCCGCTGAAGGTGGTCGTCGACGCGGGCAACGGGATGGGCGGCTACACCGTGCCCACCGTGCTCGGCGAGGCCGCCCTGCCGGCCCTGCCGCTGGAGATCGTGCCGCTCTACTTCGAGCTGGACGGCACCTTCCCCAACCACGAGGCCAACCCGCTCGACCCGAAGAACCTGGTCGACCTCCAGCGCGCGGTGGTGGCGCACACCGCCGACATCGGGCTCGCCTTCGACGGCGACGCCGACCGCTGCTTCGTGGTCGACGAGCGCGGCGAGCCGGTCTCCCCGTCCGCGATCACCGCCCTGGTGGCGGCCCGGGAGCTGGCCAAGCACCCCGGCTCCACGGTGATCCACAACCTGATCACCTCCCGCGCGGTGCCGGAGATCATCCGCGAGCACGGCGGCCAGCCGGTGGTGGCCCGGGTCGGCCACTCGTTCATCAAGGCCGAGATGGCCCGCACCAACGCCGTCTTCGGCGGCGAGCACTCGGCGCACTACTACTTCCGGGACTTCTGGTTCGCCGACACCGGCATGCTCGCCGCCATGCACACCCTGGCCGCCCTCGGCGAGCAGTCCCAGCCGCTGTCGATCCTGGCCAGCATCTACGAGCGGTACGCCGCCTCCGGTGAGATCAACTCCACCGTGGCCGACCAGGCGGCGAAGGTCGCCGAGGTACGCGCCGCGTACCCGGAGGCGGAGGTCGACGAGCTGGACGGCCTCACCCTGCGCTTCCCGGACGGCGCCTGGTTCAACCTGCGCCCCTCCAACACCGAGCCGCTGCTGCGGCTCAACGTGGAGGGCCCGACCGAGGAGCGGATGATCTCGCTGCGCGACGAGGTGCTGGAGCGCGTTCGCCGATAAGATCGCCTGCGCCGGTCGGCACCGCCGACCGGCGAGACCGCACACGTGGAAGGAGCCGCACCGTGGCCCTGGACCCGCAGTTGCTCGAGATCCTCGCCTGCCCGGACACACACCACGCCCCGCTGGACTACGACGCGCAGGCGCAGACCCTCACCTGCACCGAGTGCGGTCGCGTCTTCGAGGTACGCGACGACGTGCCGGTGCTGCTGCTGGACGAGGCGCGCGGCGGCCCGGAGGCGCAGCGGTGATGGACGGTACGGCCGGGGTCAGCGGCCGGCGGGTGGCCGACGAGTCGGTGCTGGACAACCCGGACACCTTCAGCGAGCAGGACCCGGGCGGCATGCTGCGGTTCACCGCCTCGGCCGGCGCCCAGGTGCGCGAGTCGGCCGCCCTGGCCGCCGAGGCCAACCTGTCGCTGCTGGAGGACGACCTCCGCCCCCGGGCGGTCGTCATCGCCGGCATCGGCACCGCCGGGCGTACCGGTGACGTGCTCGCCACGGTCGCCGGTCCGCGCTGCCCGGTGCCGGTCATCCCGCACCGCAGCGCCGGCGTGCCCGGCTGGGTCGGCGCGGCCGACGTGGTGATCGCGGTCAGCGCCTCCGGTCGCAGTCCCGAGGCGCTCGGCGCCGCCGAGGCCGCGCACCGCCGGGGTGCCCGGCTGGTCGCCGTCGGGGCGCCCGACTCGCAGCTCCAGTCGGTCGCCGAGCGGGCCCGTGCCCCGTTCATCCCGGTGCCCCGGCGTGCCCCGGCCCGGGCCAGTCTCTGGGCACTCACCGTGCCGGTTCTGCTCGCCGCCCGTACGCTCGGCCTGGTGAAGGTCAACGAGGCGGATCTGGCGGAGACCGCGGCCCGGCTGGACGCCGACGCCGACCGGTGCCGTCCCACCGCCGAGTCCTTCGTCAACCCGGCGAAGTCGCTGGCCCTCGGGCTGGCCGGGTCGATCCCGATCGTCTGGGGGTCGTCCCCGCTGGCCACCGTCGCGGCCCGGCGCTTCGGCGACACGCTGTCCGCCAACGCCCGCTACCCGGTGGTCACCGGGGCGCTCGGCGAGGCCGGCCGCGGGCGCGTCGGCCTGCTCGACGGCGTCTTCGGCGGCCTGGTCGAGTCGGCGCGGGACATCTTCGCCGACCGGGACGAGGCCGAGGGCGACCCGACCCGGCTGCGGCTGGTGCTGCTGCGCGACGGCGGGCTCAACGCCGAGGACGACACCGACGAGCCGCTCGCCGTCGAGGAGCGTCGCGCCGAGGCCGTGCAGACCCTCGCCGAGCGGCGCGGGGTGCGCTGCGACGTGGTGACCGCCGAGGGCGGCTCCGCGCTGGAGCGGCTGGCCTCGCTCGTGGCCGTACCCGACTTCGCCTCGGTCTACCTGGCCCTGGCCCACGGCCTGGACCCGATGGCGGTCCCGGCGATCACGGAGATGAAGGAGCTGTCGAACCAGTGAGCGAACGCAAGGGGCGAACTGTCCTGCTCAGCGGCGTGGCGACCGATGTCGCGCGGCGGAACGGAGCGGGAGCGTGAGCGCGAACGGCGGGACCAAGGCGATCGTCGCCGCCCTGCTGGCCAACGTGGGCATCGCCGTCACCAAGTTCATCGCGTTCCTCCTGACGGGTTCCTCGTCGATGCTGGCGGAGTCGATCCACTCCGTCGCCGACTCCGGCAACCAGGGTCTGCTGCTGCTCGGCGGTAAGCGGGCCAAGCGCGAGGCCACCCCGCAGCACCCCTTCGGGTACGGCCGGGAGCGCTACATCTACGCGTTCATCGTGTCGATCGTGCTGTTCAGCGTCGGTGGTCTCTTCGCGCTCTACGAGGCGTACCACAAGTGGCACGAGGGCGGTGGCATCGAGGAGTACAAGGCGGTGCCGGTCGTCGTGCTGGTGATCGCGATCATCATGGAGTCGTTCTCCTTCCGGACCGCCATCAAGGAGTCGAACCACATCCGGGGCAACCAGTCCTGGGTGAAGTTCGTCCGCCGGGCCAAGGCCCCCGAGCTGCCGGTGGTGCTGCTGGAGGACCTCGGCGCGCTGGTCGGTCTGGTCTTCGCGCTCTTCGGTGTCAGCATGACCCTGATCACCGGTGACGGGGTGTGGGACGCCCTGGGCACCGCGATGATCGGTGTGCTGCTGGTGACCATCGCGATCATCCTCGCCATCGAGACGAAGAGCCTGCTGCTCGGCGAGGGCGCGGAGTCGCACGACCTCGCCGCCATCGAGAAGGCGATCACCGAGGGCCCCGAGGTCGAGCGGATCATCCACATGAAGACGCTCTACCTCGGCCCCGAGGAGCTGATGGTCGCCGCGAAGATCGGCGTGCCGGCGTGCGACACCGCGGAGGAGCTGGCCCGGGGCATCAACACCGTCGAGGCGCGCATCCGCGCCGCCGTGCCGACCGCCCGGGTGATCTACCTGGAGCCGGACATCTACAGCGCCGCCGCGGAGCGCGCCGGCACCGGTGCGGCCTCGCACACCGCCGTACCGGGGTCGGAGACCGAGCCGGGCGACGTCGCCGGGCGGGCCGGAGGCTGAGCGTGGAGCTGCTGCACGGCCCGATCCGCGACTACGCCTGGGGGTCCCGCTCGGCCATCGCCGAGTTGCAGGGGCGCCCGGTGCCCAGCGACGGGCCGGAGGCGGAGCTGTGGCTGGGCGCCCACCCGGGCGCCCCGGCCACGGTCGAGCGCGGCGGCGAGCGGGCGAGCCTGCTCGACCTGGTCGCCGCCGAGCCGGGCCACTGGCTGGGCGAGCAGGTGGTCGACCGGTTCGGCACCCGGCTGCCGTTCCTGCTGAAGGTGCTCGCCGCCGACGCTCCGCTGAGTCTCCAGGCCCACCCCGATCCGGAGCAGGCCCGGGCCGGGTACATCGCCGACGGCGCGCGCGTCCAGGGGCGGCGCAACTACGTCGACCCGTACCACAAGCCGGAGCTGCTGGTCGCGATCGCGCCGATGGAGGCGCTCTGCGGGTTCCGCGACCCGGCGGACTCGGCGGACGTGCTCGCCGCGTTCGGCGTACCCGCGCTGGAGCCGGTGGTGGCCGCGCTGCGCACCGGACCGACGGGCCTGCGGGACGCCGTGCGCCTGCTGTTGACCTGGCGGGCGGCGCAGCGCGCCGGGCTGGTCGACGCGGTGGTGGCGGCGCGGGTCGCCGGCCCGGACGCCGAACTGGCCCGGTCGCTGGCGGCCGACTACCCGGGCGACCCGGGGGTGCTGGTGGCGTTGCTGCTCAACCATGTGCGGCTGGCGCCGGGGGAGGCGATCTGGATGCCGGCCGGCAACCTGCACGCCTACCTGCGCGGCACCGGGGTGGAGATCATGGCGGCCAGCGACAACGTGCTGCGCGGCGGGCTCACGCCGAAGCACGTGGACGTCGACGAGCTGCTGCGGGTGCTGCGCTTCGAGGTGCTGACCGAGCCGGTGGTCACGGCGCGGCCGGTGGCGCCGGGCGTGGTCTGCTGGCCGGTGCCGGTCGAGGACTTCGCGCTGCACCGGGTGACGGTGGACGCGGGCACGCCCGAGGCGCGGCTCCCGCTGCCGGGGCCCCGGGTGGTGCTCTGCCGGGCCGGCCGGGTCTCGGTGGACGACGGGACCGGCCCGGTCACCCTCGCTCCCGGCCAGGCCGCCGTCGGGCCGGCCGCCGCGGGCCCGCTGGTCTTCACCGGCGAGGGTGAGGCGTTCGTCGCCACCGCCGGCCTCCGCTGACGCGTTGTCGAGCTGGCTTCCGAGTCCCTGCGCCCACGACACGAGTCCGACTTTTCCGAAATAGCTTGACTCGCCTCTGGCGCAGTGTGACTCTATGGGTACGCAGCGTTGTCGCGACGAAGGTCCGGTAGCGCGCGGGGAACCAAACCGGGGGGATGCACGGGGCGGCCGGCTCGTGGACGGAAAGTCTGTCCATCACCGACCGCCCCGTGCGCTGTCTCCGGCGGCCGCCCGTGCGGGGCTGGACCATGCGCGTAAGGTGGAAGGTCGCGCAGCACACCCGTTCGACAGGAGCTTCCATGACCAGCACCCTCCCGGCGTCCACCAGTGGCGCGCGGCCGAGCACCCTCGCCGAGGGCGACTACAAGGTGGCGGATCTGTCGCTCGCCGAGTTCGGGCGCAAGGAGATCCGGCTCGCCGAGCACGAGATGCCCGGCCTGATGGCGATCCGCCGCGAGTTCGCCGACGCCCAGCCGCTCGCCGGCGCCCGGATCACCGGCTCGCTGCACATGACCATCCAGACGGCCGTCCTGATCGAGACCCTGGTCGCGCTCGGCGCGCAGGTCCGCTGGGCGTCCTGCAACATCTTCTCCACCCAGGACCACGCCGCCGCCGCGATCGTCGTCGGCCCGAACGGCACCCCCGAGGCCCCGGCCGGCGTGCCGGTCTACGCCTGGAAGGGCGAGAGCCTGGAGGAGTACTGGTGGTGCACCGAGCAGGTGCTCGCCTGGCCGGACGGCGCCGGCCCCAACATGATCCTCGACGACGGTGGTGACGCCACCCTGCTCGTGCACAAGGGCGTCGAGTTCGAGAAGGCCGGGGTCGTCCCGCCGGTCGAGTCCGCCGACTCCGAGGAGTACGCGGTCATCCTCGGGCTGCTGCACCGCTCACTCGCCGAGGACGGCCAGCGCTGGACCCGGATCGCCGCCGCCATCAAGGGCGTGACGGAGGAGACCACCACCGGCGTGCACCGGCTCTACGAGATGCACCGCGCCGGCACCCTGCTCTTCCCGGCCATCAACGTCAACGACTCGGTGACCAAGAGCAAGTTCGACAACAAGTACGGCTGCCGTCACTCGCTCATCGACGGCATCAACCGGGCCACCGACGTGCTCATCGGCGGCAAGATGGCGGTCGTCATGGGCTACGGCGACGTGGGCAAGGGCTGCGCCGAGTCGCTGCGCGGCCAGGGCGCCCGGGTCGTGGTGACCGAGGTCGACCCGATCTGCGCGCTCCAGGCGGCGATGGACGGCTACCAGGTCGCCACGCTGGACGACGTGGTCGAGCAGGCCGACATCTTCATCACCGCGACCGGCTGCTTCGACGTCATCACCAACGAGCACATGGCCCGGATGAAGCACCAGGCCATCGTCGGCAACATCGGCCACTTCGACAACGAGATCGACATGGCCGGCCTGGCCAAGCGCTCGGACGTCACCCGGGAGAACATCAAGCCGCAGGTCGACCTCTGGAAGTTCGACGACGGCCACGCCATCATCGTGCTCTCCGAGGGCCGCCTGCTGAACCTGGGCAACGCCACCGGCCACCCGAGCTTCGTGATGTCGAACTCGTTCGCCAACCAGACGATCGCCCAGATCGAGCTGTTCACCAAGACCGACGAGTACCCGATCGGCGTGTACGTGCTGCCGAAGCACCTGGACGAGAAGGTCGCCCGGCTGCACCTGGACGCGCTGGGCGCCAAGCTCACCCAGCTCACCAAGGAGCAGGCCTCCTACCTCGGTGTCGCCATCGAGGGCCCGTTCAAGCCGGAGCACTACCGCTACTGAGTTCCGCCTCGACGAGGACCGGGTCGGCCGCCGCGCGGCCGACCCGGTCCTTTTTCGCGTACGCCCACGGTCGGGTCCCCCGGCGCTGCGCGCCGGGCATGGCGGGGGGTCAGCGCGGGGTGCGGCGGGTGGGTCGGATCCAGGTCCACACGCACCAGGCCAGCCAGGCCAGTGACACCGCGGCGGCCAGCGGCCGCAGCCGCAGCGCGCTGAGCACCACGACCAGCGCCAGCACCGCCAGTCAGGGCAGCAGGCCTCTCACGATCGGCGTCCGGTGGCGTGCGGCTGGTCGGTGGTGGAAGTCATCAAGGGGCCTCGTCCCGTCCGTGAGCATCCGGCCGATCCTGTCACGGGACGGACAGGTGAACTCGTGGCGATCGACTTGACGGCACCCCGCGAGCAGGAGGAAGGTAAGTCTGCCCTAAGTTAACTGAGGCAACCCTCATCAACCCGGAGCATCGATGTTCGCCACGTACCTGATCGGCCTGCGTGAGGGCCTGGAAGCGACCCTGGTGGTCAGCATCCTGGTCGCCTTCCTGGTGAAGTCGCAGCGCCGGGACCGGCTGCCCCAGGTGTGGGCCGGCGTCGGTCTGGCCGTGGCGCTGTCGGTGCTCTTCGGCTGGCTGATCGAGTACACCTCCACCTCGCTGCTCGCCCGCTCGGAGGACCGCGAGCTGTTCGAGGCGGTGACCTCCGTCGCGGCCGTGGTCTTCGTGACCTGGATGATCTTCTGGATGCGCAAGGCCGCCCGGACGATCGCCGGCGAGCTGCGGGGCAAGCTCACCGAGGCGCTCGCGGTCGGCTCGCTCGCGGTGGCCGGCATGAGCTTCCTCGCGGTGATCCGGGAGGGGCTGGAGACCGCCCTCATCTTCTACTCCGCCGCCCAGGGCGCGGCGGGAGACAGCGGCCCGCTGCTGGCGCTGATCGGCGGCATCGCCACCGCCGTGGTGATCGGCGTCCTGCTCTACGCCAGCGCACTGCGGATCAACCTGTCGAAGTTCTTCACCTGGACCGGGGCGCTGCTCATCCTCGTCGCCGCCGGCATCCTCAAGTACGGCGTGCACGACTTCCAGGAGGCCGGTGTCCTGCCCGGCCTGAACGACCTGGCCTTCGACATCACCTCGGTGCTCGACCCGAGCACCTGGTACGCCGCCCTGCTCGCCGGGATGTTCAACATCACCGCAGCCCCGAGCGTGCTCGAGATGGTCGCCTGGGTCGCCTACGCCGTGCCGGTGCTGTTCCTCTTCCTCCGCAAGCCGGCGGCCGCCGGCAAGCCGGCCGCCCCGGCCGCGACGCCGACTCCGCCCGCGACCGGCCCGGCCGGTGAAGCCGCCCCGGCCACAGCCGCCGCCCCGGCCGGTGAACCCGCCGGTTCCGACATCGACCGCCCGGCCTCCGCGCCGCAGCGCGCCTGAACCCACCTGCTCCGAGGAGACAGAAACTGATGCGTACCACCCGCTTCCTGGTGCTCGCCGCCACCGGCGTGCTGGCCGTCACCGGTGTGACCGCCTGCAGTGCCGACAAGGAGCAGGACGGCGCGAAGGGCGCCAACGCGGTGAAGGTCAAGGCCAGCGACACCACCTGCGAGGTCGACGTCACCGCCCTCGACGCCGGCCAGGCGACCTTCACCATCACCAACTCCGGCAGCAAGGTCAACGAGTTCTACGTGTACGCCGCCGGTGACCGGGTGATGGGCGAGGTGGAGAACATCGCCCCGGGGCTCAGCCGCGAGCTGCGCGTCGAGCTGCCCGCCGGGACGTACGAGACGGCGTGCAAGCCCGGGATGAGCGGCCGGGGCATCCGGGGCGCGCTGAAGGTCAGCGGCACCGCCGCGACCGTCGCGCCGGACGCCGCGCTGGCCCAGGCCACCGCCAGCTACCAGCGGTACGTGGCCAGCCAGACCGGTGCCCTGCTCACCAGGACCGAGGAGTTCGTCGCCGCGGTCAAGGCCGGCGACGTGGCCAAGGCCAAGGCGCTCTACCCGGTCGCCCGCACCTACTGGGAGCGGATCGAGCCGGTGGCGGAGATCTTCGGCGACCTCGACCCCAAGATCGACGGCCGCGAGGAGGTCATCGAGGAGGGGATGGAGTTCACCGGCTTCCACCGGATCGAGAAGGACCTCTGGCAGTCCGGCGACATCAGCAAGGACGGCCCGATCGCCGACCGGCTGCTCGCCGACGTCAAGGAGATCGTGGCCAAGGCCAACGCCGAGAA
Source organism: Micromonospora sp. CPCC 206171 (assembly GCF_036906755.1). NCBI lineage: Bacteria > Bacillati > Actinomycetota > Actinomycetes > Micromonosporales > Micromonosporaceae > Micromonospora > Micromonospora sp. CPCC 206171. The sequence continues at coordinate 37,285 of NZ_JBAKHT010000003.1, read as the reverse complement.
GCTCAACCCGCTCCAGCTCGCCAACGGCGCCAAGGAGCTCCTCGACGAGGTGGCCAGCGGCAAGATCACCGGCGAGGAGGACCGCTACTCGCACACCGACCTCTGGGACTTCAGCGCCAACCTGGAGGGTTCGAAGGCCGCGATCGCCGCGCTGCGCCCGGCCCTGGAGCAGCGCTCGCCCGAGCTGGTCACCCAGCTCGACACGGAGTTCGCCAACGTCGAGAAGGCGCTCGGGCAGCACCGGGCCGGCGACGGCTGGAAGCTGCACACCGAGCTGAGCAAGGACCAGCTCAAGGAGCTGTCCGACAGCATCAACGCCCTCGCCGAGCCGATCAGCAAGGTCGCCGCCGTCGTCGCCCGATGACGGCCGGTCCGACAGGAGAACCGATGAGCGAGCAGAGCAGCGCGTCCACCACGTCCGCCGAGGCTCCCCGGGGCGGGTTGTCCCGGCGGCGGGCCATCACCCTCGCCGGGGTGGGGGTCGCCGGGGTTGCCGGCGTCGCCGCCGGCGCGGGTGCCCTGCTGGTCCGCGACGCCGACCAGGCGGTGGCGGGCGACGTGGCGGCCGGCGCGGTGCCGTTCCACGGCGAGCACCAGGCCGGCATCACCACCCCCGCCCAGGACCGGCTGCACTTCGTCGCGTTCGACGTGATCACCAAGGACCGGGCCCGGCTGGTGGCGCTGCTCCAGGAGTGGACGGCCGCCGCGGCGCGGATGACCGCCGGCCGGGACGCCGGGGTGATCGGCGCGGTCGACGGCATGCCGGAGGCCCCGCCGGACGACACCGGTGAGGCGCTCGGCCTGCCGCCGTCGCAGCTCACCCTCACCATCGGCTTCGGCCCGACGCTGTTCCGGGACGCGCAGGGCCGGGACCGGTTCGGCATCGCCGACCGGCGGCCCGCCGCCCTGGCAGACCTGCCGCACTTCGCCGGGGACGCGCTGCGCCCGGAGATCTCCGGTGGCGACCTCTGCGTCCAGGCCTGCGCCAACGACCCGCAGGTGGCGGTGCACGCCATCCGCAACCTGGCCCGGATCGGCATGGGCGTGGTGAGCGTCCGCTGGTCGCAGCTGGGCTTCGGGCGTACCTCGTCGACCTCGCGGGACCAGGCGACGCCGCGCAACCTCTTCGGCTTCAAGGACGGCACCGCCAACCTCAAGGCGGAGGACGCCGCGCTGCTGCGCGAGCAGCTCTGGGCCCAGCCCGGTGACGGGCCGGACTGGATGACCGGCGGGTCGTACCTGGTCACCCGGAAGATCCGGATGCAGGTCGAGACCTGGGACCGCACCTCGCTGGTCGAGCAGGAGCAGATCGTCGGGCGGACCAAGGGCGTCGGCGCGCCGCTGGGCCGCCGCGACGAGTTCGACGAGCCGGACTTCGACGCCAAGGGCGACGACGGGGAGCCGGTGATCGCCGACAACGCGCACGTGCGGCTCGCTCACCCGAGCCGCAACAACGGCGCCCGGTTGTTGCGCCGGGGCTACAACTTCGTGGACGGCTCCGACGGGCTGGGTCGCCTCGACGCCGGGCTCTTCTTCATGGCGTACCAGCGGGACCCGCGCAAGCAGTTCGTGCCGATCCAGACTCAGCTCGCCCGCAACGACGTGATGAACGAGTACCTGCGGCACGTCTCCAGCGCGCTCTTCGCCTGCCCGCCCGGCGTCCGCGACGCCGCCGACTGGTGGGGCCGCTCGCTCTTCAGCTGACCGTTTCCCGCCGCCGTCCGGCCGAGCGGGCCATCGTGCCCGCCGCCGCTCCGCAGGGGCGTCAGGCCGGGGGTGCCGGCGGGCCCGATGCGGGGCGGGGGGCCGGGACGGCGGGGCGGAGGCCGGCCGGAGTGGCGTCCGAGGTTGCCGCGACGGGTACGGCGGGTGTGGCCGGGGCCGGTGCCAGCTCGGGCCAGAGGCTGGCGGTGAGCGTGCGGGCCCGCCGCAGCCGCAGCGCCCCGCGGCGGTTGCGTTCGGCCAGCACGGCGGCCAGCAGCAGCGGCTCCGGTACGCGGGCCGGCGGTGGCGGCGTCGTCACCGCGGCCACCTCGCTCCACAGTGCCCGCGCCAGCAGGGTTCGCGACGGCTCGGCGAACCGGTGCGCCCGGGTCAGGTACTGCCGCAGGGCCAGGGCCAGCGAATCGTCCAGCCGGGTCAGGTCCAGGCGGACCGCCCAGCCGGTCAGCGGCGGGATGATCATCGGGGCCGGCAGCCAGGGCTGCTGGGTACGGGTGTGCACCACCATCGTGCCGGCCACCAGGTCACCCAGCCGCCGGCCGCGCCGGTCGGTGAGCATCACCGCCACGCCGGCGACCCAGCTCAGCAGCGGCAGCACCAGACCGGGCCATTCCACGGAGACCCCGACCAGTGCCCGGCTCAGCGACTGCCGTACCCCGACCGGGCCGCCGTCGGCGCTGACCACCCGCAGCCCGACGGCCATCTTGCCCGGCGTACGGCCGTGGTTGAAGCGTTCGAAGAGCACCGGGTAGCCGACCAGCAGCAGCACCAGCAGGACGGTCGCCAGCGCGTTCAGCAGGGCGCCGTCCACGCCCGGCAGCGCGTTGAGCGACAGGCCCGCCAGCGCCATCCCGAGCAGCACCACCAGGACCAGCTGGACCGCGACGTCCAGCAGCAGCGCCAGCACCCGGGAGCCCAGCCGGGCCGCCCGCACGTCCAACTGGACGGCCTCGCCGCTGACCAGGCCGGCGTCGGCGCCCGTCGGGGAACGGTCGGCCGCGCCGGTCGCGGCGGGCACCGGTGGTTGCGCTCTCACCCGCACAGTGAACACTATGAGCGCCGGACGGGGGAGGACGAGTGGATCTCGACGCGTACGTCGCCGAGCACCAACACGAGTGGCGGCGGCTGGAACAGCTCTGTGACCGGCGGCGGCTGGACGCCGACGAGGTCGACGAGCTGGTGGCGCTCTACCAGCGCGCCGCCACCCACCTGTCCGCACTGCGCAGCCGCTCACCCGATCCGGGTCTGGTCAGCCGGCTCTCCCAGCTGGTGCTGCGCGCCCGGGCCCGGGTGACCGGGCGTCCCGGCGCGTCCTGGTCCGCAGTGACCCGGTTCGTCACCGTCGACTTCCCGGGCGCCGTCTACCGCGCCTGGCCGTGGTGGTGCGCGGTGGCGACCGGGTTCAGCCTGCTCAGCGGCTTCCTCATCTGGTACGTCGCCGGCCACCCCGACACCGCCGCGGCGTTCATCGGCCAGCAGGCGGCGGCCGACCTCGTCGAGTCCGGCTTCGCCGGCTACTACACCGAGTTCTCCGCGCCGACCTTCGCCTTCCACCTGTGGACCCACAACGCCTGGATCGCCGCCCAGTGCCTGGCGTCCGGTGTACTGGTGGTGCCGGTGTTCTACCTGCTCTGGCAGAACGCGCTCAACGTCGGCGTGGTCGGCGGCGTGATGGTCTCCTACGGCCGGGCCGACGTCTTCTTCGGACTGATCACCCCGCACGGCCTGCTGGAGCTGACCGGGGTCTTCGTCGCCGCCGGGGTGGGCCTGCGGACGGCGTGGGCGTGGATCTCCCCGCCGGCGCACCTGACCCGGGGCCGGGCCGTCGCCGAGGCGGGTCGCTCGGCCATCCTGGTCGCCGTCGGCCTGGTCGGGCTCTTCGCGGTCTCCGCGCTGCTGGAGGCCTTCGTCACCCCGGCGCCGGTGCCGATCGCGCTGCGCGTGGCGCTCGGGGCCACGGTCTGGCTGGGCTTCCTCGGGTACGTGGTGGTGCTCGGCCGTCGGGCGGTCGCCGCCGAATCGGTCGCCGCCGAGCGCACCGACCCCTGGCTGGCCGAACTGTGGCCCTCCACCGACCCCGCCCGCGCCTGGCACCGACCGACCCCGACCGCCGACCCCGCCGGTCGCTGACCTGACCCACACCACCCGGACCGTCGGGGAGTGCCGGGTGGGTCAGAGTTGGCCGAGGGCCTTGAGGCGGAGGTAGGTGTCGGCGACCATGGGGGCGAGGCGGTCCGCCGGGGCGTCCACCACGGTCACGCCGTACCGGGCGAGGGCGGCGCGCACCCGGTCCCGCTCGGCCAGCGCCCGCCAGCCCGCCGCCGCCGCGTAGGCGTCCTCGGGCCGGATCGGCGCGGCGGTGGTCAGCCGGGTGAGTACCGGGTCGTGCACGGCGGCCACCACCACCCGGTGCCGGGCGGCCAGCCGGGGCAGCACCGGCAGCAGGCCCTCGCCCAGCGCGCCGGCCTCCAGGGCGGTGAAGAGCACCACCAGGCTGCGCTGCCGCTCCCGGCGGAGGATCTCCCCGACGATCAGCTCGAAGTCCGTCTCCACCAGCGCCGGTTGCAGCGGCGCCAGCGTGGTCACCAGCTTGCCGAGCAGGGCGGGGCGTCCGCTGCCGGTGACCGTGGCCCGGATCGCGGCGTCCGCGGCGATCAGGTCGACCCGGTCGCCGGCCCGGGCGGCGAGCGCGGTGAGCAACAGCGCCGCGTCGATCGCGGTGTCCAGCCGGGGCTCGTCGCCGACGCGTACCGCCGAGGTGCGGCCGGTGTCCAGCACGCAGACCAGCCGGCGGTCCCGCTCCGGCCGCCAGGTGCGGACCAGCACGTCGGCCCGCCGGGCGCTGGCCCGCCAGTCGATCGAGCGGACGTCGTCGCCGACGACGTACTCGCGCAGGGTGTCGAACTCGGTGCCCTGGCCGCGTCCCCGGGTGACCTGCATGCCGTCGATCACGCGCAGCCGGGAGAGCTTCTCCGGCAGGTGCCGCCGGGAGTCGAAGCGCGGCAGCACCCGCAGGGTCCAGGCCGGGGTGACCGGCCGCCCGGCGCGCTGCCGGAAGGCCAGCCCCAGCGGGCCGAGTGAGCGCACCGCCAGGGCCACCGCGGGCCGGTCGCCGCGCCGGGTCGGGGTGAGCCGGCTGGGCAGCAGCGCGTCGCCGCCCGCCGGTACCGGCACGACCCGCTCCGGTGGGACGTCCGGCCGGGACCCGGCCGAGGGCACCCAGGCGTCGCGGACCTGGGCGCGCAGCGTACGGCCGGAGGTGTTGGTCAGGCGCAGCGCGACGGTGGCGGTGCCGCCGAGCCGGACGGTCCGGTCGCCCTCACGGGTGGCGGTGACCGCGTGCAGCGGGGCGGCCAGCGCCCAGTCCAGGGCGCAGAGCAGCAGCACCGCGCCGGTCATCGCGACGACCCCGAGGAACGGGTCCGGCCACGCCGGCAGGGTCAGCGCGCCCGCCAGCAGCAGGACGGCCGCCCGCCAGGTCATCGCGGCGTCGGCACGGTGGCGAGCACCGTGTCCAGCACCGCGTCCACGCCGACGCCCTCCAGCTCCACCTCCGGGCGCAGCCGCAGCCGGTGCCGCAGCGTCGGCCGGGCGGTGGCCTTGACGTCGTCCGGGGTGACGTGGTCCCGCCCGGCCAGCCAGGCCCACGCCTTCGCCGTGTTGAGCAGGGCCGTCGCGCCCCGGGGCGAGGCGCCCAGCTCCAGCGCCGGGGTGGCCCGGGTGGCCCGGCACAGGTCCACGATGTAGCCGAGGACGGGCTCGGCCACGTACACCCGGCCGACCGCCTCCCGGGCGGCGGCCAGGTCGGCGGCGGTGGCGACCGGCCGTACGCCGGCGGCGGCCAGGTCCCGCGGGTCGAAGCCGGCGTGGTGGGCCCGCAGCACGCCCAGCTCCTCGTCCCGGGTGGGCAGCGGCACGGTGAGCTTGAGCAGGAACCGGTCCAGCTGCGCCTCCGGCAGCGGGTACGTGCCCTCGTACTCGATGGGGTTCTGGGTGGCGGCGACGATGAACGGGTCCGGCAGCGGCCGGCGGGCGCCCTCGACGGAGACCTGCCGCTCCTCCATGACCTCCAGCAGCGCCGACTGGGTCTTCGGCGGGGTCCGGTTGATCTCGTCGGCGAGCAGCAGGTTGGTGAAGACCGGCCCCTCCCGGAAGGTGAACGCGGCCGTGTGCGGGTCGAAGATCAGCGACCCGGTGACGTCGCCCGGCATCAGGTCGGGGGTGAACTGCACCCGCTTGGAATCCAGGTCCAGCGCCGCGGCGACCGTCCGGATCAGCAGCGTCTTGGCCACTCCCGGTACGCCCTCCAGCAGCACGTGCCCCCGGCAGAGCAGCGCGATCACCAGGCCGGTGACCACGGCGTCCTGCCCGACGACCGCCTTGGCCACCTCGGCGCGCAGCCGGTGCAGGGCGGCACGGGCGTCGTCCGCGCCGGCGGTCGCGGTCGCGGCGGATGCGACGGGGTGGGTCACCGGAGGTCTCCTTCGGTCGGGTGGTCGGGGGGTGCCGCGACCGTACGGGTCACCCGGTCCAGCGACCGGGCCAGTGCCAGCAGTTCGGCGTCGGAGGACGGCTCCCCGCCGTACAGCAGCTCGTGCGCCTCGTCGATGGTGTCGCCGGTCCGCGCGGCGACCAGCGCGGCCACCTCCGCGGGCGGTGCGGTGGCGGGCAGGTTGAGCCGGGCGGCGAGCCGGTCGAGCGCGGCGGCGCGCAGCGTGTCGGCGGCCGGGCCACGGGCGCGGGCGCGCTGGTAGAGCCGCGCCCGGCCGAGAACCGTCTCGGCGGAGCGGACCCGCACCGGCAGCGGCTCGGCGACCGGCGGACCGAGCCGGCGGGCCCGCCAGAGCACCACCAGCAGCGCGGCCAGCGCGAGCTGCACCAGCAGCGCCCAGAACCAGGCGGGGAACGCCGCCCAGAGCGGGTTCTGCGGGTCCGGCGGTTGGGCCTGTCCCTGGTCCTGCTCGTCGCCGTCGGCCGGGTCGTCGCCCTCCGACGGGTCGCCGGAGTCGCCGGAGCCGCCCGGGTAGCCGTCACCGGGCTGCCCGCCGTTGCCGTCACCGCCGTTGTAGGTGGTCGAGCCGCCGGGAGTGGGCGACCAGGCGGGTTCGCCGCTGCTGCCGGTGCCGAAGTGCGGGGGCGGGGCGGGTCCGTCCAGGTCGAGCCAGACCACCCGGCCGTGGCCGCCGAGCAGCCCGGTGGCCAGCGCCTGGTTGCCCCACTCGCCGATCCGGTCGTTGCGGAACGGGTCGCCGGCGCCGATCACCACCACGTCGGCCGCCCACGGCAGGTGCACCAGCCCACCGGAGTAGCAGGTGCGCAGGGTGGCCGCGAGGTCGGCCCGCGGGGCGTACCGCTGGAGCCGGGCGGCGGCGGTGCCGGCCCGGGCGGCCTCGGGCAGCGGGCACGGCACCCCGTCGGCGTCCGGGGCGACGGCCCGGGTGGCCCAGCGCCGGTCGGCCCGCGCCACCGGCAGGTCCACCGACTCCAGCACCCGCAGGGACGGGTCGACCAGGACCAGCCGGCGGCCGGCCGGCAGCTCACCCAGCGCGCCGACGGTGTCCGGGTGCAGCAGCTCCGGCTGCGGTACGAAGAGCGTCGCCGGCCCGCTGTCGAGCGCCACCAGGGCGCGCAGGGTGTCCGTCTCCCGCTGCACGGTGACGCCCTGCCCGCGCAGCGCCTCGGCCAGCCGGCTGCCGCCGTCGTCGTTGGTCGCCACCGGGGAGAGGTAGCCGCGCTCGGTGGCGTCCGGCTGGTCGACCGCGTGGGTGACCACGGTGATCGTGAGCAGCACGGCGGCCAGCGCGAACGGGATCACCAACCGGTGCCAGCGGCGTCGCCGCCGGGGCGGGGGCGGGGCGGTCGAGGTGGCGGCCGGCGGTGCGGCGGTGGCGGTCATCGCGGCTCCTCCGGACCGCCGGCCAGCACCCGGTCCAGTTCGTCGGCGAGCTCCCGCATCCGCCGGTCGTGCTCGGCGGAGGCGGTACGCCGGGCGTACCAGAGCTCGGAGAAGATCGTGCCCGCGGCGCGGAGCGTCGGGTCGACCGGGGGCCGGTTGCGGGCCGCCGCCTCGGTCAGCTCGGTGACGGTCATGCCGGGGCGCTGCTCGACCGCCCCGGTCGCGACCAGCCGGCGGACCATGCCGCGCAGCCGTTCCCGTACCGCCTCGGCGAAGCGGCCCTCGGCGGCCAGCCGGTCGGCCAGGGAGAGCGCCGGCCCGGGGGTCGGTGCCGCGTCGCCCGCCCGGGGCCGGGGCAGCTCCGGGGTCCCGGCGGCGGGCCGGGTCGGCCGGCGCCGTCGCCAGCGGGGCAGTCGGAAGCGGAGCCGGGGCAGCCGGAGCCGGGGTGGCCGGAAGCGGAATCGGGGCAACCGGAGGCGGAGTCCGGGCAGCCGGAAGCGGCGTCGGCGGCGCCGGAGCCGGGGCAGCCGGCGCGGCACCCACGCCGGCCAGTGGTACCAGGCCAGCGCGGCCAACCCGGCGGCCAGCAGGAGCAGGAGCGCCGCCAGCGGCAGCGGCAGCAGGTCGCCGAGCGCGGCGGTGGCCTCGGTCCACCAGCGGCTGAAGCTCATCGGTCGGCCGCCAGCAGGACGGGCTCGGCGAGGCCGGCCGGGGAGCGGGCGAGCCGGATGTCGAGGCCCTCGGTGCGCATCCGGTTGTCCAGGTGGATCACCGCGTCCAGGCAGGCCAGCGCCGGGTAGGCGACGGTGTTCACGCCGGCCCAGACCGTGATGGCGGCGACCTGGGCCAGGGCCGGGTCGTCGAGATCGATCAGGTCGAGGGAGTCGAGCCCGGTGAGGACGCCCAGGCCGAGGCCGACCCGCAGGATCCACCAGCCGAGGTAGCCGAGCAGCCGGACGGCGCCGGCCTGCCCGCCGCCGCGCCCGGCGAGCCGCGCCGCGCGGCCGACCGCCCGCTCCACCGGCACCCGGTCCACCGCCAGCGCGGCCGCGACGGAGCCGAACAGGGCGTATGCGAGGAACCAGAGGGGGCCCATCAGGCCGGCGAGCATGACGACGAGGCCGACCAGGAGCGCGAGGAGCAGGGTGGCGCCGTAGCGGGCGTCCCGGGGGCGGAGCAGTTCGCGTACGCCGGCGCGGCGGCCGAGCAGCGCGGCGCCGGCGGCCCGGGCGGCCGGGTTGCCGAGCAGCGTGACGATCACCGCCTCGCTCGCCGCGCCCAGCGCCAGCAGGAACCACAGCGCAGGGAACCCGTCGACGCCCAGCAGCCAGCTCGGCGGCTCGACGCCGGCGGCCAGCCGCAGCGGGTGGAGCAGGAGCTGCTCGCCGACGGCGAACAGGGCGCCCAGCGGGAGCAGCAGCCGGCCCTGGGTACGCAGCAGCAGCACGGCCGAGTCGAGCAGCTCGCCGACGGTGAGCGGGCGCCTCGGGAGCACGGCGGTCGGGCCGACGTCGGGCACGCGTACTCCTGCTCCTGACGGGTCTCGGTGGCGGGCGGCGGGGCACCCGGGGGATCATGGTGACACGGCCCGTCCGATCGGGTGGACCCGCACGCCGCGCGGCCCTCACAGATGACCTTCGGCGGCGGTCTTCCGCGTGGGACGTGCGGTGACACCACGCTCGGCAGTACCGTGCCGGGTGACGCCGATCCCACCGAACTGAACGGGGATGGAAACATAAATCCCATGAGAGCCCGGGTACTGGTGGTCGACGACGACCCCGCGCTCGCCGAGATGCTCGGCATCGTCCTGCGCAGCGAGGGTTTCCTGCCCTCGTTCGTCGCCGACGGGGAACGGGCGTTGGCCGCGTTCCGGGACAATCGACCCGACATCGTGCTGCTCGACCTGATGTTGCCCGGTATGAGCGGTATCGACGTGGCCCGGGCGATCCGGACCGAATCCGGCGTGCCGATCGTGATGCTGACCGCCAAGAGCGACACCGTTGACGTGGTCCTCGGCCTGGAGTCCGGCGCCGACGACTACGTGGTCAAGCCGTTCAAGCCCAAGGAGCTGGTCGCCCGGATGCGGGCCCGGCTGCGGCGCGGCGAGGACGTCGCCCCGGAGATGTTGACGATCGGGCCGCCCGGCAACCAGATCACCATCGACGTGCCGGCGCACACGGTCAGCCGGGACGACGAGGAGGTGAAGCTGACGCCGCTGGAGTTCGACCTGCTGGTCGCGCTCGCCCGCAAGCCGCGCCAGGTCTTCACCCGCGAGGTGCTGCTGGAGCAGGTCTGGGGCTACCGGCACGCGGCCGACACCCGGCTGGTGAACGTGCACGTGCAGCGGCTACGCGCCAAGATCGAGCCGGATCCGGAGCGCCCGGAAATCATCCTCACCGTTCGGGGCGTGGGCTACAAGGCGGGTACCGGATAGCCTGGTCGCACCGTGACCAGCTCCCCGACCCCCCACTCCCGCACCCCCGCCGGCTGGCGACCCGCCGCGCGGGTGCTCTGCCGTGCCCTGGTGGCTCAGGGCCTCGGCCTGCACCAGACCTGGCGGCGGTCGTTGCAGGTGCGGGTGGTCACCATCACGCTGGTGGCCTCCAGCCTGCTGGTCGGCGGCTTCGCCTACCTGATCGCCGACAAGATCACCAACATCCTGGTGGAGAACGCCCAGACCGACGTGCTGCTGCGGCTGCGCAGCGGCAGCGACTACTCGGCGAAGCAGTTCAACCTCTACAGCCAGCCGCAGGAGGCCCAGCTCCAGGACACCATCGAGGGCACGGTCAACTACCTGGCCGGGGGCGACCCGCAGCAGGCCAGCGGGGTGGTCGTGGCGATCACCGCGGACAGCTACGCGGGGATCATCGAGACCCGGACCTCCCCGGCGACGGACGTCCGGCCGCTGATCAGCCGGGAGCTGCGGGCCGCCGTCGCGGACGGCAAGGTCGCCCACCAGGTCCGCACCGGCCGGCTCGGGGGCCCGAGGACCAAGTACCTGGTGTACGGCTCGCCGGTGCCGACCCGCTTCGGCCAGCTGGAGCTCTACTACCTGGTGCCGCTGACCCGGCAGGACGCCACCGCCGCCGACGCCCGGGCCACCGTGCTCGCCACCGGGGTGGCCCTGGTGCTGCTGCTCGGCCTGCTCGCCGCCCTGGTCACCCGCCTGGTGGTGACCCCGGTACGGGTGGCCGCCCGGACCGCGCAGCGACTCTCCGCCGGCCTGCTCGACCAGCGGATGGTGGTCAACGGCGAGGACGACCTGGCCCTGCTGGCCGCCTCGTTCAACCAGATGGCGACCAACCTGCAACGGCAGATCCTCCGGCTGGAGGAGATGTCCCGGTTGCAGCGCCGGTTCACCTCGGACGTGTCGCACGAGCTGCGTACCCCGCTCACCACCGTCCGGATGGCCGCCGACCTGATCTTCGCGGAGCGCGACGAGTTCGACCCGGCCGTCGCCCGCAGCGCCGAGCTGCTCCAGGCCGAGCTGGACCGGTTCGAGGAGCTGCTCACCGACCTGCTGGAGATCAGCCGCTTCGACGCCGGCTTCGCCATGCTCGACGCCGAGCCGACCGACCTGGTGCCGGTGGTGCACCGGGTCGCCGACCGGCTGGCCGGCCTGGCCGAGCGGGCCGGCGTGCCGATCCACCTCGACGTGCCGACCACGCCGGTCATCGCCGAGGTCGACCCCCGCCGGGTCGAGCGGGTGCTGCGCAACCTGGTCGGCAACGCGGTCGAGCACGGCGAGGCGAAGCCGGTGTTGATCACCCTCGGCATGGACCAGACCGCCGTCGCGATCACCGTGCGCGACCACGGCGTCGGGCTCAAGCCGGGGGAGGAGAAGTTGGTCTTCAACCGCTTCTGGCGGGCCGACCCGTCCCGCGCCCGGCAGACCGGCGGGACGGGCCTGGGCCTGTCGATCAGCCTGGAGGACGCCCGGCTGCACGGCGGCTGGCTGGAGGCGTGGGGCGCGCCCGGGCAGGGCGCCCAGTTCCGGCTCACCCTGCCGGCCCGCGCCGGGGACCGACTGACCACCTCGCCGCTGCGGCTGGTGCCGGCCGACGCCGCGTTGCCGTTCGGCGGCCCGCGCCCCGGCGAGCTGCTGGCGATCGGCCCCGTCGGCGAGGGCACCCTGGCCATCGGGCCGGCCCCGGCCGCCGGCGACGACCGGTCGGAGGTGCGTTCGTGATCCTACGGATGGCGGCACCGCGCGGGCGGACGCTGGCCGGGGCGCTCTGCGCCACGCTGCTGGCCGTGGCCGGTTGCGGCATCCCGGAGCACACCGAGGTGCAGGTGGACGGGTCCGGGCCGGCGGTGGCGGCCGGCTCGTCCAGCTCCCGCCGCAGCGAGCCGCCCGCCCGCGCGGCCGCCGGCAACGACCGGGAGACCTTCGTCCACAACTTCCTCTCCGCCGCGGCGGGCGAGCCGGACCGGGCGTACGCCCGGGTCAAGCAGTTCATCGCGCCGGAGAACAAGAGCCGCCTCCAGGACAAGCAGGGCAGCGAGGTCGCGGTCAACGTGATCCGGCTGACCGAGAACCCGGTGATCACCGAGAACGCCAACGGGCTGTTCTTCGTGCTCCTGCGGGTGCAGCAGATCGGCGTGCTGCGGTCCAACGGCGTCCTGGCGCCACCGGTGGCGACCGAGCGGGAGTACCGGTTCACCCTGCGCGGCGCCGTCTCGCCCGGGCAGCAGGGCACCGAGGAGGCCGGCCTCTTCGTCACCGACCCGCCGAACGTGCTGCTGCTCAGCGAGCGGGCGCTGCGGGAGTACTACCAGACCAGGCCGGTCTACTTCTGGAACTCCGACCAGACCCGCCTGGTCGCCGACCAGCGATACCTGCCGCTGGCGGTGCCGGACGAGCGAAGGGTCAGCGAGGTGGTCAAGTGGCTGCTCGCCGGCCCGTCGGAATGGCTGCGTCCGGCTGCCCGGCCCCTGCCGGACCGCACCGCGCTGATCAACAACGCGATCGAGACGGGCGGCCGCTGGGAGGTCACCCTCGAACTGCCGGGTGACGACAACCGCGAGCTGGGCAGGATCGGCATCCAGCTCGCCTGGTCGCTGCCGGAGCTGGACGGCCAACTCCAGCTCACCACCCGCAACCAGTCCCGGGTGGCGATCGCGGACCTCGAGCAGCACCGCCTGGCGCACCCGCTCTACCCGGTCGACGTCACCCCGCAGCGGTTCACCGTCTACGACGGCGCGGTCCACGGGCTGAACTTCCCGGGCGAGGCCAGCGGGGTGGTGCCGCTCATGCCGGCCGACAACCGCAACGTCGTCTCGGCCGGGATCAGCCGGGTCGAGGACAGGACTTTCGCCGCTCTGGTGGTCAGCGCCCCGGGCGGCCGGCAGCGGCTGGCCGTCGGATCCGGCACCGCCACGGTGGAGGGCGTCCACCGGGGCACCCAGACCTTCGGCGCGATGGGGCGCCCGATGTGGCTGCGCTCGCTCGACCCCGGCCAGCCGTACGGGCTGGTGGCCGCGGACGGCCAGCTCTACCGCTTCGACGACCGGGCCCGGACGGTCCCGGTGCCGCTGACCGTCTCCGGCCGGGTGACGGCGGTGGCCGGCTCGCTGGACGGGCACCGGCTCGCCCTGGTGATCGGCGGCCGGCTGCACCTGGCGGCGGTGAACCTGGCCGGCGGCCTGGTCTCGGTCGGCCCGGCCCGCGCGGTGGCCACCTCGCTGCGCGACCTGTCCGCGGTCGACTGGGCGGACGAGAACACCCTGGTCGTGGCCGGTACGGCGGACCGTTCGGCGGTCTACTACGTGAGCACCGACGGTGCGCTGGAGACCGCGCTGGTGGCCGACGTGGGCGCCCGGGTGACGCACCTGGCCGCGTACCCGACGAACCCGGTGGTGCCGCTGCCCAGCGCGCTGATCATGTACGAGGCGAACGGAGTCGCCTACCGGTATCCCTCGCCGGACACCATCCGGCGCGACCAGGTGCTGGAGGTGGCGCCGCCACCGGCCGGCGTCCGCCCGGGCAGCCCGACCGCCCCCTTCTTCCTGTACTGAGGGCGTCGTGCGGGCGGTGGGGCTCTGGGCGGACCTGACCGACCTGGTGCTGCCGAGCGGCTGCGCGGGCTGCCGGCGGACCGGTTCGGCGAGCCGGCGGGGGTTCTGCCCGGCCTGCGCCGACGCGCTCGGCGCGCTGCGCCCCGCCCCGGCGCGCCCCACCCCCGCCCCGCCCGACCTGCCGCCCTGCCACGCCCTCGGCCCGTACGCCGGGCCGTTGCGGGAGGCGCTGCTGGCGTACAAGGAACGGGGTCGGCACGGCCTGGCCGGGCCGTTGGGCGCGCTGCTGGCCGAGGTGGTGGCCGACGCGGTAAGCCCGGCGCGGCCGGTGCTGCTGGTGCCGGTGCCGGACACCGCCGCGGCGGCCCGGTCCCGCTACGGCGACCACCTGGGTCGGTTGGCCCGGCACGCGGCCCGGCGGTTGCGCGGGGCGGGGTGGGACGTGCGGACGGCCCGGCCGCTGCGGGCGCTGCCCCGGCCCGACTCGGTGGCGATGGACAGCGCCGGGCGGGCGGCCGCGGCGGCGTCGGCGTTCCGGGCCCGCGCGGGCCGGGGCGGGCGCGAAGCCGCCGGGCGCAGCGTGGTGCTGCTCGACGACATCCTCACCACCGGGGCCACCCTGGCCGCGGTGGCCCGCACATTGCGAGGCCTGGGAATAACGCCAAACGTCGCGGCGGTGCTCGCCGCAACGCAAAAACGACGCCATTGGTAACGCTTCGTGTTTCCGTTTCACCCCTTGGTGTATGAGGTGTGAAATTCCTGAGCGTTCTCGACAACTGGGGGTGACTGCCGGCCGAACAGGAGTTAGCGTTTTCCTGTCGGGGGTAGGAGGTTTCAAACCCGCCCCCGGCGGTGGAAGGAGGCGTAGCCGTACCTGACCGGTCGACGCCGAAGGGATGCTCCCAGGGTCGGTCGACCGGATTGAAGATCAGACGACCATCCGAAAAAGGGAGGTCACGTGGACATCGTGGTCAAGGGCCGAAACGTCGAAGTGCCGGACCATTACCGGGTGCACGTAGCTGAGAAACTCGCAAAAATCGAACGCTACGACCACAAGCTCATCCGAGTCGACGTGGAGTTGTTCCACGAACGCAATCCCCGCCAGTCCGACACCTGCCAACGCGTGGAGATCACCTGTGTCTCCCGAGGGCCGGTGATCCGGGCGGAGGCCTGCACGAGCGACTTCTACAGCGCGCTCGACGCCGCCATCGCCAAGCTGGACACCCGGCTGCGCCGGGCGGCCGACCGCCGCCGCGTGCACCGGGGCCGGCACGCGCCGCTCTCCGTCGCCGCCGCCACCGCCGGTCTGCCGGTGGCCGAGCTGGCCGCGCCGCCCGGCGGTACGGCCACCGCGGTGGCCGACCGGGCCGAGGAGCCCGCCGACGAGTACGACGACCAGCCCTGGCACATCGCCCGGGCCAAGGTGCACCCCGCCGAGCCGATGACCGTGGACGACGCCCTGTTCCAGATGGAACTGGTGGGGCACGACTTCTACCTGTTCCACGACAAGGAAACCGGCCGGCCGAGCGTCGTCTACCGGCGGCACGCGTACGACTACGGCATCATCTCGCTCGACATCTGACCCCTGTCCACCCCTCGCAGCCGGTCACGGAGCCGGGTGGTTCGCCCATCCCGGCTCCGGTGGCCGCCGCGCGTTCAGCGCGGCTCGTCGGCGAGCAGCGCGTAGAGCACCGCGTCCGCCCGGACCGCGTCCCGGCCGGGGAGCCGACCCCGCATCAGCCCCTCCCGGCGGAACCCGGCCCGCTCCAGCACCCGCTGGGAGCCGACGTTGTCCGGCGCGGTACCGGCCCAGAGCCGGGCCAGCCCGACCGGCCCGAAGGCCCAGTCGGCGACCAGGCGCACCGCCCGGGTGGCCAGCCCCCGGCCGCGCGCCTCGGGCAGCAGGCTGTAGCCGAGCATCGCCTGGCCGGTGGCTGGCTCGTCATAGATCATCGCGCAGCCGCCGGCCAGTTCCCCGGTGCGCGCGTCGCAGAGTGCGAAGTCGGCCGAGCTGCCGACCAGCCATTCGCTCTCCGCGACGGCGCAGCGCCGCGCGATCGCCGCCCGGGTCGGTGGGGCCTGCCGTACCCGGCTCGCCACCACCTCGGGCAGCGTGTGCAGCCGGTACAGCGCGTCGGTGTCCGCCGGGGTCAGCCGGCGCAGCGTCACCACGCCGTCGCCGAGCCGGCCGTCCGGCAGGTCCGGCAGCGCCCGGGGCGTCGGGCCGGCGGGGTCGTCGGCGAGGCGTACCCAGGCCCACAGGTCGTGCCGCCCGCCGCCGCGCGTCGGGTTCGCGCCCCGGCGGACCCCCTCGTACCGGAAGCCGGCGGCGAGCGCCACCCGCATGCTCGGCGCGTTCTCCTCGTGGGTGAGCAGCTCCAGCCGGGCGGCGCCGGCGGCGAGGGCGTGCCCGGCCAGCGCGCGGGTGGCGGCGCTGGCCACGCCCCGGCCGCGCGCCCACGGCGCCACCCAGTAGCCGATCTCCGCCTGGCCCCGCGCCGGGACCGGCTGGCTCAGCCCGATCCCGCCGAGCAGCCGGTCGGAGGCGGGGTCCGCGATCGCGTACGCGGCGCCGCCGGTGGCCCAGGCGGCCGGCGCGCCCTCGGTGATCCACCACCGGGCGCTCTGCTCGGTGTACGGGTCGGGCATGCCGGAGATGAACCGTCGGGTGAGCGGGTCGGCGCAGGCGGTGGCGGTGTCCGCGACGTCGTCGAGGCGGAACGGACGCAGCCGGACCTCGTCCGCCTCGATCGTCTCCGGGGTCACCGGGCCAGGTCCTCGGCGGTCAGCGCGGCCACCCAGGCGTCGCCCCGGCCGCCGTCGCGGGCGGTCAGCCGGGCCCGGGCGGTGCCCTCGAACGAGAACCCGGCCTTCTCCGCGACCCGGCGGGAGGCGGTGTTGCCGACCAGCGCCAGCCACTCGATCCGGGCCAGGCCCAGGGTGGTGAAGCCCCAGGCGGCCAGCGCGCCCACGGCGGCGGGCATGTAGCCCCGGCCCCGGGCGTGCGGGGCGGTCATGAAGCCGACGTTGCCGACGAGCGGGTCGGGGCCGACGCGCAGGTCGACCGAGGCCACGTACCGGTCGTCGGGGTCGGCGACGGTGTAGTACGCCCCGGTGCCCCGGGCCCAGGCCGCGTCGACGAAGTCCCGCAGGAAGCCCTCCGCGTCCTCGCGCCGGTACGGGTGCGGCACGGTGGTCCAGCGGACCGTGTCGGGGTCCCGGCAGCTCTCGACGACGGCGTCGAGGTCGCGTTCCTCCATCGGGCGCAGCCGCAGCTCGGTGTCGCCCGCCGTGGCGAAGAGGACGGGCTGCGGCCGACCGAAGACGGCGGCCCGGCGGGCGTCGAGGGTGTCCGGGCCGGCCGGCCCGGGTTCGCCCGGCGTGGGCACCTCGCCGGGCAGCAGCGAGCCGATCCAGCCGGCCGTCCGGCCGCCCTCGGCCGGGTGGGCCAGCCGCAGCTCGCCGGAGACCTGGAAGCCGGCGCGCAGCGCGACCAGCCGGGAGTAGTGGTTGCCGACCTCGGCCTGCCAGACCAGCCGGCGCAGCTTCAGCGCGTCGAACGCCCAGCGGGCGACCGCCCGGGTGGCCCGTACGGTGACGCCCCGGCCGCGCGCCCAGGGCGCGGTCCAGTAGCCGATCTCGGCGGAGTCCAGGGCCCGGTCGATCGAGACGAGGCCGCAGGAGCCGAGCAGCTCGCCAGTGCCGGCGGCGCAGACCGCGAACGGTGCCCCGGTGCCCCCGGCCCAGGCCGTCGGGGCGATGCCGGTGACGAACCCGTGGGCGTGTTCCGGCAGGTACGGGCGGGGTACGGTGGTCCAGCGCTGGATGTCCGGGTCCTGGCAGGCGCGGTGCACGGCGTCCGCGTCGGCGGCCTGCCAGGGGCGTAGCAGCAGGCCGTCCTCGATGATCTCCACAGGCTCCATCCGAGCCATCGTGCCGGATCGTTCGCGGTGGGCGTAACCGGATAACCGCCGGTGGCGGCACCGCCTGCGCGATATGTCGGGTTCGCCGGGCCGGACCGCCGCCACCAGTGACCATCGCGCCGATGGAGCGCCTACGATGGTTCGAGACTGTCTAGGGGAGCGTTGATCCGTGTCGATTCTGGAAAAGGTCCTCCGCGCCGGCGAGGGCCGTATGGTGCGTCGGCTCAAGGCCATCGCCGCCGCCGTCAACTCGATCGAGGACGACTACGTCAACCTCACCGACGACGAGCTGCGCGGCCTGACGGAGCAGTACAGGGAGCGGCTCGCCGACGGTGAGACCCTCGACGACCTGCTGCCGGAGGCGTTCGCCACGGTGCGCGAGGCGGCTGCCCGGGTGCTCGGCCAGCGCCCGTACGACGTCCAGGTGATGGGCGGCGCGGCGCTGCACTTCGGCAACATCGCCGAGATGAAGACCGGTGAGGGCAAGACCCTGACCTCGGTCATGGCGGTCTACCTCAACGCCCTGTCCGGCAAGGGCGTGCACGTGGTCACGGTCAACGACTACCTGGCCCAGCGCGACGCCGCCTGGATGGGCCGGGTGCACGAGTTCCTCGGCCTGACCGTCGGCGTGGTCCTGCCCAACCGGCCGGCTTCCGAGCACCGCGCCGCGTACGAGTGCGACATCACCTACGGCACGAACAACGAGTTCGGCTTCGACTACCTGCGCGACAACATGGCCTGGTCGCGCGACGAGCTGGTCCAGCGCGGCCACAACTTCGCCGTGGTCGACGAGGTCGACTCGATCCTCATCGACGAGGCCCGGACGCCGCTGATCATCTCCGGCCCGGCCGAGCACTCCGCCCGCTGGTACTCCGAGTTCGCCGGCGTGGTGGCCCGGCTCCAGCCCGGCACCGACGGCGAGGGCGACTACGAGGTCGACTACGCCAAGCGCACCATCGCGGTCACCGAGCGCGGCGTGGCCAAGGTCGAGGACCGGCTCGGCATCGACAACCTCTACGAGTCGGTGAACACCCCGCTGGTCGGCTACCTCAACAACGCGATCAAGGCCAAGGAGCTCTACAAGCGCGACAAGGACTACATCGTCAGCGACGGCGAGGTCCTGATCGTCGACGAGTTCACCGGCCGCATCCTGCACGGCCGTCGCTACAACGAGGGCATGCACCAGGCGATCGAGGCCAAGGAGGGGGTGGAGATCAAGCAGGAGAACCAGACCCTGGCCACCATCACCCTCCAGAACTACTTCCGCCTCTACGAGAAGCTCTCCGGCATGACCGGTACCGCCCAGACCGAGGCGGGCGAGTTCAACAAGGTCTACAAGGTCGGCGTCGTGACCATCCCGACACACCGGCCGATGGTCCGGATCGACCGCGCCGACGTCATCTACAAGACCGAGCGGGCCAAGTTCAACGCGGTCATCGAGGACATCGCCGAGCGGCACGAGAAGGGCCAGCCGGTGCTGGTCGGCACCGTCTCGGTGGAGAACTCGGAGATCCTCTCCCAGTTGCTGCGCCGGCGCGGCATCCCGCACTCGGTGCTGAACGCCAAGTTCCACGCCCGCGAGGCGGAGATCGTCGCCCAGGCCGGCCGCAAGGGCGCGGTCACCGTCGCCACCAACATGGCCGGCCGTGGCACGGACATCCTGCTCGGCGGCAACGCCGAGTTCCTCGCCGCCAGCGAGCTGCGCCAGCGCGGCCTCGACCCGCTGGAGAACGACGAGGAGTACGCCAAGGCGATGGAGGAGGTCCTCCCCGTCTGGAAGCAGGCCTGCGAAACCGAGGCCGAGGAGGTCGCCGACGCCGGTGGCCTCTACGTGCTCGGCACCGAGCGGCACGAGTCCCGCCGGATCGACAACCAGCTACGCGGTCGGGCCGGCCGGCAGGGTGACCCGGGTGAGTCCCGCTTCTACCTGTCGCTGCAGGACGAGCTGATGAAGCGCTTCCGCGCGGGTGCGGTCGAGGCGGTGATGGAGCGCTTCAACATCCCGGAGGACGTGCCGATCGAGTCGAAGATGGTCACCCGCCAGATCAAGAGCGCCCAGGCGCAGATCGAGGGCCAGAACGCCGAGATCCGCAAGAACGTCCTCAAGTACGACGAGGTGCTCAACAAGCAGCGCCAGGTGATCTACGCCGAGCGGCTGCGGGTGCTCAACGGCGAGGACCTCTCCGACCAGGTCCGCAACATGATCGACGACGTGGTCACCGCGTACGTCACCGGCGCCACCAGCGACGGCTACGCCGAGGACTGGGACCTGGAGCAGCTCTGGTCCAGCCTCAAGCAGCTCTACCCGGTGGGCATCTCCATCGAGGAGATGGAGGAGGAGGCCGGCGGCGCCCGCGCGAGCATCGACGCCGACTTCCTGCTGGCCCGCCTCAAGGAGGACGCGCACGCCGCGTACGACCGGCGTGAGGAGCAGCTCGGCGAGGAGGCGGTACGCCAGCTGGAGCGGATGGTGCTGCTCCAGGTCATCGACCGCAAGTGGCGCGAGCACCTCTACGAGATGGACTACCTCCAGGAGGGCATCAGCCTCCGGGCGTACGCCCAGCGCGACCCGGTCATCGAGTACCAGCGCGAGGGCTTCGACATGTTCGCCACCATGATGGACGGCATCAAGGAGGAGACGGTCGGCTTCCTCTACAACCTGGAGGTGCAGGTCCAGGAGCCGGAGCCGGAGGCCGAGGAGGTCCAGCTGCTGGAGAAGCCGGTCGAGATCCGGGCCAAGGGTCTCAACCGCGCGCCGCAGCAGCAGGGCCTGCAGTACTCCGCCCCCGCCGTCGACGGCGAGGCCGGCCGGGGCACCCCGGTCATCGAGCACCCGGAGCAGCAGGCGCCCGCCCTGGGCGTCGGGCGTTCGGAGACTCCGGCCCGTCCGGCGGCGCCGGGGGCGTCCGGCGCGCCGCGTCGTCCGGCGGCCACCGGGGCGAGCGGTCAGGCCGTCGCGGCCAGCACCGCCCGGACCGGGTCGGTGCCGGCGGAGCGCGCCGAGGGCGGCAACGGCCCGTCCCGCAACGCGCCCTGCCCGTGCGGCTCCGGCCGCAAGTACAAGCGCTGCCACGGCGCGCCCAACGGCGGCGCCTGATCCTGACGCGGGGCCCCGCCCCGCCGAGTCGGTACGACGAGAGCCGCAGTCCCCCGGGACTGCGGCTCTCGCCGTCGGCTCCGCCGGCACCCTCGCGTGTCTGGAAGGGCCGGCCGTGCGGGGCCGCCTTCGCCGTTCCGGACGTGGCGGTGTCCGAGGCGCTCCGATGGCAGCATGTCGGCGTTCTGGAGTGGATCATGCCCGTCCGGGCACGCGGGCGAGGCGGTCAGAGCAGGGCGAGGTGGTCAGAGCAGGGCGAGGTGGTCAGAGCACCTCGAGGGCGGTGCAGAGCCAGCCGCCCCGGCGGTGTTCGAGGCGTACCGCCAGGGCCCAGGTGCGGCCGGCGCCGGCGAGCACCGCGGCGGCCTCGACGGCCGCCGACCGTGGCTCGCACACCCGGAGCCGGCGCAGGTGCACCACCGGCCGGCTCGACCGACGGCGGTGCGGACCGGTGCGGGCCGATGCCCGAGCCAGCTGCTCGGTCACCTCGGCGGCCCGTCCGGGCTCGACCAGGGACCGGAGCTGCCCGGGCGGGCGGTAGCCGTTGAGGATCTCCAAAAAGGTGGCGACGAACCGCTGGGCGGCCCGGCCGGCCTCGGGCGTGGCCGTGGCGAGGGCGCCGGGCGGCGGGCCGGAGCGGGGCCGTGGCGGCCCGGGGCGGGAGTCGTGCCGCCGGCCGGGCGGGCGGCCGGCGCTCTGGTGCGCGGCACCGAAGAGGTCGAGGGCGAGCTGGCCGGTAAGGCGGGGCCAGAGATCCGGCGACTCGTCGACGTAGGGCGGGTCGCTGACCGGGGCCGGGCGCAGCCGGACCGGGGGCCGGGCGGGACCGGGACGGCGGGAGTCGACCATGCTGCTCACCTCTGATCGTTACGTTTGCCTTCGTTTGCCTCCGACAGGCTTCGATAATCGGGCATGACAGTGCCCACCGTCAATGGCGGTCGGCGTCCGGGTGGCTACTCGGTGTCGCGGTCGGCGAGCGGGTTTCCGCGTACCCACTCGGCGGTTTCGGCGTACTTGCGTTGGATGTACTCCTCCAGCTGGACGCGCTCGACGCGCCACTGGCCGCGCCCGCCGATCTTGATTGCGGGCAGCTCTCCGCTGCGCACCATGTGGTAGACCTGCGAGTCCGACACGTTCAACTCGGTGGCCACGTCGGAGAGCAGGAGAAACCTCGGCTCCACGGATAACCCCCGGTGTTGACGTCGTTTGCCTCAGTTTGCCACCACCGGCCGGACCCGCCCAGCACCCACCCGGCCGACGGTGCGGTGCGGCAACTTCCACCGGGCCGGTGCGGGGTGTATGACGGTCTCGGCGTACGGCATGATCGGCGCCCGGGACCGGCAGACCCGCCGGTCCGCGAACGATCGGGGGATACGACGGTGAGCGACGAGCTGGTCCGGGTGTACGTCCCGGCGACCGTGCCGATGCTGGCCCGGCTGCGGGAGCAGGGGCTGTCGGCCGACCAGGCGCACGCCGTCACCCCCGCCCTGCGCGAGTGGTACGCCGAGGGCGACGAGGAGGAGCTGGAGTACGTCGCGTTCACCCGCGCCGCCCAGGACGCCCTCCAGTTGCTGCGGAAGGATCCGGCCGCGCCCCGGCGCCGGGTGGTGGTCTCGGTGGACCTGCCCCCGTCGGCGGTCGGCCGGGGCGACGGTGACCTCGGCTCCAGCACGGTGCGGCTCGACCAGCCGGTGCCGGTGCGGTCGGTGGCCGCGCTGCACGTCGACGGGGCGGACGCGGTGGACGACGTGGCCGCCGCCGTCGAGGTGGTCGCCGAGGCCCTGGCGGGCGACCCGGACGCCCAGTTCACCGTCGACAGTGCCGAGGACCACGAGCTGGAATGGTACGACCCCTCCGAGCTGGACCTGCTGCTCCGCGCCGCCTCCTGACCCCACCCGCCGACGGCCCACCCGTCGACCGTGTCGGCGTCGACCACCGCGGTCTCTGCCACCGCTGCGACCAACGCGGCCGTTTGCGGCGGGTTGGGGTGCCCCAGGCGCCGGAGACCCCAACCCGCCGCACACGGGGACGATCACTCTTCTCCACCGGCGACCCCGCCGGGGGCAGGGCCGGAGCGGACGCCTCAGTCCTCGGCCGGCTCCGGCTCGTCGTCGTGGGGCGCCGGGCCGAGGGTGCGGCCGAAGGCGACGAGCGCGGTCAGCGCGCCGACGAACAGCACCCAGATGCCGTTGTCGATCCTGGAGGTGCCGAGGCTGGTCTGGGCGACCGCGTCCGCCTCGCTCAGCGCGCTGGCCAGGTCGAGCAGGGTCCGGCCGCCGATCCGGATGATCACCTCGGCGAGCAGTAGGAGCAGGCCCGGACCGGCCCCGGCGACCAGGTACGCCGGCCAGCGCAGCGCCGGCGTCGCCGGGTCGCGGCCCAGCGCCCGGCGGCGGGCCCAGGTCAGGTAGCCGTAGGCGAGCAGGCCGGCGAGCAGGCCGGCGAGCAGCGACTCGGTGCGGGAGACCCACTTGGCGGCGCTCACCAGCGACGCCTGGGAGCCGTCGGCGCCGAAGAGGTCGAACAGCGGGTCACGGGCCCGGCTGAACGCCACCACGAAGACCAGCGTGCCCAGGGCGGCGGTGACCACAGCGCCGACCGGGGCGGCGTCGCGGGCGCCGGCCAGTGCCCCGCCGATGATGGCCGCGGCGGCGCTGGTGCCGGCGATCGTGTTGGTGGTCGCGTTGTCGGCGTAGGTCAGGTTGATCGCGAGGGCGGCGGCGAGCCCGACCAGCAGGCCGGTGCCGACCGCCACCACGAAGCGCAGGGTGGCCCGGTCGACGCCCCGCCGGGCCAGCAGCCCGGTCACCGCCAGGGCGACGGCGGTCCCGGCCACCAGGGCGGCCGAGATGACCCCGGGCAGGGCGAAGGCGGAGAGGCTGATCGCGGTGAGGCCGGCCGCCGCCGAGCTGATCGCCTCGCGGGTCGACCAGAGCATCGCCGCCAGCCAACCGACCGCCAGCAGGGCCAGCACGGGCGCGCCCGGAGCGCGCGCCGCGCGGGGGGCGTCGGCCACCGGCACGACCTGCTCGGCCTGGTCGACCTGGTCGGCCGGGTCGGTGCTGTCCGGCTGGTCCGACTGCGCGGCCGTCGAGCTGCCGGGCTGCTTGCTCATCGTGTCCCCTTCGACGGGCGCCCGACCGCAGCGGCGGGCCGGGGCAGGTCACCGGCCATCCAGCGTACGCGCCCGGTCCGGCTGGCCCCGCGCGCCCGCACCCGCCCCGCCGGCCTGCTTTCCTTCGGCCGAAAGGGCCGTTCGGGTACGGATCGCCGCCCGGCCCGCACCCGTACTTCTCGATCTATGGTTTCCAGGCGGGCGGGGCGCGATCGGCGGGGAGCGGGCGTGGGAGAATCGCCGGAGGTCCCGCCGCCGCGACGCCTCACCCGCGCGGTGCCCGGCGTCCGGCCGTCCGGTCGGTGCCCGCGGGTCCGATTTCGCCACCGCCGTCGAGATCGCACAGGAGCCTGTGATGGACGCCGTGTTCTCCGTACCCGAGCCGCGCAACGAGCCGGTACGCACCTACGAGCCGGGCAGCGCCGACCGGGAGCGGCTGCAGCGGCGGCTGACCGAACTCGCTGCCGAGCGGATCGACCTGCCGATGACGATCGCCGGCGAGCAGCGGATGGCCGGCGGCGAGTCGATCGACGTGGTCCAGCCGCACAAGCACGCCCACGTGCTCGGCGTCACCGGCCACGCCACCCACGACGACGCCCGCGCCGCCGTCAAGGCCGCCAAGGACGCCGCGCCGATGTGGCGCGCGCTGCCGTTCGAGGAGCGGGCCGCGATCTTCCTGCGCGCCGCCGAGCTGCTCGCCGGCCCCTGGCGGGACACGCTCAACGCCGCCACCATGCTGGGCCAGTCCAAGACCGCCGTCCAGGCGGAGATCGACTCGGCCTGCGAGTTCATCGACTTCCTCCGGTTCAACGTGCACTTCGCCCGGCGGCTGCTCGAAGAGCAGCCGATGTCGTCGCCGGGGGTGTGGAACCGCTTCGACCACCGCCCGCTGGAGGGCTTCGTCTACGCGGTCACCCCGTTCAACTTCACCGCGATCGCCGGCAACCTGCCCTCGGCGCCGGCCCTGCTCGGCAACACCGTGGTCTGGAAGCCGGGCCCGACCCAGCAGTTCGCCGCGCACTTCACCATGCGGCTGTTCGAGGCGGCCGGCCTGCCGCCCGGCGTGATCAACATGGTCACCGGGCGCGGCGAGGAGGTCTCCGACGTCGTGCTCGCCGACCCGGACCTGGCCGGCATCCACTTCACCGGTTCCACCAAGGTCTTCCAGCACCTGTGGCGGACCGTCGGCGAGAACATCGCCGGCTACCGGGGCTACCCGCGGCTGGTCGGTGAGACCGGCGGCAAGGACTTCGTGGTCGCGCACCCCAGCGCCGACGTCGACGCCCTGCACACCGCGCTGATCCGGGGCGCCTACGAGTACCAGGGCCAGAAGTGCTCGGCCGCCTCGCGGGCGTACGTGCCGCGTTCGCTCTGGGAGGGCGGGCTGCGCGACCGGCTGGCCGCCACCACGGAGTCGCTGACCTACGGCGACGTCACCGACTTCAGCAACTTCGGCGGCGCGGTGATCGACGAGAAGGCGTTCAGCCGGCACACCGCCGCGCTGGAGCTGATCTCCGGGGACGACACCTGCCGGATCCTCGCCGGCGGCACCGCCGACGACTCGGTCGGCTACTTCGTCCGGCCCACCCTCTTCGAGTGCAGCGACGCCGCGCACGAGACCTTCACCACCGAGTACTTCGGTCCGATCCTCGGCGTGCACGTGTTCGACGACGCCCGCTTCGACGACGCGGTCGCCCAGGCGGAGTCGATCGCGCCGTACGCGCTGACCGGTTCGATCTTCGCCAACGACCGCCGGGTGGTCGAGGCGGTCGCCGAGCGGATGCGGTACGCGGCCGGCAACT
This sequence comes from Micromonospora sp. CPCC 206171, assembly GCF_036906755.1. Lineage (NCBI taxonomy): Bacteria > Bacillati > Actinomycetota > Actinomycetes > Micromonosporales > Micromonosporaceae > Micromonospora > Micromonospora sp. CPCC 206171. Next base: position 11,712 of record NZ_JBAKHT010000003.1, on the reverse strand, counting down.
TCTACATCAACGACAAGCCGACCGGCGCGGTGGTCGGGCAGCAGCCCTTCGGCGGCGCCCGGGCCAGCGGCACCAACGACAAGGCGGGCTCCTGGCTCAACCTGGTCCGCTGGCTGTCGCCGCGGACGATCAAGGAGACGTTCGTGCCGCCGACCGACCACACGTACCCGCACATGGGCTGAACCGGCGACGGGCGCCGGTGGCGCTGCGCGCGCCGCCGGCGGCCGCCCACTCCGCCCGCACCTCAACGCGCCACTTTCCGGGAAAGCGGGGCCATTCGGCGCGTCATGGCCCCGCTTTCCGGGAAAGTGCAGGGCGGGTGGGGGGGTGGGGGGGTGGGGGCCGTCCGGTGGGGCCTGGACACCGTCCGGCCGGTACGCATCGATAGTCCTGGCAGCACTGTCGTCGGCCGACAGTGCACATTGGAAATCCTCCCGGGTGGCAAATCCGGAAATCCTGGACGCTGCGACGGCAAAGTGGCAGCTTAGAGGGCATGGCGGAATCCGGAGTCAACCCCACCGCGGCAGCTCTGCTGGGGCTGCTGCACGAGGGCCCGATGACTGGCGGCCAGCTGATGGCCGCCGCTGAGCGCCGACTGGCGCCGTACTGGTCGATGACCCGCAGTCAGGTCTACCGCGAGTTGCCGGTGCTGGCCGAGCGGGGTTTCGTGCGGCTGGGCAAGCCCGGGCCGCGGATGAGCCAGCCGTACGCGATCACCGCCAGCGGGAAACGGACATTTTCCCGCTGGCTGGCGGAGAACCCGGGTCGGGACACCATCCGTAACCCGATCGCGCTGCGGATCGCCTTCGGCGACCTGCACTCGGCCAGCCAGCTGAAGAACCTCTACGCCTCGGCCAACGAGTACCACACCGAGGCCCTGGCGCACGTGCGTGAGCAGGTGAAGAACGCCAAGAAGGAGGGCGACACCTACGACGCCAGCGCGCTGGAGTTCGCCGTCGCCTACCACAAGGCGGCGCTTTCCTGGCTCAAGACCGCCCCGGTCGGCTGATCATCTGCCCGGGTCGGCGGTGTGACGTGAGCGGACCGCCGCACGCACAGTACGCTTGTCTGTCGTGACCGCTGCCGATTACGCCGAACAGCTCAAGGAACTCGACGCCACCCTACGCAACATCGAGGCGGTGCTCGACCTCGACCGCCTGCACGAGGAGAAGGCCCGGCTCGAGGAGCAGGCGTCCGCGCCCGACCTCTGGGACGACCAGGCGAAGGCGCAGCAGGTGACCTCGCAGCTGTCGTACGTCAACGGCGAGATCGGCAAGCTCGGCAGCCTTCGCTCCCGGCTCGACGACGCCGGTGTCCTGCTGGAGCTGGCCGAGGCCGAGGCTGACCCGGGGGTCCTCACCGAGGTCGAGACGGAGATCGGCGGGTTGCGCAAGGCCATCCAGGAGATGGAGGTCCGCACCCTGCTCTCCGGCGAGTACGACTCCCGGGAGGCGCTGGTCGCCATCCGGGCCGGCGCCGGCGGGGTGGACGCCGCCGACTTCGCCGAGATGCTGCTGCGGATGTACCTGCGCTGGGCCGAGCGGCACGGCTACCCGACCGAGGTCTACGAGACCTCGTACGCGGAGGAGGCCGGCCTGAAGTCTGCCACCTTCACCGTCAAGGTCCCGTACGCCTACGGCACCCTCAGCGTCGAGTCGGGCACCCACCGGCTGGTGCGGATCAGCCCCTTCGACAACCAGGGCCGCCGGCAGACCAGCTTCGCCGGGGTCGAGGTGCTGCCCGTGGTGGAGCAGACCGACCACATCGACATCCCCGAGAACGAGATGCGGATCGACGTCTACCGGTCCTCCGGCCCGGGCGGGCAGAGCGTCAACACCACCGACTCGGCGGTCCGGATCACCCACATCCCCACCGGCATCGTGGTGACCTGCCAGAACGAGAAGTCCCAGCTGCAGAACAAGGCCTCCGCGCTGCGGGTGCTCCAGGCCCGGCTGCTGGAGCGCAAGCGCCAGGAGGAGCAGGCCAAGCTCCAGGGCCTCAAGACGGACGCCGCCGGCTCGTGGGGCGACCAGATGCGCTCCTACGTCCTGCACCCGTATCAGATGGTGAAGGATCTCCGAACCGAGCAGGAGACCGGCAATCCGTCCTCGGTCTTCGACGGGGACCTGGACAGCTTCATCGAGGCCGGCATCCGCTGGCGCAAGCAGCAGCAGCTCGCCAACGACGCTGCGTGATCAAGCGGGAGCGGAGCGCGTCGTCGATCTCCTGGTGGGAGGGGCAATCGATGACGCGCCTCGCACAGGTGGGGCGTAGGACTTGGCTCAGCGGTTACACCGCGTAGACTCACGACCCGTGATTCAGCTTGAGCAAGTGACGAAGACGTACCCGAAGGCGTCCCGGCCTTCGCTCGACAACGTGTCCGTCTCGATCGAGAAGGGCGAGTTCGTCTTCTTCATCGGTCCATCCGGCTCCGGCAAGTCCACGATAATCAAAATGCTGCTGCACGAGGTCAGCCCCAACAAGGGCCGGGTCGTCGTCAACGGCAAGGACGTCACCACGATGCGTTCCTGGAAGCGACCCCACTTCCGGCGCTCGATCGGCTGCGTCTTCCAGGACTTCCGGTTGCTGCCCAACCGCACCGCCTACGAGAACGTGGCGTTCGCTCTCGAGGTGATCGGCAAGACCAAGGCGGTCGCCCGCCGGGTCGTGCCCGAGGTGCTGGAGCTGGTCGGGCTCGGTGGCAAGGAGCACCGCTACCCGCATGAGCTCTCCGGTGGTGAGCAGCAGCGCGTGGCCGTCGCCCGGGCGTTCGTGAACCGTCCGCTGATCCTGCTGGCGGACGAGCCGACCGGAAACCTGGACCCGGACACCTCGATCGAGATCATGCGCCTGCTGGACCGGATCAACCGCACCGGCACGACCGTCGTGATGGTCACGCACGACTCCAACATCGTGAACCAGATGCGCCGTCGCGTCGTCGAGATCGAGAGCGGCCGCATCGTGCGCGACCAGGCCCGCGGCGTCTACGGGTGAGCCGGCGCTCCACCCCTGCCGTACACCCTGACGACGAACACCTCATGCCGGAGAGCCGGAGGAACACCCGATGCGGATGAAATACGTCCTGTCCGAGGTACTGGTCGGACTGTGGCGCAACGTCACCATGACCATCGCCATGATCATCACCATGGCGGTGTCGCTGTTCATGCTGGGCGGCGCCGGCCTGCTGTACCAGAAGGTCGGCGACATGAAGGACCTCTACTACGAGAACGTCGAGGTCTCGATCTTCCTGGCGACCGACGTCAGCGAGCAGCAGCGCAACGACCTGGACGCCAAGCTCAAGAGCGACCCCCTGGTCAAGGAGGTCCTCTACGTCAACAAGGACGAGGCGTACAAGCGGTTCCAGGAGATGTACCAGGACGCCCCGGACCTGGTGAACGCCGTCAAGGCGGACCAGCTGCCCGAGTCGTTCCGGCTCAAGCTGGTGAACCCGGAGCAGTACAAGAACATCTACGACCAGTACAAGGACACCGAGGGGGTCGACGAGATCGTCGACCAGAGCCGGCTGCTGGACAAGGTCTTCGGCGTCCTCACCGGCATCCAGACCTTCGCGCTGGTCATCGCGGTGTTCATGGCCGCCGCCGCGCTGCTCCTGGTGGCGAACACCATCCAGGTCGCCGCGTACAGCAAGCGGCGTGAGGTCGCGGTCATGAAGCTCGTCGGCGCGTCCAACTGGTTCATCCAGGCGCCGTTCGTGCTGGAGGCGGTGGTCGCCGGTCTGATCGGTTCGATCCTCGCGCTGGTGTTCATGGCGCTCGGGAAGTACTTCGGCGGCAGCGGCTCGCTGTCCGCCCTGGAGGGCCTGATCACGCCGGTCTCGTGGGGCGACATCCTGCTGATGTTCCCGATCATGGCGGGCGTCGGCGCGCTGTTCAGCGCGATCACCGGCTGGATCACGCTCCGCTTCTACCTGCGGGTCTAGGTACCCGACGGCTCCGCCGAGGGCCCTTCCGCGCCGGAATAAACGGCGCGGGAGGGTCCTTGTCATTCGGGTAGCATGATCTCTGCCCCGCGGCCGGTCGCACCGGTCGTGGGTCACCAGGAAAGGGGGTGGTGCCGATGCCACGGGAAAAGGGTCGCAAGGTGGTCGCCTCCAACAAGAAGGCGCGCCACGACTACGCCATCCTCGACACGTACGAGGCGGGCATGGCGCTGACCGGCACCGAGGTCAAGTCGCTGCGGGCCGGTCGGGCGTCCCTGGTCGACGCGTTCGCCCAGGAGCGCAACGGCGAGCTCTACCTGCACAGCATGCACATCCCGGAGTACACCCAGGGCACCTGGACCAACCACGAGCCCCGGCGTACCCGCAAGCTGCTGCTCAAGCGGCTGGAGATCGACCGGCTGATCGGCAAGACCCGCGAGGGCGGGTTGACCATGGTGCCGTTGCAGGTCTACTTCTCCGACGGCTGGGCGAAGGTGGAGATCGCCCTGGCCAAGGGTAAGAAGTCGTACGACAAGCGTCAGGACCTCGCCAAGCGGGACGCCGACCGGGAGATCGCCCGGGTGGCCGGCCGGCGCGGCAAGGGCATGGACGAGTGATTTGTCCGCTCTGTCCCGGCCGGCACGCCGGCTCGGGGCTCGGGATGAAACCCGTTGCGGCAGGCGTTAGGCTTATCAGTGCCACCACGAAGGTGGCCCACCGAGGGGGTGACTGGTTTCGACTTCGTACGTTGCGGCAGGGGAAGCGAGCCGAGGAAGCCGACGTCGTCTCGAGAATCGTTCGTCGGAAACCAATAAGCGCCAAGAACAATCGCGCTGACTTCGCTCTCGCCGCCTGAGGCGAGTAGTGAGTCTGTCGGCCTGGGAACGCCTTCGTCCCAGTCAGCCGGCATCAGCTAGGAGGCTGGCCAATCGGACCCGGTCGCGGGGTCCGTGCGGCGAGATCAATCAGCGACTGGGCCCGTCACACCAACTTGCTCGCGTGAGCGGTGGGGCCGAGTAGAGGCATAGCGAGCTGCGCTCGGAGAAGCCCTGACAAACCGGCGAAGGACCCGGGTTCGATTCCCGGCACCTCCACCACCTCATGTGCGCCCCGGTCCATCGGACCGGGGCGCACAGTCGTCTCCGGATACTTGTCGGGCCACCAGGGATACTTCTGGGGCCGCTGGGACCGATGGGGCCAATGAGGCGTTCCGGCCCCCTGGACAGCGCCCGAACAGGGGTTCACCATCGCTGTACGCGGTAGCACGCAGCGCGGGAGGTGCCCATGGTCACCGGTCCGATCCAGCAGCCGTCCGTCGCCCCGCCGGCGGTCCGCCCGCCCGCCGCGCGCCGGCCCAGCCCGCCCGGCGACCTGCCCGCCCTGGCGCGGGCGCTCGCCGTACCGCCGGGGGAACCGCGCTGGCGGGAACGGGTCATCGTCCACCTCGCCCCGGTCCGCCGGGGCTTCGCCGAACACGTCCGGATCACCGAGGGCCCGGCCGGCCTCTACGCGGAGGTGCTCGCCCAGGCGCCCCGGCTGCACCGCGGCGTCCGGCTGCTCACCCGGGAGCACGCGGCCATCGTCGCGGCGCTGGCCGACCTCCAGCGGGCCGTCGAACGGCCCGGGGTGTGCGCCGAGGAGCTGCGCCGGCGCACCGACGACCTGCTGCGGGCGCTGTCCCGGCACCGGCAGCGCGGCGCGGACCTGCTCTGGCAGGCGTACCAGACGGACCTCGGCGGGGAGACCTGACCGGCGGGAACCGGTCCGTGCCGGGCGGCGTCCAAGTACGTATGCGTCGATTCCTCGCCCTGCTGGGCCTGCCCCTGGTGGCCATCGCGGCCGGCTGCGCGCCGGCCGGCTCCGATCCGGCCGGGCCGTCCGCCGGCCCGGACCACCGCTGGGGGGCGTTCCACCAGCGGGCCGCGGAGGTCGCCGAGAACTGGCGCCCCGCACCCGCCTGGCGGAGCGGGTACGTGCCGCTGCAGGACCCGACCGTGCTGGTCGGCGACCCCGGGTTCACCGCCGACACCGAGACCGCCTTCCTGGCCGGTTGGTACCGGGATCAGATCGAGCTGCCGGCCGCCCGCCCCGCCGACGGCACGATCCGGTTTCCCGACGGCACGATGACCACGCCACTGCTCAGCGCCGCAGAGGCGTACCGGCAGCTGGACCAGGGCGACCCGCCGCCGTGCGATGGGCGGCCGAAGGCGCCCGGTCCGACGATCGAGCCGGGGCCGGACGGCTCCGTCTCCAGCCCGGTCGCCACCGCCTGCGTCCCGCTCACCGTCACCGCCGTCCGGCTCGGCACCGCCTCGGTCCGGACCAGCCGCGGCATGGCCGACGTACCGGCCTGGTTGTTCACCGTGGAGGGACTGGCCGCCCCGGTGGCCCGGGTGGCCGTCTCGCCGCAGTCGGTCACCGCGGTGCCCGAGCCGGCGGCTCCCGCCCGGCCCGCCCCCGCCGACATGGTCGGCGCCCAGCACACCGAACGGGTGGACGGCACGCGGCTGACCTACGTGCTCGGGGTGGGCGCCTGCGACACCGGGATCACCCCGCTGGTGCAGGAGCGCGAGGACGTGGTCGTGGTCGGTGGCGGGGTGGTTCGGGCCAGCGGCGTCTGCACCGACCAGCTGAAGCTGGAGCCGGTCACCGTCACCCTCTCCGCGCCGCTCGGCGGCCGGCCGGTGCTCGACGTGCTGACCGGGCGGGTGCTCACCCAGCGGGCCGGCTGACCGGTCAGAGGATCCGGGGCAGCTCGCCGCTGATCGGCGCCGGGAGCACCGTCGGACCCTCGGCGCGCAGCGCGTCGGCCAGGGCGTCGGGCAGCTCGTCCGGCGTGCCGACGACCCTGGTGGCGCAGCCGTACCCCTGGGCGATCGCGGTGATGTCGAGGCCGGGCAGGTCCAGCCCGGGCACGCCGGGGGTGTGCTTCAGCTCGGCGAACGACTTGAGGATGGCGTACTGGCGGTTGACCGGCACCAGCACCACCACCGGCAGGCGCAGCCGGGCGGCGGTCCAGAGCGCCTGTACCGAGTAGTGGAACGAGCCGTCGCCGATCACCGCGACCACCGGCCGGCCCCGGCCGGTGTCCCGCTCGGCGAGGGCGATACCGACCGCCGCCGGCAGGCCGTACCCGAGCCCGCCGCTGGCCATGGTGAAGTACGACGCCGGCCGGTCCGTCGGCAGCCGGCGGCGCAGCGCGGCCAGGTTGGACGGTGACTCCTGGACCAGCACCCCGTCGGTGGGCCAGCAGGCGGCCAGCGCGGCGAAGAGCGTATCCGCGTCCGGCGGGTCGGCCGGCTCCGGCGGCTCCACCGCCGGCCGGGGCTCCGGCGCCGGTCGGTCGGCCGCCGGGAGCAGGTCCAGCAGCGCGGCGAGGGTCAGCCCGGCGTCGCCGAGCAGGCTGTCGCCGACCGGTGCCCGGGCGGCCTCGTCCGGGTCGTCGGTGACGTGCAGCAGCCGGGCGCCGTCGGGCAGGTGCGCGCCGGGGACGTGCGGGTAGTACCGGAACACCGGGGCGCCGACGACCAGCACCGTGTCGTGCCCGCGCAGCTTCTCCGCCAGCGGCGCGATGGCGAACGGCAGCACCCCCCGGTAGTGCGGGTGCCGCTCCGGGAACGCGGCCCGCTCCGGCGCCGGGGCGGACCAGACCGGCGCGGCCAGCCGCTCGGACACCGCCACCGCCAGCGGCCAGGCCTCCGCCCGGTCCACCGCCGCGCCGAGCACCAGCACCGGGGAGCGGCTGGCGGCCAGCAGCGCGGCGAACTCCCGCAGCCGCCCGGGGTCGGGCCCGAACCGGGTCGCCACGGTACGCACCTGGGGCGGCGGGTCCGCCGGCTGGTCCCAGTCGTCCAGCGGCAGGGAGAGGAAGACCGGCCCGGCCGGGGGCTGGGCGGCGCTGGCGTACGCCCGCATGAACGCCGCCGGGAGGTCCTGCGCGCGGACCGGCTCGTAGCTCCACTTCACGTACGGCTGGGGCAGCTCGGTCGGCGCCCGGCTGGTCAGCCGGGGCTCCGTCAACAGCATCTCCCGGCTCTGCTGGCCGGCGGAGACGATCAACGGCGTGCGGTTGTGCCAGGCGGTGACGAGGTTGCCCATGCCGTTGCCGGTGCCCGGCGCGGTGTGCAGGTTGACGTGCGCCGGACGGCCGGTGGCCTGCGCGTACCCGTCGGCCATCGCCACCGCGGACGCCTCGTGCAGGGCGTGCACGTACCGGAAGTCCGCCGGGAAGTCCCGCAGGAACGGTTGCTCGGTGGAGCCGGGGTTGCCGAAGACGGTGGTCAGGCCGAGGGCGCGGAGCAGCTCGTAGGTGGTGTCCCGGACGGTCGCCATCGCCCCCCCGCCTCCCTGTCCCGGCGCGTGCCGGCGCCCACCGCGACAGAGGCTCCCGACCTGCCGAATCTATCGGGGGCGGGGGGACAAGTCGGGCGCTTTGCCGCTCACCGGGCCGGGTGCATCCGGCCGGGGAGGCTCAGGGCAGCGGGAAGGGGGTCTTGATGCCGTCCAGGGCGTGCCCGCACGGGCAGTCCCGGTCGGTCGGCAGCGCCCCCACCGCGTCCAGCAGCACCCCGCGCAGCCGGTCGGTGTTCTCGGCGAAGACCCGGAACACCTCCTCCTGGGTGACCGACTGGCCGGCCTCCACGCCGGCGTCCAGGTCGGTGACGAGCGCGATCGAGGTGTAGCAGAGGGCCAGCTCGCGGGCGAGCACCGCCTCCGGGTGGCCGGTCATGTTGACCACCGTGCCGCCCATCGAGGCGTACCAGCGGGACTCGGCGCGGGTGGAGAAGCGCGGACCCTCGACCACCACCACCGTGCCGCCGTCCACCGCCGCCACGTCCCGGCCGGCCGCGGCGGCCAGCAGCGTACGCCGCCCGACCGGGCAGTACGGGTCGCCGAACGGCACGTGCACCGCGCCCCGGTCGTAGTAGGTCTGGGCCCGGCCGCTGGTCCGGTCGATCAGCTGGTCGGGGACCACGAAGGTGCCCGGGCCCAGCTCCGGCCGCAGACCGCCGACCGCGCACGGGGCGACGACCTGGCGCACCCCGAGCGACCGCAGCGCCCACAGATTCGCCCGGTACGGGATCAGGTGCGGCGGGTACCGGTGGTCGCGGCCGTGCCGGGGGAGGAAGGCCACCGGCCGCCCGCCCACCTCCGCGACGGTGATCGGGTCCGAGGGCGCCCCGTACGGCGTCTCGACCATGTGCTCGGTGGCACTGTCCAGGAGCGCGTAGAGCCCCGACCCGCCGATCACCGCGATGTCCGCCGTCGGACCCATCGACCCTCCCTCGTTCCCGCTCGATCACCCGCCGGTCAGACCTTAGCCACCGCCCCGGGCGCAGGCTATGGTGCCAGGCATGGCGGTGACAGCGCGGACGGCCGACGGCAACCGGTTCCACGACCCGGCGCGCGGCTGACGGTGTCCGAGATGCAGGAGGAGGGACGGGCGATCGGCGGTCGAGCCATGGAGTCCATGACCGGGCGGCTGCTGGTCGCCACCCCGGCCCTCAAGGATCCGAACTTCGATCGCACGGTGGTGTTGCTGGTCGCCCACGAAGCCGGCGGGGCGCTCGGCGTGGTGCTCAACCGGGCGACCGAGGTGCCGGTCGCCGACGTGCTCGGTGACTGGAGCGACCTGGCCCGTCACCCCGCGGTGCTCTTCGAGGGCGGCCCGGTGCAGCCGGACTCGGCGATCTGCCTCGCCCGGATGCGGCACCCGATGCGCCGGCTGAAGGGCTTCCAGCAGATCTCCGGCGCGGTCGGCACCGTCGACCTCTCGGCGGACCCGGAGAAGCTGCGCGACGGCATCGGCGGCATCCGGGTCTTCGCCGGCTACTCAGGGTGGGGTTCGGGTCAGTTGGAGCAGGAGATCGAGGACGGCTCCTGGTTCGTCTTCGACGCGCTGCCGGGGGACGCCTTCGTCGACCGGCCGGACGACCTGTGGCCGATGGTGCTGCGGAGACAGGGCGGAATGATGGCGGCGGTCGCCCACTTCCCGCCCGACGTGGCGCTGAACTAGCCGCGGCGGGGTGGGGACCCCGCGAGATGACCATGCCGGGCAGCGTGTGTATAGTTCTCTGCGTGCCCGGGACACCGGGGACGACAGCAAGGGGCCGTGGCGCAGCTGGTAGCGCACCACACTGGCAGTGTGGGGGTCAGGGGTTCGAGTCCCCTCGGCTCCACCCTTGAGACCAGGGCGTTCGTCAGAGATGGCGGGCGCCCTTCGTCGTTCCTGTCGGCGAAGGTAGCCAAGCAGGTAGCGACGGCTACTGCCCCTCGTCCCCCAGCAGGTTCTTGATCACGTCGGCAGCCTGACGAGCTGAGCGGGCATGACCTGGCTGTGGATGTTCATGGTGGCGCCGATCTCGCAGTGACCGAGAGTTCCACGAGTATCCGGGCCACGTCCGCTCATGCCGATGTAAGTGCGCTGCTGTCGATTTGGGAGAGCTCAATATCCCCGGTCCCGCTCAAACGCCGCTATACACCTTCTCCGCGTGCCGGCTGTCGGCCTGGCGTCGGGAACCGAGTGTGAAAGCGACTCCGCCCAACGCAGCCGCCACCCCGCAGAGGAAGAGCGTCGTTCGATAGCCGAAGTGCTCGACCGCCACGCCGGACAGGATCCCGGAGACCAGGAGGCCGGCCGTGGACGCGTTGGCGAAGAGCGTGGTGGCGCGGCCGGTGGCCGGGGCGAGGAGGTCCTGGAAGTAGCGGATGCCGGCCGCCCCGACGATCGCGATCCCCACCCCGCGCAAGACCTGGCCGATCACGAGCATCAGCATGTCCGAAGAAACGACCGTCAGGGCGTAATAGCAGACGAAGGAGCCAAAGCCGCCGAGGATCAGGGCCCGCTGGCTGACCCGGGCGGGGACAACGGCCAGCACCAGCGTGGCCAATACCTCGACCGCGGCGCAGACGCTGAAGAGCATGCCGACCGACGCAGGTTGCTGATGCAGGGCACGCGTGACGAACAACGGCAGCGCCACACCGCCCGCGAACATCGCGGTGAAGAACAGGGTGACGCTCGCGGTGAGCAGGACAGGGGTGCCGCCCGGCGACGAGCTCGCAACCGCGACCGGCCCGGGCCGCGGCACGGCGAAAACGGTCAGCGCAGAAGCGAGAAACACCGCGGCGGCCGTCCACATCAGCCATGAATAGCCGCCCCGGGACAGCACGAGCGCGCCCAGCAACGGCCCGCCGGCCCACGCCAGGGACCAGGCCGAGCGCAGCAGCGGCGCGGAACGCTGCCCGGCGGCGCCCTCGCCGAGCACGGAGCGGGCCAGGGCGAACAACTGCGGGAAGGCCGCCCCTATCGCCCCGAGCACCGTCGCCGCCATCAACAGCAGCACCAGGAAGCCCGAGACCCGCGGCAGCAGCACATAACCCGCCGAGCCCAACAGGATCACGCCGATCGCGTACGTTCGCGCGGGCCGGCGGTCGAACAGCCGTCCCAGCCACCAGCCGATCGTGATCCCGCCGACAGCGAACACCGAGGCCCACACGCCGATCTGCAGCGGCGTCAGCCTGACCACATCAGCGCCGAAGAGCACGATGTAGGAATTGACCATCGAGTCCGCGATGCCGAGCAGGAGGACGGCGGCGAAGAGCGCGAAAGAGGGCACGTGATCTTCGTATCGGTCAGACCTCTCCGGCGACACTGATTAACCCAGATACGGGGATTGCCACTCTCACCGACCGCCTCAGTCCGTGCACTGATCTGGCACCCCTCTGTGTCAAGTGATGATCAAGAGGGGTGTTCTAGGCTGGGGTTCGGCGGG